>CALFXA010000191.1 GCA_937928015.1 uncultured Anaerolineales bacterium | reverse complement strand
GCAAGAGCCATCTGCGCCGCAACACGTCAAAGCGCACCAAGGGCGAATTGAGCGAGATGCAGACCGTCAAGGGTCGCAGCATCATCAAGCGCGTCAAACGCCTTGCCCCCAACATGGAAGGGTAATCTTCCGGGCATCGTATCCGCAAGATTTGCGGCTTTCGGGTGTACACAACTGGCGCAACCCGCCGACGCCCGCAGGACCGCAGGAGGTTAAGATATGGCACGTGTTAAGGGAGGCCCGCAAGGGCACCTTCGTCATAAGAAAGTTTTGAAGATCACCAAGGGCCAGCGCGGCGCGAAGCACTTTTTGTTCAAACGCGCCAACGAGGCCATGCTCAAGAGCCTGTGGTACGCCACCCGCGACCGCCGCGTTCGCAAGCGTGATCTTCGCAAGCTGTGGATCGCGCGTATCAATGCCGCGGCCCGCCTAAACGGCACCACCTACAGCCGTTTGGTGTCTGCGCTCAAGAAGGCGAACATCATCCTCAATCGCAAGATGCTGGCTGACATCGCCGTGCGCGACCCCAATGCCTTTGCCAAGATCGTGGCGCAGGCCAAGTAAGAAAATAGAACTGAATTGTAGAGCGAGAGTCACTCTCGCTCTACGTTTTTAACGGGGTAAAATATTTGCATGAATACCATCCTGACCGAACGCAGCCTACCCACAGGCCAGACCGTCCAATTGGTGCAAGGCGACCTGACCGCCGAGCAGGTAGATGCCATCGTCAACGCGGCCAACGAACATCTGGCCCACGGCGGCGGTGTGGCCTGGGCCATCGTGCGGAAGGGCGGCGAGGTCATCCAGCAGGAAAGCGATGAATGGATCCGCGCCCAGGGACTGGTCAGCCACGCCCATCCCGCCTGGACCTCGGGCGGGCTCCTGCCTGCGAAATACGTGATCCACGCGGTTGGGCCCGTCTGGGGTGATGGCGACGAGGATGCCAAACTCTCGGCGGCGGTGCGCGGGTCTCTGCACGTGGCCGATGAATTGGGCCTGGCATCCATTGCGATGCCCGCCATCTCGACCGGCATCTTTGGCTTCCCGAAAGGCCGCGCCGCGAACGTGATTTTTCGTGCCATCGCGCACTATTTCAGTGAACATTCCGAGTCGGGCGTGGGTCTGGTGCGCATCGTACTGTTCGACTCGGCCACTATCGACGCCTTCATGGATGTGTGGAAGGAATGGGGCGCTTGATTACCTCGGCTCAGAATCCAAAGCTGAAACTGGTCCGCGCACTGCTTGGACGCGCCAAAGAACGCCGCGAGGCGGGGGCGTTCGTGGCCGAAGGCGTGCGGTTAGTGGAAGAAGCGGCAAACAGTCATTGGGAATTTCGCTTTGCGCTGTATGACTCGACCTTAAGCGAACGTGGATTGTCGTTGGTCAAGACCCTGCAATCGCGCGGCGTGGAATGCGAAGCGGTCACGCCCGAGTTGATGAAATCTCTCAGCGAGACCGAAACTCCACAGGGCATTTTAGCCGTCCTGCCATTTACCGATTTACCGATTCCCGATTCCCAAACCTTCATCCTCATCCCAGACCAGATCCGCGACCCGGGCAACCTGGGCACGTTGATCCGTTCGGCGGCGGCAGCAGGAGTGCAGGCCGTGCTACTTCCACCCGAGACAACCGACGCCTTTGCGCCGAAGGTGGTCCGCGCGGGGATGGGCGCGCATTTTCGGCTGCCGATCCGCGCGATGAGTTGGGAGGAGATTAAGCGATTCAGCGAGTCAGCGAATCAGCGAGTCAACGTGTATCTGGCGGATATGGACGGCATCTCGTGCTGGGAGACGGATCTGCGCGGACCGTTGATGCTGATCGTAGGCAGCGAGGCGGATGGGGCCAGCGAGTCCGCACGCAAACTGGCGACGCAGAAGATTTCGATCCCCATGTCAGGCAAGGTCGAGTCGCTGAATGCGGGCGTGGCGGGGTCGGTGCTGATGTTCGAGGTGATGAGACAAAGAATTTGATCACTGGCGGTCTCGATAGGGCCTCTTAGAACACTCGGCCTACTCGACCAACGAGGAAATCTTCCAATGAAAATCCGCTCCATTACCTATTTCTGCAATCCACAATTTCCGCTGGACGACTCAATCCTGCAACAGGCGGGGGATTTTTTGATGCAGGCTTCAGCCGCCTTTCGTGCTGAAGGCTATGAAGTACAGACCACGCGCATGGCAACCACGCCGTTTCCGCGACTGCTGGACAGTCACATCGACCAGTTGCCGAAGTTTGCTGAAGGACTCTCGAAGCTGCTGCCCGAGTTCAATATCGCTTATGCCGCGCTGGGACCCGCCCTGCCCGAGTCGCCGCGCAGTTATGAGTTAATTCCCGATGCCATCGCCGCCTCGCAGAATATTTTCTTCAGCGGCGTGATGGCCGACGCACGCGGCATCCACATGGACGCGCTGCGCGCCTGCGCCGAGATCATCGTGCGTTGTGCGCCCATCGACCCGAACGGCTTTGCCAACCTGAACTTCACCGCGCTGGCCAACGTCTCAGCGGGCGCACCGTTCTTTCCTGCCGCGTATCACGAGGGTGACGAACCCATGTTCGCGGTGGCGGTCGAGTCGGCGGATTTGGCGGTGGACGCTTTCAGCGGCGCATCCAGCCTCGAAGACGGCCGCCAGGCTTTGGTCCGCGAGATCGAGCGGCACGGACAGGCCATCGCCAAAGTCGCAGCCACCCGCTTGTGGCACGTCCCGTTTGGCGGAATCGACTTCTCGTTGGCGCCCTTCCCCGATGACGCGCATTCGCTAGGTGGCGCCGTCGAACGTATGGGCATCCCGAGGATCGGCCTGCATGGATCGGTGGCGGCCGCCGCGCTGCTGACCGAGGCCATCGACCGCGCTGATTTCCCGCACACAGGCTTCAGCGGATTCATGCAGCCTGTACTCGAGGATTCGGTGCTGGCCCGCCGCGCCGCCGACGGCACGCTGACCGTGAAGGATGCGCTGCTTTACTCGACGGTATGCGGCACGGGGCTGGACACGGTGCCGCTGCCAGGCGATACCCGCGCCGAGCAGTTGGTTCCGTTATTGCTGGACCTCTCTGCCCTGGCCCTGCGCCTCGACAAGCCGCTGACCGCGCGCCTGATGCCCGTGCCTGGCAAACAGGCAGGCGACGAGACCACCTTCGATTTCGGGTTCTTTGCCAATAGCCGTGTGATGAAATTGGACGCGGAGCCGCTGTCTGCGCCGATGATGAATGGCGCATTGATCCCCCTCAGTCCGCGCAAGAAATAATATGCGTAGGGGCGAGCGGCCACTCGCCCCTACAGGTTCACGATTCTCGCCAATAGTCCCCCCCACCGCCTTCTCGTTTCATCAATCCATAACCGACCAGTTCCCGCCGCAGGGTGGCGGTATCTTCGTGGTAGCCGCTCAGGATCTCATTGACCTGTTTCTCGCTGTAGCGTTTTCCCACCTTGAAGGCCTTGGCCACATAGCGCAGGACAGCTTCCAACTTCTTGCGCTGGGCAGGGATGGTCTTGAGGCTGCCATCCTTGCGCGCGTAATCGTTGATGACCTTCTGGTCGTAGGCGTCCAGGTCCACGTCAGCAATGGAGGCGGAAAGGTCTTCGCTGGAGAACAGGCTGCGCGATTTGCTCTCCAGCGCAGCCTTCTCCAGTTGATAGACGTTGTAATAGCTTTGCGTACGAGCGCTGACCAGTCCCGCTTCGGCCAGGCGCGCCAGGTGATGTGACACAGTCGAGGCTTTCAGGTCGAGCAGGGCGGCCAGTTCCTCCACGCTGTACGGGCGCTGCGCCAGCAACCCGACGATCTTGAGGCGGTTGGCGTCAGCCAGGGCCTTGAAGAAATTGACCATCTCCTCGCTCATGCCACTCTCCAATAACGCGAACCGTCGTTTTCACGGGCCAACAGGTTGGAGTCGATCAGGTCGCGGCGCAGCCCCGAGGTGTCAAGGTGGAAGCGGCGCAGGATGGTGTTGACTTCCTTCTCGGTATAGTTGACGCCCGGCGTAAAGGCCGCGACAAGGTATTCGAGGAGGATGCGCAACTTGGCGGGTTGGGAGGGAATCTGCTTGATGCTGCCGTCCTTGTTGAGGTGCGAGGTCAGCACCTTGCGTGACTTTGCGTCCAGTTCGGGTGCGGGCGTATAACTCTCGCGCTCGGCTCTGGCAAACTGCCGTTTGGACAGCGATTCCATGCCGCTCTCGTCCAGTTCATAGACATCCTCATTCTTGCGGACGACGCCCACGAAGTGCAGGAATTCCAGATGATCGAACGCATCGCGGACGGGCATACCGAGTTCGGCAGCCACATCCGCAACTCGTGCGGAGCGTTGAGCCAACACGCCGATGATCCGCAGACGGTCGGCGTCGGACATGGCTTTGACAAAATCGAGCATTCCAGGGTTTTCGTTCATATCTCACTTCCGTAAATTTAATTCGATAATTATCTAATTAGATTCTAGCAAGATTCGGAGGGTTGTCAAGGGGCAAATCAGGCCTCGAATTTTCAAAACCGCGCCTGGGAATGGGGGTTATAATTTCTGCGAAAGAAAATCCATTCACTCGGAGGTATCCTGTGACAGGAGAGAGTCATGCGTTCTTCGAAGGGAAGATCGTCCCCTTCTCGGAAGCCAAGGTCAGCATCGCGTCACATGCCTTTTTATATGGCACGTCTGTTTTCGGCGGCATGCGCGCTTATTGGAACGAGGAGCAGAAAAAACTCTTTGTCTTTCGCCCATTCGACCATTTCCGCCGCCTGTTGAACTCAGCGCGCATGTTGCGTATGCAGGTGGACTACGATGAAGAAAGCCTGACCCAACTGCTGCTGGACCTGCTCCGCACCGATAACTGGCAACGCGACGTTTACATCCGCCCCACCATTTACAAGGCCGACATCGGCATTGGCGTACGATTACATGACCTCCGCGATGACTTAAGCATATTCGTCCTGCCGTTCGACAAATATGTCAAGAACGACAGCAACGCGCATGTGACCTTTTCCTCGTGGCGGCGCATCGACGACAACGTCATCCCTGCGCGGGCCAAGGTGGCGGGCGCCTACGCCAACTCCGCGCTGATCAAGACGGATGCGAACCTGGCAGGCTTCGACGAGGCGCTGGTCCTCGACCATAACGGGCACGTCTCGGAAGGCTCGGCCATGAACATCTTCATGGTGCGCGACGGAGTGCTGGTCACGCCGCCAATCACCGACAACATCCTGGAAGGCATCACGCGCCGCTCGATCATCGAACTGGCCCAAAAGGAACTGGGGCTCCAGGTGGTGGAACGCACCATCGACCGCACCGAGATTTTCCTGGCCGAAGAGTTGTTCATGACGGGCACCGCCGCTCAAGTGGTGGTCGCCACGAAAGTGGATCACCGCCCCGTGGGGCATGGCGAAATGGGACCTGTCGCCGCGAAACTGCGGACGATGTTCGATGACATTGTGCGCGGCAAAAATCCAAAATACGCGCATTGGAACACGGCAGCATAAATTAAACGAGCGCATCCTTGAGGATGCGCTCGTTTTTTATTCGCCTATTTATTACTGGATATATTTACCCAGCGGCCCGTTCGGATCGATAATGTCCTTCAAGGCGCCGTAGGGAATCGTGACCGTCTGTGGACCCGCCGCATAGGCCGCGACCTGATACTCGTCGAAGGTGATGAGCAGGCCGTCGGCGGTGATGTTCCAGCTCTTGTAATTCTCAGGCGTGGGGTCCGCGCCGGCGAAGAAGGTCGGATCGAAGCCGATGTCCCGGGCGGACAGGTCCGCCTTGCTTATGTCAGAGAAAACCTGAAGGTAGTTCGAGCCAGGCAGGAAGAGTTCATCGAGCATGATCGCCCTGCCCGTTTCCAGATTGAAGTTCACCGTCTTGCTGAAATGATACGGATGGGCGGCGCCGTCCGTGTAGCCCATGACGTTGAACTTGACGCTGTAGATATAACCTGGCGGCGAGAGCAGTTCATATTTCACGTCGAACGAACTACCCGCGACGATGGGCGTGGCAGGCTGGTCCTTCATGTCAGCCTTGAAACCATCCACCATTTCGTTCACGGTCATCTGCATGAGGACATTGAACTCAAGCACACGGCCGTCGTCCACGCCTTCCAGAGTGGGCGTCTCGGCGGTAATGGTGTATTTGGGCGCGTCGCTCAACTCACTGGCGCTGACGGTGGTGAATCTCACCCGTTCATAAAGCGGAATCTCCATAGGTACAGCCGTCGCGGTCGGGACCACTGGAGTGGCAGTCGGCGGGACGCGTTGGCTGAGGCTGCAAGCCAGAGTCCCGAAGGCCAGGGCAAGCAGGGCAGAGATCGCCTTCCTCTTTGCAATCATAAACTCTCTCTTTCTACGGTTATCGAATGTATTTTCCGATGGGACCCTGCGGGTCGATGATATCTTTCAACTTCTCGTACGGGATGGTGACCTTCTGCGGTCCCGTCGCGTTAGTCGAGATCTGGGTCTCATCAAAGGTAATAACGAGTCCATCCGCGCTTACGTTCCATACTTGATAATTTTCTTCATTGGCTTCCACGCCACCTGCAAATGCACCGAAGTCCTTGATGCGCGAGGAGAGTTCGGTCGAGCAGATCTGTGCGATGGGATTCAAATAATCGACCCCCGACAGGAAAAGCTGGGCCAGGGTCACTTCCTGCCCTGATTCGATATTGAAGTTGAAAGACCTGGAGTTGTGGAATTTATCCGTTGCGCCATCAGCATAGCCCGTGACCAGATAGTTGATGCTGATGATGCTGTCGCCGGGCGGAGAGACCAGCGTGTACTGGATGTCCATCGTGCTGCCGCTGCTGACAGGTTCGACAGGCATTTCCTGCACGGCAGCGATGAACTCATTTTCGTAGGCCTGGAAGATGGCGTACGTGAGACTGTTGAAAAGCTGCGCATGTGGATCTTCACTGCCGACGATGGTGGGAATATCGGCCGTGAGCTTATAGATCGGCCCATCCCCTTTTTCTTCAAAGCGCATGGGGGTCACAGTTTGCTGTTTGCTGCCGTATGGCGCGGATGGACTTCCGCTGGCAGAGGACTGTCTGGAAGGCGAACAGGCAGTCAGGACCATGGCTGCGACGAGAAGGATGAATGGCATCCTGGAGAGAGTCTGTTTCATTGGGTAAGTTCCTTTAGGATTGAAATGGTTTCCTGCTTACCGCCGTAGCCGTTCTCGCCCCCCGGACCGACGCACGAGGGACAACCGTCGGCGCATTCACATTGGCTGACGAGTTCCAGCGCGCGGCGCATCAGGTCATCGTGAATCTCGAACAGACGCTGGCTGAATCCGATGCCCGCGGGGACGAGGTCGTACAGCACCACCGAGGGATTGGGAAAATCCTCGGTCGGTGCGGGCTCGATGTGCGTGCCCAGGTCACCGCTGTCGCACATCAGGAAGAGCGGAGCCAGGTTCCCGAGCACGTAACTCAAGCCCGCCAATCCGCTTCTCATGCGGACGTTGGCCTCCACCTTGCGGTGGCAGGAGGAGCACAGCGTGGTCAGGTTTTCGAGGCGATTGGCTTCTTCGCGCGAGATGAATGCCTTGAACGGGACCTTGTGATGCACGTCGTGCTGACGCCCGTTCTCGGGCGCGCCGCACACCTGACATTTGAATCCGTCTCGGGCGCGGACTCGCTCACGGAGCTTCGCCCAGCCCGGGCCGTAGTCGTTTGGGTCATTGGTCCAGGCACCCGCTTCTCGCAGCCGCTCGACCATTTCCTCGGAGAGGGTCAGCCAGTATCCCGTCGTCTGCAATTCGGAAGGCGGCAGGTCGAGCGGCTCCTGGCCGAGGTTCTCGTGCGTGTACCAGCGGCGTTTCTGGAAGCCCGTCACTTGCGTGGTGACCTGTAACTCGCCCCAGTTCTTATCCGCGCTCTGGCTGTGTTCTTCTCCGCTCAACGCGAGGACTTTGATGGTCGTGCCGCGCATCGGCTCGGTGTAATAATCCATGGTGGCGGAACGCAGGTGTGCGACATGCTGTTCGAGGTCGAGGCTCTCGACGAAATAGGATTGCGCCTCGTGCAGATAGACCGCACCCGGGTGGACCATCCAGGCCGCGCTCTCGCCATCCACCGTGCCGACGGTGCGCGGGCCATCCTCGGTCATGGTCTGCAAGACCACCCCTTGCGGCGAGGCAGACCGCAGCGAGATGTCCGCCGCGGGATACTGGTCGGCCATCCAGAAATACTTGTCGTTCGAGAGATGCGCCTCGTGATTACTGACCAAAAATTGCAAAAAGTCGCCGACCTGCTCAGCGCTCAGATGACCGAAGCCTTCATTCGTCTGAAAGGGCAGCTCGAACATGGCACAACGCAAATGTTCCAGCAGGATCAAAAGATGGTCAGGGTTGACCAATGCCTGCTCGGGCGAGCGGCCGAAGAAATACTCGGGATGATGCGCCAGAAACTGGTCGATGGGATTGGCCGACGCGACCAGCACCGCTGCCGCGGATTCGAGTCCACGCCCGGCGCGACCCGCCTGCTGCCACGCTGACGAGATGCTGCCCGGGTAACCGACGAGGACCGCCGCGCCCAGCCCGCCGATGTCGATTCCCAGTTCGAGGGCGTTGGTCGCCACCACCGCCTGGACCGAGCCGTCGCGCAATCCCTGCTCGATCTCGCGGCGCTGGGACGGAAGATAGCCCGAGCGGTAGCCACGGATGCGGTCCGCGGTATTCGAGACGCGGAACTCGCCGCTCGAATCTCGAATGTCGAATATCGGATTCTGTCCGCCGCTTTGCAGATAAGTGAGAATCAATTCCACGCTACGGCGCGAACGCGCAAACACCACGCTTTGCACATTCTGCGCGATCAAGTCCTGCGTGAGGCGCACGGCTTCGAGCAGGGAACTCTTGCGCAACCCCAGCGCCTCGTCCACCACGGGCGGATTATAGATGAGGAAGTGACGCGGCCCGCGCGCCGAACCGTCCTCGTCGATGAGGTGAACGGGCGCTTCGATCAGCCGCTCGGCCAGTTCGCGCGGATTTCCAATCGTCGCCGAAGCGAGGATGAACTGCGGCCTGGCGCCGTAGAATTTCGCCACGCGCTGGATACGCCGCAGCACGTTGGCCACGTGCGAACCGAACACGCCGCGATAGGTATGGGCCTCATCCACGACGATGAATTTCAGGTTCGTGAAAAACTCGGCCCAGTTGGTGTGATGCGGCAGGATGCCGGTGTGCAGCATGTCGGGGTTGGTCAACACGACACGCGCCTGCCTGCGGATGGCGGGACGATCCTTCTGCGGCGTGTCACCGTCGTAAATGGCGGCGGACAGGTCCGCAGGTTGGGCAATCGAAAGTCCGAATCGTTCCAGCGTGTTGAGCTGGTCCTGGGCCAGAGCCTTGGTGGGGAAGAGATACAGCGCGCGCGCCTGCGAATTTTCCGTCAGCGCGGATAGGACAGGCAGATTGTAGGCCAGGGTCTTGCCGCTGGCCGTGCCGGTGGCGAGGATGACATTCCCGCCGCTGCGGACGTGGGTCCAGGCCTGGGATTGATGCGAGTAAAGGGAATGGATGCCAGAGGCGATCAAGGCCTGTTTGACGGGAGCAGGCAGATCGGTCGGCAGGGAGACGATGGATGCGGGACGCGGGGGCAGAGTCCGCCAGGTGGCAAAATGATCCGCCGTCAGCGGATCACGCTTCCACAAATCCAGTAGCGCAGCGAGCGACATGAGGGTCAGTACTTGAGGGCCAATGCATCGAGCTTCAGGCCGGAGATGGTCAACTCAAGCGCCTCCGCGTGGATGTGCGGGTCGGCTGGCATGCGTTCGAAGGCGGTCTTGGTGATGAGGATCTCGCCGCCGCTGGCGATGTCTTCGCCGAGCTTGCTGGCACGGTTGACGGCCATGCCGAAATAATCAGGGTCATTGACGAGCAGCACCTCGCCATAATCGATGCCCGTGCCGACCAGGATATCGAATTTCTCGTCGGTATTGGCGTTGAGTTCGGCAAAGGCGCGGTTGATGGACAGCGCGGCACGCACGGCGGGGTACACATCGTCGAACACGGCAAAGCAGTTGTCGGCCTCGTATTTGATGACCTGCCCGCCCTCATGTTCGATGATCGGCCGCGAGATGAATTGCATGCGATAGACCATCGCCAGGTTGTAGACGATGCCGTATTTCTGGGTCAACATCGAAAAGCGCGAGAGGTCCATCACCAGCACGGCCTTGGTCGCGCCAAATTCACGCCAGAGTTGTTCTTCGATAGGCTTGCGCCGCTTGTGATCTTCCTGTTCGATATAGCGTTGCAAAAGTTCTTCGAAACGTTTATCCATCCTGCCTGACTCCATTTCCAGTAACATGCAACTTGCGGAAGGCCAACGCTCCCACCCCAAGCGGGACCCAAAAAGTAATGGCGCGATACGCCAGCGTGACGATGACGCCCTGACTCCAGGCCACGCGCAACGACGATAGCGCCAGCGGCATGAGCCCTTCCACCACGCCGATGCCCGAAGGCGTGGGCGATACGATCAGGAACAGATACCCGATGGAGAATCCGCCGACGATGGTTCCCGCGGAAAAGGGCACGTCGAAGGCAAGAAAGGCCGCCGCCAGGATGGCCATCAGCATCACCTTGTTCAGCAGGCCCCACAACACCGGGCGGACCATGACATTCGGCTGCTCGGTCAAACCCGAGAGCCCCTCAGCGATCTCGTGCGCAAAGGCGTGGGCGCGGTCCTCGCTCAGGTAATCGCGGTGGATCACGAAGCGGGTCAGACGGTTGATGACGTGCGAGCCCCTGGCCAACACGTTGCCGAGCGTGACTGCAGACCGATATCCGAGATATAGAAGAAAAGCAATAACCAGTGCCAGGGCCAGCAGCAGGAGCGAAGCCGTGATCTCGCCCGCCGAGAGATTCCCGCGCCGCAGCAACACCAACAATCCCATCGCCAGGATCACCAGGAAGGCGGCCTGGTCGAAGAGCAGGAAGAGTGCCGCGGCGACGGTAGCCTTTCCGCTGGGATGTCCGCGCCGACGAGCCTCCGCCGCGAAGAGGGCGATCCCGCCCATTCCGCCCGTGGGCATGACCACGTTGACGAAGGTCGCCGCCGCGGCGACGACGCTCAGGTTCAGGGTGGAGTCGTCCATGCCGAGCAGGCGGTAGATGGAGTGATACATCTGCCCCACCACCACGAACCAGGCCATTTGAATGATCAACGCCAGTAGGAGATACCAGTGATTCCCGCTATCCAAGGTTTTGAGAATGGTCTCCAACTCCCCGAAACTCAGGATGACCAGCGCCACGCCCAAAAACAGAATCACCACAAAAACGAATTTATTCATCGTTGCGGATTATACACACAAAAAAACTCCCGCAAGCCGAAGCTCGCGGGAGCCGTTGGTCATACATTTGCCGACTAACTGCGTCGACGTCCGCCGCCCACCAGGGAGACGAAGTACAGCAATTGCAGGATGGCGGCAGCCAGCCCGGCCACATAGGTCATGGCCGCGGCGTTCAGCACGTTGTTGACGCCCGCCTGCTCGTCCTCGCCGCTGATGATGCCGGTCTCGGCCAGCAGGCGCTTGGCGCGCGCCGAGGCGTTGAATTCCACGGGCAGGGTGGCCAGCGCAAAGACTGCACCGCCAGAGAAGAACAGCACACCCAGCCAAGCCAGGTTGGTAATACGCAGGAACAAGCCTGCCAGGATCATGATCCAGCCGAGCCACGAGCCGATGTTGACCATCGGGACGAGTGCGGCGCGGAAGCGCAGCGGGAAGTAACCTTCGTTGTCCTGCATGGCGTGTCCCAACTCGTGAGCAGCAATGGCGACCGCCGCCACCGACGGGCTGTTAGCCACACCCTGCGACAGGTTGAGGACCTTGGAGCGCGGATCGTAGTTATCGGTCAACTGCCCGCCGATGCCCTGAATCTGGACCCCGGACAGGCCGCCGTTATAGATCAGCCGCTGGGCGGCCTCGGCCCCGGTCAAACCGCTGCGGGTGCGGACCTGGCTCCACTTGCGGTACGCCGAGTTGACGTACCACGAGGCCAGCATCACCAACAGCATGCCGGGCAGCATGAAGCATAGATAGGTCGGATCATAAAACATCGTTCACCTCACAAGTTACGGGGCGGGAGTGGCTGTCGGCACCGAGGTGGGGATCGGCTGCCCGCCGATGATGGCCAGCAGAGTCTGCACAGCGGCGTCCAACTGCGGGTCCAAGTTGTTCTTGTAATCCTCTTCGGTCATCTGGACGAAGACGTCGGGAGTCAGGCCCTTCTGATGGATGGTGCGGCCGTTGGGGGTCAGCCACTTGGCGACGGTCACGCGCACCGCGCCCTGGTCGCCCGAGAGCGGAATCCAGTTCTGCACCGAGCCCTTGCCATAGGAGGTGACGCCCACCAACTTGGCGCGGCCATAATCTTGCAGCGCGCCCGCCACGATCTCGGACGCGGACGCCGAACCTTCGTTGATCAGCACCACCATGGGAATATCGGTGGCCAGGCCGCCAGGCTGAACCTCGTAGGTGTTTTTCTTGCCGTCGCCGAACTGCTCGTAGAGCACCACGCCCTTATCGATGAATTGCGAAGCCACTTCGACCGCGGTCTGCACGTAGCCGCCGCCGTTGTTGCGCAGGTCGAGGACGATGCCCTTTGGATTCTGAGCCAGCACATCGTTCAGGGCCTGGATCAATTCTTCGGAGGTCTTGTCGCCAAAGGTGGTGACCTGGATGTAGGCGACACCGTTATCGAGCATCTTGCCCGTGGCGCTCTTGATGACGATCTTGTCGCGGGTAACGTCGAACTCAAGCAGGTTCTTCTCGTCCTTGCGCGCCACGGTCAGGTGGACCGTCGAACCGGCCGGTCCAAGCACCTGCTGGCGGGCCACTTCGGGGTCCACGCCAGTCATGTCCTTGCCGTCGATCTTGACGATGATGTCGCCCGGGCGCAGGCCCGCCTTCTCGGCCGGCGAGCCGGGGATCGGGCTGGTAATGGTCAGGAAGTCGCCACCGGTATCGACGTAGGCGCCGATGCCTTCGTACTCACCCGCCAGACTCTGGTTGGCCTGCTGGAAATTGACCGGGTCCATGTAGGAGGTGTGCTTGTCACCCAGAGATTCCATCATGCCACGGATCGCGCCCTGCATCAGCTTGACGTCATCCACAGGCTGGTCCACGTATTGCTGGTGAACCAGATTCCATGCCTCCCAGAACGGGGAGAACAGGGTCTGCAAATCCTGCGGGGTGGCCGAGTTTTGGTCAGTAGAGGGCGTGGGGGCCACGGGCAGGAAAGTCTGCCCGGAAGGTTCGTTCAGGGCGGGGACAAAATGTCCCGTGACGAATCCGCCCGCGAAGGAGAGTGTGCCGATAAAGAGCATAGCCACGATAACCAGGACGGTGATCAAGGCCTTGTTGGGCGACTTGGCCGTCGGTTGGGGGGCGGGCGGGGTTACGTGTACAGGTTCGTTCATGATTCCTCCAGGCAAAATGCCGTTACAGCGTACTGCATAAAGAGCTCAACTGGGATTTTGATTCTGCCCGACTTCCGGCATGTACAAGTTAAATGTTGATGCAAAAAGCAGTAAGTCAGGGTCGGTTTTATCATGGCGGGATTAAAGCGGCATGAATTCGATATATGCGTTTTGTAAAAACCGCTTTCGGTCAATCTTCCTTTTTCTCGTCCGAGAGTTCACGCATTTTCTGGCGCAGCTCATCGTAGGGAGCGCGGTCCTTCGTCAACGGAGTCTGCATGCCCTTGCCCATCGACGAGAACCAATCGGACATGCCGCGCGCGGCGGCGTACAGGGCAAAGTTGATGACCACGATGCCCAGGATCATCAACGCCAGGGCAATCATCGCTTTCGTTTCCATGGCTACCTCACATCAACAAGGCGGGGAGTTTGGTCCAGTCGTCGAAACAGGCGTCGGCGTCAAGATGCGGCCCGGGCTGTCCGTACAGGATTCCGTACAAGCCGGCGTTCATGGCGGCGCGCGTGGTACGCGGCAGATCGTCGATCATCACGCAGCGCGCGGGGTCGGCCTCGCCAGCGGCCTTCAATGCGATCTCAAAGGACTCGGGCATCGGCTTGCAATACGGCGCGACGGCGTTCACGTCCACGATGCTGTCGAACAGACCGTCCAGTTGCAGCGCGGATAACACGCGGCGGGCATGCGGAACGTCCGCGTTGGTGAAGATTAGCTTGCGGCCCGGCAGTGAAACGATTACCTCGCGCTGGATCGGGTTCGGGGTCAAGTACTCGGCCAGGGGCGCATCGTGGACGTAGGCCAGAAACTCCTGCGTATCCACCTGATGATGGGCTTGCAGTCCGCGCAGGGTGGTGCCGAATTGCTGGAAGTATCGCTCGCGCAAGGTCTGGATCTGGTCCTCGGGGATGCCCAGGCGCTCACGCATATAATCGCTCATGCGTCGCTTGAGCAGAGTCCACAGGCCGGTCGAGGCGGGATACAACGTGTCGTCGAGGTCGAACAGCAGGGTGGTAAAACGCATCTGCCGATTATACCCATGCTTTACAGCATCTATCCAAAAGAAGGTGCTATTTTACACGCGGGTATTATATAATCGGCGCATGCCCATTCGCCTGCTTTCCTCAGAAGTTGCCTCGCAAATCGCCGCGGGAGAAGTCATCGAACGCCCCGCCTCGGTGGTGAAAGAACTGGCCGAAAATGCACTGGACGCAGGCGCGCACGCGTTGACCATCTCCATTGCGGAGGCGGGACGCGCGCTGGTTGAGGTGGCCGACGACGGAAGCGGCATCCCGGCTTCGGAGTTGGCGCTGGCCGTCGAGCGCCATGCGACCTCGAAGCTGGTCCAGCCCGAGGACCTGTTCCACATCTCGACGCTGGGATTCCGCGGCGAGGCGCTGGCCTCCATCGGATCGGTCTCGCGCATGACCGTCACCTCGCGGGTGGCGGAATCCGCTGCGGGGGCGCGGCTACGCGTCGAAGGCGGAATCAGCTCCAAGGTCGAGTCGGTCGGCGCACCGGTCGGTACCGTGGTGCGTGTCGAGGACCTGTTCTACAACGTCCCCGCCCGCCTGAAATTCCTCAAAGCCGACGTGACCGAGCGCCGCGCCATCGACAATCTGGTGACGCGCTATGCGCTGGCGTATCCCCATGTGCGCTTCAAGTTAAGTGAAGGCAAGAACGTCTCGCTGCAAACCGCGGGCGACGGCGACCGACGGGCCATCCTGGCGGCGCTCTACGGCGTGGACGTGGCCAGGCAGATGCTCGAAGTGATCGCCGAGGAGGATGGCCTGCGTCTGACGGGTTTCATCAGCCCCACCTCGCTGACTCGCTCGAACCGCAAGGAGATTACCTTCTTCGTCAACGGCCGCTGGGTGCAGGAAGTGGCGCTCAACACGGCCGTCATCCAAGCCTATCACACCCTGCTGATGGTGGGACGCTACCCACTGACGGCGCTCTTCCTCGACATGCTCCCCGAAGACGTGGACGTGAACGTGCATCCTGCCAAGGCCGAGGTGCGTTTCAAGAATCAAGACCGCGTCTTCAGCTTCGTGCAGCGCGCGGTGCGACGGGCCCTGCTGGCCTACACGCCCGTGCCGTCCGTCGCCCCGACCACGTTGTGGAGCGGACGCCCGTCGGAGCCGCGCGAGCCTGGGCTGGATTGGACGATGGCGCATGAGGCAGTAGACTCACCCTTCGCCGTGCCTGGTCAACCGCCCGAGGCTTCATCCCCAACGCAGCAACCCGAAACCAGACCCGCCTTCAACCTTCCGCTCCTGCGCCTGATCGGCCAGATCGGCTCGGCCTATCTGGTGGCTGAAGGTCCCGACGGGTTATACCTGATCGACCAGCACGCCGCGCATGAGCGCGTGTTATTCGAGAAACTCATGGCCCAGCATGGGATGGAGAGCATCCCTTCGCAGGCCTTGCTGACTCCCGCTGTGGTACACCTGCCGCCCGCACAGGCCAAGCTGCTCGAAGGTCAACTCGATGTGTTGAATCATTTCGGCTTCGAGGTGGAGGCCTTCGGCGCGAACACCTTCCAGGTGCGGGCCATGCCGACCCTCTTCCGCGGCAGCGACCCGTCGCTGGCGCTGCGGGCTTTGGTCGAGGATTTCGAAGAGGACGAGGCACCGTTGCAAGCCGAGGTCGAGGCCAAACTGGCGGGACGCGTGTGCAAGCGGCTGGCCGTCAAGGCGGGGCAGACCCTCACGCCCGAAGAGCAGCGTGCGTTGTTGAGCGACCTCGAAACTTGCGAGTCCCCGCGCACCTGTCCGCACGGCAGGCCGACCATGATCCATCTTTCGGTGGACATGCTCGAACGACAATTTGGGAGGAAAGGGCCGCGTTGATATGCAGGAATTATCCGAACTATTGGGATCGCAGGGCTTGCCTGCCATCTTGAAATACAGTCATGCCCTGATCGCCCTGTTGGATGCCGAGGGCCGCATCCTCGAATGTAATCCCTCCTGCGAGGCGTTGACTAAATCGGACTCACCGGCGGATACGATCCAGGCGCTCCTGACCCTTGAAAGCCGCTCCTTCTTCGACCGTTTGGCGGGCCTCGCCATCGAAAAGCAGACTCCCTCCCACGGCGAGCTGGTCCTGCTCCCCAACCGTGGCAGCGGCGAGACCGAATACGACTGCACCTTCATCCCCACCAGCGACGGGCGCATCCTTTTCTTCGCCGAACTGGTCTCGCTCGATCCCGTGCTGGCCGAGCGCTATCAACGCGTGAGCCGCCGCGCCGCCCAGTTAAAACTGGACTACGAATATTCCAAACAAACCCTCCTGCAAAAACAGATGGAGATCGACCTGGTGGTCACTCAGGCCCATGAAGTGGCCAACACCGACTCGCTCACCTTCCTGCCCAACCGTCGGCAGATTCTCGGCGAATTGCAGCGCGCGGTCATGGCCTCCAACCGCTACCGCACACCGCTGTCTATCTCTATGCTGGATGTGGACCACTTCAAGGCCATCAACGACACCTACGGTCATACCGTGGGTGACCAGGTTCTGCGGCAGGTAGCCAGTTACCTGCGTGACAATGTCCGCAACCCAGACCTGATCGGGCGCTACGGCGGCGAGGAATTCCTGGTGGTGTTGCCCCAGACCACGCTCGAGTCGGCCATCGAGCAGGCCGAACGTCTGTGCAAGAACCTCCGTGAGACGTCCATCCCCAACGGCGACCAGGGTATCCACGTCACCATCAGCGTGGGGGTGGCGCAGTACCAAATCGAGCAGGAGGATTGGCAGCGATTGCTGGCCCGCGCCGACTCAGCCCTGTACGACGCCAAGGCGGCCGGTCGAGATCGTTGGGCCGCCGCCTAGAAAAAGACAACGCGCCATCCAAATGGATGGCGCGCTTGATTTCTCGGACGTTTCGCTTCAAGCTTTCGAGCGGGTGTGCGGCTGAGTCTTGTGACTTCCACGCGGCAGGTGGATCATGAACATGGTCCCGATGCCCATCTTGCTCTTGACCTCGATGCGCCCGCCGTGTCCCTGAATGATCTGCTTGCAGATCGAGAGTCCCAACCCGGTGCCCGAAGCCTTGTTCTCGTGTTCGCGCACGCGGTAGAACTTTTCGAAGAGGTGCGGCAATGCCTGCTCGGGGATGCCCACGCCCGTGTCCTGCACGGAGATGAAAATCTCGGTGTCGGTGCTCTCGGCGCGCAGGATAACCGAACCGTTCGCGCGGTTGTATTTGATGGCGTTGCTCAACAGGTTCAGCAACACCTGCTTGATCTTGTCACGATCCGCTTCGAGGACGGGCAATCCTTCGGGCGACTCGACCCGCACCTGGATGCGCTCCTCGTCCGCCTTGGAGGACATCACATCCTTGCACTCGTACAACAGGTCCGCCAGGCTGAAGGCTGTCTTTCGGAACTGCACCCGTCCCGACTCGAGGCGGGCCAGGTCGAGGAAGGAGGAGGCCAGCGCGTTCAGCCGCAGAGTCTCGGCATGGATGCTGTTGACAATCTGATCGCGCTGCTCTTGCGACATCTCCGGGCGTAATAACAGATAGGTCGCCGTGCTGAGCGAGGCCAGCGGCGTGCGCAATTCATGGACGAACTCCGAGATCAGGTCCGATTGCTGGAAGAGGCGGGCGTTCTCGATGGCGACGGCGGCCTGAGCGCCCAACACCAGCAGCATAGACTCGTCCTGGTCGGTGAACTTCCCGCCGTGCTTGTTGAGCGCCTCCAGCACGCCGACGATCTTGTTCTTGGTGATGAGCGGCACACCCAGGATCGACTCGGTGGGAAAGCCCGTGGTCTGCTCCACGTCGCCGAAGAAACGCGGATCCTCGTGCACATTGGTGATGCGCACCGGCTTGCGGTTGGCGACGATCCAGCCGGCGATGCTTTTATCAATGGGCACCACCAGCCCGCGACGGGTCGGTTCGTCGATGTTGGTCGCCACCTGAAAGTACAGCCGCCGGGCCGCATCGTCGTAGAGCAGGATCGAGGCGGCCTCGGCTCCGCTCACCTCCGCCGCAGCGTGGACGATGCGCGAGAGCAGGATGTCCAAATCAAGGGTCGAGGCCAGGTCGCGTGAAATGTCGATCAGGCGGCGGTATCCGTCGAGCCGTTCGGTTTTGATCTCAGCCATGAAGGGTTCTCTCCGCGATGGCGGGCAGGATGCTGGCCACATCTTCGAGGATGTTGACATCCGCGCGCACATTCAAATAAGTGGGCGTGTTGTTGATGATGATCAGGTGCGCGCCGCGGTCCAGGGCCTGGATGGGCAGCCCCGCCACCGGCAGGACTTCCAGCGAGGACCCCGCCACCACCATCAGGTCACACTGACGGGCTTCGCGCTGGGCCTCGTACCAGGCTGTCTGCGGCAATTGCTCGCCGAACAGGATCACATCGGGCTTGAGCACTGCGCCGCATTGCGGACAGTGCGGGATGGCGCCCGTCTCGGTAAAGGGTTTTAAATACGGCGCGGACTCGACCTGCTGAAAACATTGTGTGCAGGACAGGGTCCGCATGGAACCGTGCATTTCGATCACGCGCTTCGAACCAGCCTTCTGGTGCAGGACATCGATGTTCTGGGTGATGATCGCCTGCACGCGTCCCGCCGCTTCGAGTTCAGCCAGCGCCCGGTGAGCAGGATTAGGCTGGGCGTTGAAGATTTGATAAGCCAGCGGGCGGAACCATTGAAAGAAACGCTCGGGCGCGATGCGAAAGGTGCTGAGGGAAGCCACCTCCAGCGGCTCATCTCGTGACCATAACCCCTTGCCCTCCGAGCGGAAGTCGGGGATGCCCGAAGGCGTGGATAACCCCGCCCCGGTCAGTACCACCGCACGTTTTGCGCCGCGAAACAGGTCGGCTGCAAACTCGATCGCAGATTGGGCCTGACCGGAGAAGGCAACGGTCATCGCGCCTGCTCGTGCTCCATGACCTGGTCGGCCAGCTTGAAGAACTGCTGGGCGGTGACGTTCGTGGGCTGGCATACCACGGCGGGCGTCAACATGCGGGCCGCCTGGAAGAAGAGTTCAGGGGCGGGCGTGAAGGTAGTGGAAATGGAATGGGCCAGTTTTTCCTGCACCTGCGTCCACGGCATCTGCGACTCGGAGCGGACGCGGTTGTTCAACACGGCGGTGATGGCCTTGCGGTCGATGCCGATGGCAGCGATCTCGTCGATCAGAATCTTTGAATTATGGATGGAATTAGGCACACCCTCCACCACCAGGATGCGCTCCGCGCACATCGGTAGGATTCTCTGCACGAAGAGCGGCAATCCCACCCCCAGGTCCAGGACGATGAAGCGGGCCAGCGTCGAGAGGCGCGAGACCAACGCCTCGTAATGCGCCACCTGCGAAGTAAGGTGCACGTCGCGCGGATTATCAGACGCCGCCAGCAGGTTTATGCCCGAAACATGCGGAACGAGCGCCGCCTGCACCTTCTCGCGCGTGACCTCCACGGTGGCGCCCGAAAGGAGCTCGTTCAGGCGATTGCCGTCGTTCAAGCCCAGGTCAAGGCCCAGGGTGCCGTGACCGGGCGTCATTTCGGCCAGGATCACGTCGGCCTGGGCGCGGCTGGACAGCGCTGCCGCCAGGTTGGCCGCCACCGACGAGACTCCCAGTCCGCCGCGCGCAGCCAGCACACCGATCACAAATCCGCGGTGATCCTTATTGGCCGCGACATCCCCGTTTTCATCCTTCTTCTCGGAGCGAGACAACAAAGCGCGGACATGCGCCTGTAGTTCAGAGGGATGGGTGGGCTTGGTGAGGTAATCATCCGCGCCGACCTCGAAGCCCGTCACCTTGTCGTCGAGCTGGGTCTTGGCGGTAAACATCAGGATGGGAGTGGTGGCGGTGATGGGATTCTTGCGCAGCCGGCGTGTGACCTCATAGCCATCCAGGTCGGGCATCATCACGTCGAGCAGAATCAGGTCAGGTTTTTCTTCGAATGCTTTGGCCAGGCCTTGTTCCCCATTGGTCGCAGCCACGATGTTGTAGCCCTGGCGTTGTAACATCAGCCCCACCAGTCGCAGGGTGTCCAAATCATCATCAACGATTAAAATTTTTTCAGCCATGTCGCCTCATTCCTTTAATAAAGTCTAGCACAAAGAACCATATTGGGCAAGATTATCTAGTTTTTTACACGAAAACCCCCATTTAAGCAATCAACCTCCGGTTCTCGGAGGTTGACCCTGTATCATTTGCCGCGCGGTTCGCGCTGGACAATGCCGCTTTGCCAGGCGTAGACCGCCACTTGCGTGCGGTCGGCCAGGTGCAATTTACTGAGGATATTACTGACGTGGCCCTTGACGGTGTTCTCGCTGATGACAAGTTTCTCGGCGATCTGACTGTTGGTCATGCCGTTGGCGATCAATTTGAGCACGTCCAATTCGCGGTCGGTCAACTCGGTGAAGAGCGGCTGCTCCTCGGTGTTCTCGCCGCGGATGTTTTCCAGGACGCGCGCCGCCACACGCGGATGCAAAGTCACCTCCCCTTGCAGGGCACGGTGTAGCACCTCGACCAGTTTATCCATCTTCATATCTTTCAGGATGTAGGCAATGGCGCCTGCCTTGAGTGCGGGGAAGATATGCACATCCTCGTGATAGGAAGTCAGCACCACCACCTGAGTGCGCGGACTGATCTGCTTGATACGGCGGGTGGCCTCCACCCCGTCCATGCCGGGCATAATCAGGTCGAGCAGGACGATATCGGGGATCAACTCGGTCACCATGCTGATGGCCTCCTCGCCCGAGACAGCCTCGCCCACCACATGGAATTCGGGCAGGGTACCGAGGTAGGCGCGGATGCCGTTGCGGACCACTTCGTGGTCGTCCACGATCAGGATGCTCATGGGGGGTATCATTGGATTGGTCATGTTACATGTTCTCCATCTCTGCCATCTCGGGGATCTTGATCGGGACCTGAATCAGAACCCGCGTCCCCTGGCCGGGTTCGCTTTGAATCTGTACGCTGCCGCGGATGCTGGCCGCCCGTTCGCGGATGGACCGCAGCCCCATGCCGCGAATCTTCTGGTTGACGTCGAAGCCGCGGCCGTTATCCTCCACCGCCACCTCCAGCAGGATCGGTCGGTAGATCAGCGAGATGTCCACGCGCGTCGCGCCGCTATGACGGGCAATGTTCGCCAGCGTTTCCTGAATGATACGATAGATCGCCTGCTCTCTGTCCAATTCGAGCGGGCGCTCGTTGCGAATGGTGAGGTTGACCGGAATGTCGTTGCGGTTCTCCCATTCGAAAATATATTCACGTAGGGTGGTGGGCAGGCCCTTCTCCTGCAAGGCAATGGGATAGATCTCCTGGATGAGGAAGGTCAACTCCTGAATGACTTCATAGACCAGGTTCTCAGCTTCGTTCAAATGCAAGCGGATGTTGACCGGGTTGAGCTGGCTGAGGATGCCGTTGGCAGTGCCGAGTTGCGCCAAGGCAGCAAAGGCCTTCTGCTTGGCACTGTCATGCAGGTCGCGTGCCAGGCGGTTGCGCTCTTCCATCACCGCCAGGTCCTTGGTCTGCTCGAAAAGCTGCATGTTCGCCACAGATAATGAAGCACGCTGCACCAGGGCTGTGAACAGACGCACGATGTCGTCATTGATGACACCCGCGCGGATGAATCCGACGTTGAACACACCAATCGTGTGCGCATCCACCTTGATGGGCAGGTGTACGAAGGATTGAATTCCTTCCGCCAAGATGGCCTCGCG
The DNA here is from genome assembly GCA_937928015.1 of uncultured Anaerolineales bacterium. Taxonomy (GTDB): domain Bacteria; phylum Chloroflexota; class Anaerolineae; order Anaerolineales; family Villigracilaceae; genus JACPVF01. The sequence continues at coordinate 9,705 of CALFXA010000191.1, read as the reverse complement.
GATGTCGGGACGCATATCCTCGAGTTGGATTTCGGGCACGATGGCCGTTTCGCCCGTCTCGAACACCTTTCCGACCATCCCTTCACCGCGCGCGTAGCGCATCACCGCCAGGGTCCTCTCGCTGAACCCGCGGCTGACCCGCGGCACCGCCAGGGACTTTTCCTCGTCCCAAACAAAGACGACGGCGCGGTCGGCACGCAGGCTGTCGGCGGCCACATCCACCAGCGTGCGGAAGACCTGGTTGAAGCTGACCGTGCGCAGGATGCGCTCGTCCGCCTCGTAAAGCGTCTCGATTTCGAGCGTGCGCTTTTCGAGGTCGCGGGTACGCGAACGGACCAGATCGGCCAGTTCGCGGTTGCGGCGCTGGACGGTCTCCATCCTGAATCGGTATCCGCCCGCGATGGCTACGGCCAGCACGAGCACGGCCAGCACACGGAACCAGTTCGTCTGCCAGAAGGGCGGCACGACCGTAACCTGGACGCGCAGGGGCGAGTCGCTCCAGATGCCGTCGCTGTTCGAGCCATTCAACAGCAAGGTATACGTGCCGCCCGGCAGGTTGGTATAACGTCCGTTGCGGCTAGTGCCAATGAAGTTCCAGCTCGTATCGAAGTTTTCGAGCATGTAGGCATACTGGTTCCGATTGGGCTGACCATAAGCCAGGGCGGCAAATTCGAACTCGAATCCGTTCTGCGGCCAGGTGAGGGTGATGGCTCGCGTATATTGAATCTGCTGGTCGGTTCGCAAGGGTTGACCATCCTGGGTGATCGAGGTCAGCGTCACCGAGGGGACGTACACGCTGTCGGAGATCTGCAACGGGCGGAAGGAGTTGACACCATTGATACCGCCAAAGTACATCTCGCCGCGCGGGCTGAGAGCGTAGGCGCTCATGTTGAACTCGTTGCTCTGCAAGCCGTCACTGGAGGTGAAGGTGCGGAAGGTCTCAGTCTTGCGGTCGAAGCGGGCCAGGCCATTGTTGGTACTCATCCACAAGTCGCCGGTGTCGTCCTCAAGAATGCCGTAAATGACATTACTGGGCAGACCATTCTTCTCCGTGTAGTGCGTGAAGCTATCCGTCTCGGGCACATAACGGTCCAGGCCGCCGCCGCCCGTGCCGACCCATAGGATGCCCTCTCGATCCTGCAAGAGGGAGAAGACGGTATTGTTGCTCAGGCTGGATGAGTCCCTGGGATCGTTGTAATAGCTGATGAAGCCCTCGCCGTGGCTGTTGAATCGGTGCAGGCCTCCGCCAAAGGTTCCAATCCATAGGTGATGGCTCGCATCTTCCAGGATGGACACCACCTGGTTGTCCTCGTTGGCGGGATTCGGCTGGAAGTGGATGAAGGTCTCGGTCTGCGGTTCGAACTGATCCAGGCCGCGGCTGGTGCCCACCCACAGGACGCCGTTGCTATCTTCATAAATGACGTAGACCGGCAGTCCTGAGAGGCTGAAGTCATCGTCTTTGGTGGAGGGGAAGAAATGCTTGAACTTGTTCGTGGACGGGTCAAGGCGGTCGAGGGAACGGGAAGTCCCCACCCATACGAGGCCGTCCGTATCCGTGAAGACCGAATAGACCTCGTCGCTGCTGAGGCTGTATGAGTTTTGCGCGCTGTGACGGTAATGAATAAATCGTCCGGTGATGGGGTTGAAACGATCAAGGCCGGCGCCGTAGGTTCCAATCCAGACCATGCCGCGCGGGTCCACATGGATGGGGAAGATCATGTTGGCGCCCAGGCTGCCAGAATCATTGGGGTCATAGCGGAAATAAGTGAAACGATCCTGCTGACGGTTGTACTTGTTCAGGCCGCCGCCGTAAGTGCCAACCCACAACACCCCGCTGTTATCCTCGAAGATGCACAGGACGGAATCGTTGCTCAGACTGTTCGTATTGGCGGGTTGGTTACGATAATGCACAAAGCGATCATTGCGAATGTTGTAAAAATCCAGCCCTTCGTTGGTGCCCACCCACATGCCGCCATTATGGTCGCGGTAGATGTTAAGGACCATGTCATCGGCCAGGCTGTAGGTGACGGCAGGGTCGTGCTGGTAGCGTTTGATGGTGCCCGTCACGCGGTCGACACGAGCCAGCCCGCTGCTGGTTCCCACCCACAGGTTGCCGTCCGCGTCCTCGGCCAGTGCGGTGATGCGGCTGCTGCCGAGCGTGGCGGGGTCATTCGAATCGTGCTTGAAGATCCGCATGCTGCCGTTCTCGGGATCGTAGCGGGTAAGGCCATCAGTGGCGCCGACCCACACCGCGCCGTTGAAGTCTTCATATAAGGCGGTGATACGGTCGCCGCTCAAGCCGTCGGCCACACCGTATCGGGAGAAGGTCTCGTCGGCGGGATTGAATCGGTTCAGTCCGCTTTGAGTGCCGACCCATAGCGCGCCGCGACTGTCGAACAACAGGGACGTGACACGATTGTCACTCAGGCTGGAGGATTGATTGGGGTCGCGGCGATAGGTGGTGAATTGATTCAGATGCGGATCAAAACGATTGAGTCCGCCCTGGCGGGTACCCACCCATAGATCGCCGTCGCTATCTTCGGCCAGGGCCGTCACCCAACGGTCACTGATGGCATAGGGATTATCCACATCGGGGCGGTAGACGGTGAAGGTGTAGCCATCGTAGCGGTTCAGCCCATCCTGCGTCCCAAACCACAGGAAACCCTGCGAGTCCTGCAAGATGACATCGACAGAGTTCTGCGAGAGCCCCTCTTCGATACCGATCCGCTCGAAGCGGATCGAGGGATTGTAGCGGCTGCTGCGAATAATGGAGGAAGCCGCCCCCGCCTGCGGTATGGCCGTTGGGCTGGGAATGGGACTGGGGGTGGGAGTCGGACCGCCGCACGAGACCAGGACCAGGGTCGTGGCCAGGAACAGGAACAGGAGGGGGAGCGGGCGGGCTTTCATTCAGACCAATTATATATCCAGGGCGGCAGGAGGAGGCACCCCAAGTATATTGCACTTCCCCTCGTACGGACTGGGCAGTGTTTTGGGATTCCTCCCCTCCCCGGGAAGGGTCTTTACAGGCGGGCTTCCCCCTCCTCAAGAGGGGGACTGATAGGCAGACATGGGTGCAGGCAAACCGTCCCGTTGGGGGGGCTGAAATGGGCACGCAGGCGCATGTCAGGCGCGGACAATGTTCTTATGATTCCAGCATCGAGCGTACCTGGGTGCGACTCAAACAGGCCTCCCGGAGCAGTTTCTTCTCCTCACATTCTCCTCAGGAAACGGCCTGGAATGTCCCCCCACAGGGCTACCGAACGACGAGCGGACCAGCCCGGTGGGACCAGCGGAGCGGACGCCAGCACGGGTGTCGACGAACCCGTGCTGGCGTCCCGCCCGCAGCCTTTTCCAGCCCGTTCCGGGCCGCCCCTTTGAGCCGCCACCCTCCCATGGCGAAAGGAGGTTGACAGCGCGTATCCGTTTCGAGTTCGTCCGTGATCCCAACCTACCAACAAGGAGAAAGAGATATGAGATCGAAAGTCCTGTACGCCACCCTCGGTCTGCTGATGATCGTAAGCATGATCCTTTCCGCATGCCAGCCCGCGACGCAGACCGCCGCCCCCACCGAAGAGCCCGCCATGACAGAGGCCCCGTCCGCCACGGAGGCCGCAACAGAAGCCGCCACACAGGCGCCGAAGACCGACCGCCACGGCGGCTGGCTGGATGAGATCGACGTGTCTGTGATCGCCGGCGATTCCGCCATTTCCCAGCTCAAGGCTGGAGATATCGACCTGTATTCCTACGGCCTGGCCTCGGATATTTACCCGGCCATCAAGGAAGCCGGCTTGAAGTATTCACAGTCGTACGGCGGCAGCTACTCCATCATGTTCAACCCGGCCACGTTCGACGACCAGACCGTCCTGAACCCGTTCTCCAACCGCAAGATCCGCGAAGCGGTCAACTGGATGATCGACCGCAACTACGTCAACCAGGAGATCTACGCGGGCGGTTCCCTCCCCAAATTCTTCGCCATCACCACCCAACTGGTGGAATACACCAATCTGATCGACACGGCCCGCGCCCTCGAAGCCAAGTACGCCTATAACCTGGACAAGGCCAAGCAGGTCATCGCCGATGAGATGACAGGCATGGGCGCCACCCAGGGTGCCGATGGCAAATGGCAATACAACGGCAAGCCGGTCAGCCTGACCTTCCTGATCCGCTCGGACGGTGACGGCACCCGCAAACCGATGGGCGATTACGTGGCCAACCAGCTTGAGGCCGTCGGCTTCACGGTGGAACGCGCCTACAAGACCTCCTCCGAAGCGGCCCCCATCTGGCGCGGCTCCAAGGCCTCGGAAGGCCTGTGGAATCTGTACACCGCCGGCTGGCTGCCCTCCGGCCTGACGCGCGACGAGCGCTCCCAGATCCAGCAGATGTACCTGAACAGCAGCGTCCAGGCAGTGGATCCCTTCATCTCGAACGTGTCCGATCCCGAGTTCCAGAAACTGGGTGACGACCTGGCCCAGGGTACCTTCTCCTCGAAGGAGCAGCGCGACCAGATGATGGCGCGCGCGCTCGAACTCTCGTTGGAAGATTCGCTCCAGGTGTTTGTGATCGAGCAGGTGCAGTACTCGCCCTACAACAGCAACGTCCAGGTGACCTATGACCTGGCCGCGGGCGTGGAAGGCGCGTACGCTGGCCCGTACAACCTGCGCTTCGTCGGTCAGGAAGGCGGCACGATGAAGGTCGGCACCGTCGACCTGTTCACCGAGCCGTGGAACACCATCTCCGGCAGCAACTGGGTGTGGGATTCCAATATCATGCGCGCCACCTCCACCGGTGTTGACAATATAACCGGCAGCGGCGGTCTGATGGGTGATCCTTACACTGGCCTGTCTTGGCCGCAACGCATCGAAAGCGCTGAGTTAACAGTCAAGGCTGGTCTGCCAATCACGAAGAATCTCGACTGGTTTACCATGAAGACCGCCGACAGCATCGAGGTCCCGGGTGATACGTGGGTGGACTGGGATGCCAAGACCCAGAAGTTCATCACCGCAGCCGAGAAATATCCCGATGGCACCACCGCCAATGTCAAGAGTGTGGTGACCTTCCCCGCTAACCTGTACACCACCGTCAAGTGGCACGATGGCAGCCCCATTTCCGCCGCTGATTTCGTCATGGCGATGATCGAGACCTTCGACCGCGCCAAGCCCGATAGCGTCATTTACGACGAATCCTATGTGTCGAGCTTCGAAGCCTTCCTGGCTTCCTTCAAAGGTTACCGCGTCGTCTCCACCGACCCGCTGGTGATCGAGTCCTACTCGGATGCCTACAACGCCGACGCCGAACTGAACATCCTCCCGCTGTGGCCCAGCTCCCCCAACGGCCTCTCCGGTGAGAACAGTTGGCAGGTCTTCGCCATCTCGAACCTGGCGGAAGAAAACGGCGAACTGGCCTACACCTCCAACAAAGCCGACACCGAACAGATTGAACAAACCTCCTGGGTGGGCGGACCCAGCCTCGAAATCCTGGCCAAGTACCTCGACCAGGCCGAGAGCGAGACCTACATCCCGTTCGAGCCGACCCTGGGCCAGTACCTCACCAAAGAGGAAGCCGCCCAGCGCTACGCCAGCCTGAAGAAGTGGTATGAGGCGCACGGTCATTTCTGGATCGGCACGGGCCCCTACTACCTCGACAAGGTCTACACCACCGAGAAGTCGCTCGTCCTCAAGCAGTTCGCCGACTCCTCCGATCCGTCGGATGAATGGGCCGTCTTTAGCGAACCCAAACTGGCCAGCATCCAGCTCGACGGTCCCGCCCAGGTGAGCGGCAGCGCTGAATCCGCCTTCGACGTGATGGTGTCCTTCAACGACCAGCCCTACGCTCAGGCCGACATCAAGCAGGTCAAGTACATTCTGTACGATGCCAGCGGTGCCGTGGTCAAGGTCGGTGAAGCCAGCTTCGTCGCCGACGGCCAGTACCAGGTGACCCTGGACGCGGCCACCCTGGCGCAGATGCCGACCGGCTCCGCCCGTCTCGAAGTGGCAGTGGTCCCGATCCCCGTGGCCATCCCTGCCTTCACCTCCATCGACTTCGTCGTCGTCCCATAACCTAACGTTTGTTCCATAGATCAGGCAGGGGTAAGGATGACCTTACCCCTGCCTGTATCCTTACCTGCGAGGTGTTTTATGGCAGTTGTTGCCCAAACCCCATCCCAAGCCTCGGGAGCGAAAACCTCCCTTCGCAACAGCACCTTCCTGCGCGTCTCGCGCTACGTGGTCGTGCGCCTGTTGACCCTGTTCGTCACGGTGGTGGTCGGCGTGTACCTGACCATCATGATCGCCAACATGGGCGGCTACGTGGATCAGATCATGCGGAACGAGGTCCGCGATACGATCACCCAGCGGATCGCGCTGAATCCCGCCATGCAAAAGCTCGATCCGGCCGTGCGCAAGCAATTGATCGAAGACACGATTGCCCAGGAGGAAAAACGCCTCGGGCTGAACGTGCCCCTGGTCGTGCGGAATGTCCGTTACCTCAGCAACGCCCTGACCCTGAACCTGGGCCGCGCCATCAACATGACCAGCGACGCGGGGTCCAAGCAGGTGCGCCTGATCATCCTGGAGCGTCTGCCCGCCACCCTGCTGTTGATGGGCTCCTCGCAATTGTTCCTGTTCTTCGCCAGCATCTTCCTGGCCCTGGGACTTTCCCGCCGTTACGGTAACTTCTGGGACAAGCTGGTCGTGGCGCTCTCGCCCACGTCGGCCGTGCCTCCCTGGTTCTACGGGATATTCCTGATCCTGATCTTCGCCGCCATCTTTCAGATCCTGCCCTTCGGCGGCATGGTCGATTCGCCGCCGCCGACCGGCACCCTGGCTTATTCGCTCAACCTGCTCAAGCATCTGATCCTGCCCGCTTCTTCGCTAATCATCAGTTCCTTCTTCCTGAGCATCTACAACTACCGCACCTTCTTCCTGATCTACTCCAGCGAAGACTATGTGGAAATGGCCAAGGCCAAGGGCCTGCCCGCACGCGACATCGAGAGCCGCTACATCCTGCGCCCGACCCTGCCCAACATCATCACCAACTTTGCCCTGCTGATCATTACCCTGTGGACAGGCGCAACCATCACCGAGACAGTCTTCCTGTGGCCCGGGCTGGGGCGCACGCTTTATCGCGCCATCGGCCTGTACGACATCCCGATCATCGTCGGCTCGACCATCATCTACGCCTACCTGTTGGCCATGACCGTCTTCCTGCTCGATTTTGTGTACGCGCTGGTCGACCCACGCGTCAAGATCGGGGAGAACTGATATGAAATCCTCATTGCAAAATTTATTGAAGTATCCCTCGGCGGTGCTGGGGATGCTGGTGGTCCTGCTGCTGGTAGCCACTGCGATCTTCGCCATGATCAAGATTCCCTATGCCGAGGCGATCCGCTTGTGGCGCGGCGGCGAGGACGTGTGGTACCAGAACCCCAAATTCGCCCCACCTGCCTGGATCAATAATTTTTCGAGCAAGAAATATGCCGAGTCCTTCTCGGTGCGCACCACCGACGGCAGCCTGGAGAAGACCGTCACGCCCGGCAAGGAAGGCACGGCTTCGATCAGCATCAACTATCCGCTCGACTTCCAATATGACTATTATCCGCAGGAGATGATCCTGTACGTCACGTCAAAGTATCAGACCAAGCAGCCGTTCCTCTCCGCCGAATTGCTGACTCCGGACGGGCGCAAGATCCGCATCACCAACGCCAGTTTGGGCGAGAAGTTGACCTATCGCTTCTCGCAGGATCAAAAGCTGATGACGCGCCTGCGCACCGAGGATGTCTTCCCCGCCCTGTTCTCGGACCCCAAGACCGGGCAGCCGCTCAAGGGTCAGTACCAGCTTCAGATCAGCGGGACCACCTTCGAGCCTGACTCCGATATCGACGTGGAGTTCGTCTTCCACGGACAGGTCTACGGCCTGGCAGGCACGGATCAGTCCCGTCGCGACCTGGTCGTGCCGCTGTTGTGGGGCGCGCCCGTGGCCCTGGCCTTCGGCCTGATCGCCTCGCTCGGCACCCTGGTGCTGACGATGGTCATCGCAGCAATCGGCACCTGGTACGGCGGTTGGCTCGACGAGTTGATCCAGCGCATCACCGAGGTCAACCTGGTGCTGCCCTTCCTCTCGATCCTGATCATGATCGGCACATTCTACTCGCGCAGCATCTGGGTCATCCTGGGTGCGACCATCCTGCTGAGCATCTTCACGGGTGCCATCAAGGGCTATCGTTCCATCTTCATGCAGGTCAAAGAGTCGATGTACATCGAGGCGGCCCAGGCGTACGGCGCCAGCAGTCCGCGCATCATCTTCTTTTATCTGATCCCGCGCATGATTCCGCTACTCATCCCCGGGCTGGTTTCCTCGGTGCCTGCCTTCGTCTTTCTGGAAGCCTCCCTGGCCGTGTTGGGACTGGGCGACCCCGTCCTGCCCACCTGGGGCAAGATCATTCAGGACGCGCAGGCCAACGGCGCGCTGTATCGCGGCTACTATTACTGGATCCTCGAACCCGCCGTGCTGCTGATGATCACCGGGCTGGGCTTTGCCATGCTCGGCTTCGCCCTGGACCGCGTATTCAACCCGAGATTGAGGGACGTATGAACCCAACACCGACCAAACAACTCCTGCACGTCGAAGACCTGGTGCTGCACTTTCGGACCGGTCACGGCACCGTCCAGGCCGTGGATGGCGTGGACTTCGACCTGGACGCCCATCGCGCCGTGGTCATCCTGGGTGAGTCGGGCTGTGGAAAAAGCTCCCTGGCCAAGGCCATGTTGAGGCTCCTGCCGCGCAACGTGGAAAGCTACTCGGGTAAGGTCTTTATACAAGGCGTGGACGTGATGGCGCTGAACGAGGAAGAGTTCCGCCACAACGTGCGCTGGGCGGCGATGTCGCTTGTGCCGCAGGCTGCCATGAACGCGCTCAACCCGGTGTTGCGCGTGGGCGAACAGGTGGCCGAGCCGGCCATGGTCCACCTCGGCGTGAAAAAGGCCGAGGCGCTCGACCTGGCGAAGCGCATGTTCCAGCACGTGGGCGTCCCCGAGGATTTCATCAACCGCTATCCGTTCGAGCTGAGCGGTGGGATGCGTCAGCGCGTGGCCCTGGCGATGGCGCTGGTCACTTCGCCCGCGCTGATCGTGCTCGACGAACCGACCTCCGCCCTCGACCTGCTGACCCAGGCCAACATCATGAACGTGCTCAAGCGCATCAAGCATGAGTTGGGCACCAGTTTCATTCTTATCACGCACGACATCGCCACTTCGAGCGAGCTGGCCGACGAGGTTGCCATCATGTACGCGGGCCAGATCGTGGAAGTGGGGGGCGCCAAGGATTTCTTCCCCGCGCCGCTGCATCCTTACTCGCAAATGCTGATGGCCAGCGTCCCGCGCCTGCGCAGCGAATCCGACCCGATGTTCATCACCGGTCAACCGCCCAGCCTGATCGACCTGCCCAAAGGTTGCCGCTTCGCCGCGCGCTGTCCCTTCCGCATGGAAAAATGCTCCGAGGAACCGCCCGTCGTGACCCAGGGCAACCGCAAGGTCAAATGCTGGCTGCACGTCTGAGGAGTGAACATGGTTGCCGAAATCAAACAAACCAGGATTAAAGAAATGAAGATCGAACTCGCTCCCCTGCTCTCCATCCGTGACCTGCACGTCTGGTATGAACTGCGCCAGATCGGAAGAGCGTCGTGTAGGGAAAGAGTGTAGATCTCGGTGG
>CALFXA010000190.1 GCA_937928015.1 uncultured Anaerolineales bacterium | reverse complement strand
CCACCGAGATCTACACTCTTTCCCTACACGACGCTCTTCCGATCTTGCTGGACCTCGGGCTGGGCTCCGCCATGTTGATCCCCGTCCAGCGCCCCAGCTTCCGCAGCGTGCTGTACGCCGCGCGCGACCCGCAGGAACCGCCGTTCCAGGAATCCGATTTCGAGATGTTCCAGATCCTGGCACGGCAGGCGGCCGCCGCGTTGGAAAATGCCCGCCTGTATGCCGCCCAGTTGGAATACGTCCGCAAGGTGGAGGAATCCCAAAAGGCACTGCTTCAGGTGGAGAAAATGGCCACGGCGGGACGCCTGAGCGCGTCCATCGCGCATGAGGTCAACAATCCGCTGCAGGCGGTGCAGAACTGTCTGCATCTCGCCGCCCGTGAGGACCTGCCGCCCGAGAAGCGCCAGGAATATTTCGATCTGGCCCGTACCGAACTCGACCGCCTCACCGTCACGGTCAGGCGCATGCTCGACTTCTACCGCCCGGGTCCCGCCTCAAGCGAAAAACTTAACCTGCCCGAAATTTTCGATCATGTGCTGCACCTGATGGCCAAGCAATTGTCTGAGCGCAGCGTGGTCGTGGACTTTGAAATTCCCGATTCTCTTCCGCCCATTCAGGCGGTCGGCAGCCAGGTTCAGCAGGTCTTCATCAACCTGATCCTCAACGCTGCCGACGTGCTGCCCGAAGGCGGGCACTTGTGGATTTCCGCGCGGGCTGTGCGCAGTGGGGTGGAAATCCTGTTTCAAGACAGCGGCCCGGGCGTTCCGCCCGAAAAGCAGGCCAACATCTTCGAGCCGTTTTTCAGCACCAAGGACGGCGGCACCGGTCTGGGTCTGACCGTGAGTTACAATATCATCACAGCGCATGGAGGCACCCTGGAGTTGATCCCCGATCGCGGCCCAGGTGCATGCTTCCGAGTCTTTCTGCCCACTGGAGGTAAGCGATGAAGTCGAACATCCTGGTCGTGGACGATGAACCTGTCGCCCGCCAATCCCTGACCGACATCCTCAAGCTGGAGGGGTACAGCGTGGCCTCGGCTCCCAACGGTCACGCGGCCGTGGAACACGTCCGCACCCACCCCGTGGACCTGATGATCGTGGACTTGCGCATGCCGGGTATGGACGGGTTGGAAGTGGTGCAGGTGGTCAATCAGATTTCCCCCGAGACTGAGGTCATCCTGCTTACGGCGTTCGGCTCCACCGAAACGGCCATCCAGGCCCTGCGGTTACGCATCCACGATTACCTGCTCAAGCCTGCCTCACCCTCCCAGGTGATGGCCAGCGTCAAGAAGGGACTGGCCCGCCGTTCGTCGCGACTGCGTGTGCGCAGCGGGGCAGGGGGCGAGGTGGACGTGGAGGAACCCTCCGCGCAGTTCAGCCTTAAGGACGGCACGGTGGTGGACCTTTCCCGCCGTCAGATTCGCATGAAGGACAAGCTCGAACATCTCACGCCCGCCGAGGGACGCCTGTTGCGCATCCTGATGGAGAACCCGGGCAAGGTCTTTTCACATCGTGAGTTGGTCCTGTTGGTGCAGGGATACGATGCCTCCCAGCGCGAGGCGCCCGAAATCCTGCGCCCGCTGGTTAGCCGCCTGCGCCATAAGTTGGAGATCTTCCCGATGCTGAATAACCGCGTGGTCAGCGTGCGCGGAACAGGGTACGTGTACGAGAGCGAGGAGTAGAAATCAAAAGCCGCCAACACAAACAAGTTGGCGGCTTTTTTGTTGACGAGAGATCACTGATAGGGCGGCCAGATCTCCTTGGGTGGGTCGGGCGGACGGATCCACGAGAGCCAACCCTCGGCATGCTTTTCGGGGGTGGTCTTCTCGTATCGGACCAGGAGCAGGCTGAGGCCCAGTCCAGCCGCTCCCATCCATTGAAGTGGAGACAGATTTTCGTGTAACCAATAATAACTAAACAGGAGGGTCACCAACAATTCTCCCAATCCCAGTAACGCGGTCTGCATCCCGCCGATGCGTTTGACACCCAGGAACAGCGCGAGGCGTGAGAGGAAGGTGGCCAGGGTCAGTCCGAGCACGGGCTCCCAAGGGATGTTTTGGGCAGGCCAGGCGCGGTCGAAGAAGAAATAGGCAGGTACGACCACCGCGCTCATCGAAAGCAGGGTGTAGAGTGTGACGGTCTGTGCTGG
>CALFXA010000189.1 GCA_937928015.1 uncultured Anaerolineales bacterium | reverse complement strand
TGTGTGACATTTCAACCTAGCCGGAGGTGCACTCTCCGCAAACAAGAGAAGGGCGGCCAACGGCCGCCCTTCTCGCTTTGGTGCGCCCGGCAGGGCGAATCGACTTGGAGGTGAAAGTCCTCTACAGGCCCGGTAAGGGGAACTGTTAGCCGGACGGCAAGGGCGTTCATCGCGAGGTGGAGTCCGAAGGAAGCCGCAGGCAAATCACTGGCCCGACGAACAGAAATCGCATACGAGGCGCGGATGCCGGATAAGAAGGCTAATATCTTCAAAGTCCAAAACTTACCCGGAAGGCATTCACGTAGATGCGGCGGGTATAAGTGGGAAGGTCGATGCGCATTACCCGGGGAGGTCTGCTTATCTGCCACGTGCTACTGTCATCGAGAGGTGGCGGGATGGGTGAGCAGGAGTCAGCCGATGGCATAGTAGGTCCGCCGACCGGACTGAAGGCCGGAACATGATGTCCGGGAAGGAGTCTAGAATTTCGAAGATGAAGGAAGACGTAGAAAGAAGGTCAAAAACGACTGGAGCCCAGCGGGGAGGGAGAGAACGGAATTCTCAAGAAACCCGGTGCGGTGCGTCCAACATCTCGGCAAGGATAGGGAACTCTGCCCAAGAAGAAATGCAATTGATGGAAGCGGTGGTCGGCCGCAAGAACATGACCGAGGCCTACAACAGGGTGGTCGGGAATAAAGGAGCGCCTGGAGTCGATGAGATGACAGTGTACGATCTGAAACCCTACCTCCAAAAGGAATGGTCTCGAATCAAAGAAGAACTGTTGGCAGGTCGCTATACCCCGTTGCCGGTCCGCCGCGTGGACATCCCGAAGGCGAGCGGAAAGGGAACGCGCATGCTGGGGATCCCCTGCGTGATAGATCGACTGATCCAGCAGGCGCTCAATCAGATACTCCAACCGCTCTATGATCCGGGGTTCTCGCCCCACAGTTATGGCTTCCGGCCCGAGCGCAAGCCGCATCAGGCTGTGTTGCAAGCCAAGACGTATGTCAGCGAGGGCCGTCGATGGGTTGTGGATATGGATTTGGAGAAATTCTTCGATCGAGTCAACCACGACGTGCTCATGGCGCGACTGGCACGGAAAATCAAAGATAAACGTGTCTTGAAACTGATTCGTGCCTATCTACAAGCAGGGATGCTGGAAGGGGGCCTGGTGAGTCAACGAGTCCAAGGCACCCCCAGGGAGGTCCTCTTTCTCCCCTCCTATCGAACATCCTCCTGGATGAACTGGATAAGGAACTGGAGAAACGAGGGCACGCGTTCTGCCGCTATGCGGATGACTGCAATATCTATGTGCGGTCCAAGCGGGCTGGGGAACGAGTTCTGGCATCGATTACGAGGTTTGTGGAAACGCGGTTAAGACTGAAGGTCAACGCGGAAAAGAGCGCGGTGGATCGTCCATGGAAGAGAAAATTCTTGGGTTACAGCCTGACGTGGCATAAGGAGCCCAGAATCAAAGTGGCTCGGGAAAGCATCGATCGCTGTAAAGCCAAACTCCGGATGCTGTTCAGACAGGGACGCGGCCAGAACCTGAAAAAGTTCATCGAATCGCTGCGATTCAAACTGATGGGCTGGGTAGCGTATTTCAAACTGGCCGAAGTGCGGAGTATTTTCGAAGAAATGGATGGGTGGATCCGGCGGAAACTGCGGATGATTCGCTGGCGACAATGGAAACACCCTCGAACACGAGCGAAGAATCTGATCAAGCGAGGGCTCAAGGAAGATCGAGCCTGGAAATCGGCGTACAATGGGAGAGGCCCCTGGTGGAATGCCGGAGCCCCTCATATGCACGCTGCCTTTCCAAACAAATACTTTGAGAAACTTGGTCTTGTGTCACTGCTCCAACGGCTGCATCGTCTTCAAGCGGCAACATGAACCGCCGTATACGGAACCGTACGTACGGTGGTGTGGGAGGACGGAGGGCGCGAGCCCTCCTCCTACCCGATTTCTTGTTTTTCCGCTCAGTAGCGGGTCCAGTTGGGAATCGCAACGTCGGGTCCCAGCAGGATGGATTGGTATACATTATCGTTGCTCCAGCGCAGATAATTGTAGCCATCCGTGATTCGGGCCCAGCCGGACAGGCTGAAATGATAGGGGCAGGTGTGCCATTCCATCACTTCATTGGAAGCGTTGCGGGGCAGCAGGGCAGGCAGGGCTTGTTCTACTACCCCCGCCCAAACTGGCGCCGCGCTGTCATGCATCCCCACATAGGTTTCGCGGACAAACTCACCGCCGTAGCGGTTGTTTCCCCAATAGCAATTGAGGGTGTAATCGCGCAGGAAGCCATCTGGATGGGAGGCGGTGATGGTGAAGATCAGGTGAGAATTCCCCGCATGCGGCAGGCGGATCTTCTCGCACTCGGCGAGAGACGTGCCGTCCGCATACTGGATATCATGGATCTTCATCTCTACAGGTCTGTTGTTGATGACGATGGTGAAATGATCCAGTGCGGTCGAAGGCAAGGTGACCGCCTGGACGGTATCTCCGACCTTGCGGAAAGGCCGGATGGTTACGGTATACTTTCCGTTGAGTCCGCTGGTGTTCCAGATGAAGCGAAGATCGGTGTAGGTCCAATACCCCGTTTTGTTCACTTCATACAGGTTGGATACACCTCCCACGTTTTGGGGCCCGAGGCGGACCGGGGTTTTGGTCACCGTTCCATCTTCGTTGATGGTAAAGTGGATCTTGGTGAGTGGATCGTTCAAGGGCCGCTGGGTGGAATCCGCTTCCGAAGCCACCAGCACCTGGTAATAATCCACATCATCCCCTTCGCCGAACAACCCGCGAATCCAGAGGGTT
>CALFXA010000188.1 GCA_937928015.1 uncultured Anaerolineales bacterium | reverse complement strand
CGAGATATCCACTCGTGACTGGAGTTCAGACGTGTGCTCTTCCGATCTTTCTCGAACGGATGCGCCGAATTGGCATTGAAGAAGCCGCCGCCGTTGGTGCCCAATTGTTTGATGGCGACCTGCGACGCGGCGGGGCCCACCGCGATGAGCTGTGTTTCATTTCCCGCCGACGGCTGAATCAGCGATACGGTCTGGTACCCGCTGAAAGTTTGCACCACGCCCTGCGAGACCAGCGTCAATGCCACGACCAGAGAGAGCGGCAACAAGATATATAAAGTGCTGCGGGTTAAATCGACCCAGAAATTCCCAAGCCCCTTCGCGTTGTGACGGACGATACCGCGAATCAGCGCCGCCAACACGGCCATGCCCGTCGCCGCCGAAAGGAAGTTTTGCACGGTCATGCCAAGCATCTGGGTGAGATCGCTCATGGTGGATTCGCCGCCGTAACCCTGCCAGTTGGTGTTGGTGGTAAAACTGACGGCGGTGTTCCAGGCCGAATCGACGGAGACTGGTCCCAGTCCCTGCGGGTTGAGCGGCAGGATGGCCTGTCCCCGTTGCAACAGATAGATTGCCAGCATCCCGAGCGCGTTGAACAGGATCACGGCCAGGGCATAGGTCTTCCAATCCATCTCGTCATCCACATGGACACCTGAGAGGCGGTACACGAATCTTTCCACGGGACCCAGCATGGGATCCAGGAGGGTGCGCTCGCCCTGGTATACCTTCGCCATGAACGTCCCAAGCGGCTTGACCAGTGCAAGCAAAATCACGAAATACAGGACAAGTTGAAATAGGCTGTATAGATTCATCCGAACCACTCTGGTTTGAGTAAGGCCAAAACAAGGTAAACGAACAGGATCAGCGCAATCACGCCTGCGATCAAATACAGCGTGTTCATGGCTTCTCCTCCATCAGTCGCTCACAGACGGTGATGAACCCGTAGGTGAGAGCAAAGAATAAGATCGTCAAGCCGAAGGAAATGATGTCGTTCATGGTGTCTCCATTCGCCCCCAGTGTATTGAGTCTCCTGTCAAAAATGCGGCAAGGATGTGAAGGAAGACGTCAAGAAAAGGTCAAGAAGTGAAATTAAAAACAAAGGCCCTCTGCAAAAGCAGAGGGCAGGGGGATGTTATTGTGTCGAGATTAATTTTTTCTGCCGATGATCACCAACGCGCTGGCTCCGTGGAAGCCGACCCGGCGAGCCCGTTCGCGCAGGGACTCGCCCTGGGCTTTAAGCGCGTCTTCTTCGGGCAGGCCCTGAATGCGCTCGTGGATGTATTGGTCGATGACGCCATCGATCTCAGTCAGGGTATCGGGAGCCAACGGATCGTCAGACAGGTCGACCAGGTCTTCGAGGGTCAGGTCGGCCAGCCCAAGGCTTTGTAGCATAGACACGATCTCGTCCCGCCGATAGGTGGGGTTATGGCAGATGCCGCGGGCGGTATCCACCCGTCCCCACCAATCGTGCAGCAACACATGCGTCAACTGGGTATCGGTTTGGTGGTCGCGGTACATCTCGTTGACGATCAGCAATCCGCCAGGCCGCGCTACGCGCTTCATCTCATTCAGGGCCTGAAGTGGACTTGGCAGATGATGTAGGGAAGAGCAAATGCTAACGGTGTCAAAACTGGAATCGGGGAATTCCAGATGGGCCGCGTCCATGCGCGTGAAGCGGACGGTGGGGTCGGTCTTGAAGCGCTCCCAGAACGCAACCTCGGCGCGCTCGCTGGTATCCACGCCGACGATCTCGGTGTAAGAAGCCAGGTTCTCTTTGAGTGTGGCTGTAAATCCGCCCCCGCCTGTGGCCACGTCAAGGACGGCGCCGCCGTGAATGTGACCGAGGATTTCCTTGAAGGTGCTCATACCTTCATTGTATCGCTTTCGGGCGACGGAGCCAAGCGATGCGGGCGGGATCTATTTTGCCAGCGGCAGATGGACGATGAACGTGCTACCCTCGCCCAGGCGACTTTCCGCGCGCACATCGCCACCGTGGATATGCGCGATCCACTGCACGATAGCCAGCCCCAGTCCACTGCCCGAGGTGGATGAATCGCCGTCGTGGGCGGAACGTGCGGCGTCGGCGCGGTAAAAGCGTTCGAAGAGGTGTGGCAGATGTTCCTCGGGGATACCTGGCCCGTTGTCGCTCACGCGGACCCAGGCCTGGGTCCCGTCTTCGGAGGTCCCCGTCTCGATTTGCACCACGGCAGCTCGGTCGGCGCGGGTGGAATACTTGATAGCGTTCTCGACCAGATTGGTCAGCATCTGGACGAGGTACTGGCGGTCACCGAGGACGGGCGTCTCGGGCAGGTCTCCCGCCTCCAACTGGACCTGGCGTCGGGCCGCCAGCGGCGACAGACGTTCCAGCACTTCGAGCGACAGGTCGCCCAGGTCGTGGCGCTCGCGTGTGGGGGCGCCCTGGCCTGCGTCCATGCGGGCCAGCAACAACAGGTCGTTGACCAGCTCGGACATGAACTCATTCTCAGCCTGGATGACGCGCATCGCGCGTTGGTATTCGGCGGGCTTGCGCGGAGCCGCCAGCGCGTGGTTGACCTCTAAATTGACGATGGTCAGCGGGGTGCGCAACTCGTGACTGGCGTCGGCGGTGAACTGACGCTGACGGGCAAAGGCGGCTTCGAGGCGGGTCAGCATCGCGTCGAAGGTATCGGCCAGTTGACCGATCTCGTCGCGCTGATTCAGGTTGAGGCGGTGACTGAGGTCGGTCTCGCTGATGGCGCGGGCGGTGCGGGTGATGTCTGCCACGGGACGCATGGCGCGGTCGGCCAGCCAAAATCCGCCCATTAGAGCCAAGGCCAGTGTGGCCAGGCTGCCGAGGAAGAGGGTGATCAGCAGCTTCTCCAGCCGCTCCCCAGGGTCGAGCGGAACGCCGACCAATACGAAGCCAGAGACCTTCTGCTCGGACATGCGCGGCGAGAGCATGAAACCATACGCGACCTGCTTTTCGCCCGATGAGACGTCCCGATACAGGATTGTCTCGGTCGGCTCGGACAGGCGCGCCTGCACCAGGGAAGTGATTTGTGTTTCGGAAAGCGGCCCCCAGTGGAAAGTCATCTGGCCGCTCTCGTTGAACAGGACCAACACGTCGCTCTCGGCCAGGTCGGCTGTGTCGATGGTGAGGCCGTCGGAGGAACGCAGGGTATGTTCCAGGTCCTCCATGCGTCCTTCGAGCCGACCGACCATCTCGCTGCGCAGGTCGTGCGCCTGGCTGAAATACACGATGACGCTGAAGAGGGTTAGCACGACCGCCAGGATCAGCGCAAACCACAACACCAGGCGGGCGCGGATACTGTGAATCAACCCTTGAAGAGAATTGAGCAGAGTCTTCATCTCGCTTATGGCCGCCGAATGCGATAGCCCGCGCCCCGCACGGTCTCGATCAACTTGACCTCGAAGGGATCATCCACTTTGCGGCGCAGGCGGCGAATGTACACGTCCACCACATTGGAGGCCACATTGGCGTCGTAACTCCATAGGCTGTTTTCGGCCATCTGACGGGTGATGAGTCGATTGGGATTGCGCATGAGATATTCGAGCAGGGAGTATTCGCGGGCGGTCAATTCGAGGGGTTGTCCGCCGCGCTCGACAAAATGGGTGGCGGGATCCAACCGCAGGTCGGCAATGACCAACACGCTGCTCCTATCCTCGGAGTCGCGCCGCAGCAGGGCGCGCAGACGCGCGCGCAACTCGTCCATCTCGAACGGCTTGACCAGGTAATCGTCCGCGCCGCTGTCGAGGCCCGCCACACGGTCGGTGAGGGCGTCGCGGGCGGTCAGCATCAGGATCGGGGTGCGGACTCGTTTGTTCCGCAACGAGCGGCAGACTTCCAGCCCGTCTTTGCGTGGCAGCATCACATCCAGGATGATCAGGTCGTAGGGGGTGAACTCGGCCATTTCCTCGCCTTCGTCGCCATCGTAGGCGGCATCCACGGCGTAGCCGTCGTCGGTCAGGTTGCGGCGGAGCGAGTCGCTCAGGCGTTGATTATCTTCCACAAGCAGAATACGCACGGAATCCTCCACTGCTGATTGTAGCACGGGCAGATGACGGAACGATGAAACGACCGGGCGGCGGGGATTTTGTCTTCAAAAAGTCTCCATAAGTTCGTCATGGCGTCTTAACACGGGCTGGTTATAACTCTGCAATCACTTCGACAAAGGAGAACCTAATGAAAAAGACCATTTCCGCATTTCTTGCCGCGGCGCTGATCACCCTCTTACTGGCTGGATCCATGTTTCTGGTAGGGCAGGATGCGCAGGCGGCGTCCGTGGCGGCGCAAGCTGCCGTCGACGCTGGAGATCAAAGCGCCACGATCCAAGCCTTGCAATCCCAACTGGCGCAGTACCAAGCGTTGGAGCAGCAATATCAGCAACAATTGACACAGGCCGCCGGTCGCATCAACAATGATACTCAGCAGATCGCGCAGGCCAACCAACAGTTGGCGCAGTACCAGTCTCTGCTGACGCAGTTACAGGAGAACGGCTTGATTACCATGAACTCGGATGGAACGATCGGTATCGTCACCCAGCAGACGGGATTCCCTGGCTGGTCTCAAGGAGGACATCACTAATGAAACTGTATAAATCTGCATTGCGTTGGTGGATCAGCCTGGCCAGCTTGGTCGGTTTTGCCGCAGGCTGGATCACCCTGGCGCGCGCCTCGGAGGCCGAGATGGCCGCTGCCAATCAGGCCGCCTCTTCTGCGTCGGTTCAGGCTGTGCCGACCGCCTTGTCTCTGGATGGATTGTTGAACAATAATGTACAGCTCTCGCCCGTTCAGACCTTTACCGTGGTCACGCCTGTGCCGCAGCCTGCACAGAGTTTCCAACCCACGTTCCGCACGGGAGGTTCCTAATGAACCCCGCCTCTGACCGAGACGAATTGACGCGCGGGTTGTTCTGGCCTGTCGTGTCCGTGCTGGGACTGGGCGCGCTGATCCTCCTCGCAGCGTTGGGACTGTACGCCTCGCAGACAGGACTAAGCTCCGCGGCGGCGCATTTCCTGGCGCTGGATAGTACGCACATCTGGTGGTACTTCACCCGCGCGGCAGGCATCATGGGCTACATGCTCTTGTGGTTGTCTGTCGTGCTGGGATTTGCCGTCAGCACCAAGATTCTAGACCCGTTTCTGGATCGTCCCTTCACCTATGATTTTCACGAGCACCTGTCCCTGTTGAGCTTGGGATTTATAGTCTTCCACGCCCTGGTGCTGATGTTCGACCCATACGAACCGTTGAGTCTGCTCCAGATTCTGGTGCCGTTCACTTCCAGTTATCGGCCCTTCTGGGTGGGACTGGGTGTCATCGGTCTGTATCTGACCGTGCTGGTCACGGTCACGTTCTACCTGCGCAACTGGATTTCGATGCGTGTCTTTCGCAGTATCCACTACCTGAGCGTGGTGGCTTATCTCGGCTCGCTCCTGCACGGATGGTTCGCAGGCAGCGACACGTCCCTGCCGTTCATGCAGAGTCTGTACGTGGGCACGTCGCTGGCTTCGATCTTCCTGCTCACCTACTGGCTGGTCGGCCTGTGGCAGGGGCGGCGCAGAGCCGTCCAGCGCTGAAATTTCCTCACAGGTCCGTCATCTACCTGTCATTTTCGCGGTCTATACTGTGAGCATTGAAACTGACACGAGGTTGAACCATGAACTTACAAAAGATGATCCCCGCCCTGGCCGCTTCCCTGCTGATCACGCTGTGCGTGGGCATGGTCATCTTCGCCGTCGGCGGAAATGCCCTGTTCAACGGAAACGGCATTGCCTTCCCGAGCGCCACCACCAAGGACGCGGCCGCCGCGCAGATCGATTACGCCAGCCAGGCCGCGCAGATCAAGCAACTTCAAGCCCAGGTGGCGGAATATCAGTCGCGTGAGCAGCAATATCAGACTCAACTCAACGACGCCGCCCAGCAGATCAACCAGGCCAAGTCCACCATCCAACAATTCCAGGCTCTGCTGGATGCGCTGCAACGCCGCGGCATCATCACCGTCAGCAGCGATGGCCGCATCTTCCTGAACCAATAACGAGGTCCCGCCATGAAATTCTTCAAATCCGCCCTGCGCGTCTGGATCACCGTCGCAAGCCTGTTCGGCTTTCTGACAGGCTGGGCCGTGCTGGCTCATTCTCCCAAACCCCAGCCTTACATGGACCCCAGCCGCGCCACGCTCGGGCTCGATCCCGTGCCGCAATTCTCCGATCTGATCGGCGGCGACGATGGTTTGGGCGGCCCACGCATCACACGGACCGTACGCGCTTTCACGCCGCGTTTCCGCACGGCGGGTTCTTAAAATGGAATACTACGAATTCCGCGCCATGAACTCCGTCATCCTGATGGGTGCGGAAGGGCAGGGCACAGCGGCTGGGTTCGAGGCGGCCCGCTCTTTTATCGAGGCCGCAGAGGAACGCTTCAGCCGCTTCCGTGAGACGAGCGAACTGTCTTACCTCAACCGTTCGGCGGGGCAGTGGACCTCCGTCTCCCCCGACTTGTTCGAGGTGCTCGATCTCTCGTTGACATATTATCGCGCCACAGGCGGATTGTTCGCCCCGTCCATCCTACCTGACCTGCAGCGAGCGGGCTACACCCGCAGTATGGACGAACTCCGCGCCCAGGGTGTGGACCCCGTGTCTGCTGACCATTTCCCGAGCCGCGCTCCCGCCTTTGACTCTCTCCGCCTCGATCATGCCCGCAGCCGCGTTTTCCTCTCGCAAGGGATGCAGATCGACCTGGGCGGCATCGCCAAAGGTTGGATTGCTGAACGTGCCGCTGAAGTTCTCTCCGCGTATTCCACGGCCTGTGCCGTCAGCGCGGGCGGTGATATGTTCATGATTGGCCATCCGCAAGGGCAGGCAGGCTGGGACGTGGCTCTCGAAGATCCGCGTGATCCCGCGAGCGACATCATCACCCTGTGGATCGACCAGGGCGCGGTGGTGACCTCCTCGGTGGCCAAGCGCACATGGCGACAGGGAAATCAACTTCGCCATCACCTGATCGACCCGCGCAGCGGCCAGCCCGCCCAGACGCCCTGGCTGAGTGTCACCGTCCTCGCGCCACATGCCGCCCTGGCTGAGACCTTTGCCAAGGCGATCCTGATCGGTGGTCCGCGCACTGCCGACCGCCTGACTCGTGAAAATACCGCCATCAAATTCCTGGCCGTGGACGCCGATGGGCAACTCTGGAATTCGGCCCATCACAAGGAACCTGTCTATGCCTGAGACCGTTGCTCGACCTGCCGTCAAGAAGCAGAAGCCCATACCGCAAGCCCTGTTCACCATGCTGACCCTGGCCATCGTCCTGGCTGCGCTGACCTTTGGCCTGTCTTTTGTTCAACTGGGCAGCCTCCGCGCGCTCTTCGCACTTGATAGCATACAGACCTGGTGGTATGTCACCCGCGCGGCAGGTTTACTCGGGTACCTGATGATCTGGCTCTCCACCCTGTGGGGACTGGCAGTCAGCAGCAAGATCTTCGACCCGTGGCTGGAGCGCCTGTTCACCTTTGACTTCCACGAGCACCTGTCTCTGCTCGGCCTGGGTTTCGTGACCCTGCACATCGTGGTGCTGCTGCTCGACAAGTTCCAACCGTTCTCGCTCTTGCAGGTGCTGATCCCGTTCCTCTCGGCCTACCGTCCGCTCTGGGTGGGAGTCGGTGTCATCACCTTCTATCTGTCCCTGCTGGTGACGGTCACTTTCTACATGCGCTCGCGCATCTCGCAGAAGACCTTCCATACCATTCATTACCTGAGTCTGGTCGCCTATCTCGGCGCGACCCTGCACGGCCTGTTCTCTGGTACCGACTCGCCGCTGATGGCCGTAGGCTTTATGTATCTGGTGACCTTCCTCTCTATCATCTTCCTGTGCACGTATTGGTTGTACCTCATCTGGGCGCGCAAGGCGGAGGAGCGAGCTCAGGCCCGCAAACTGGTGCAGCAGAAACGCCGTGGGAAAGCCCCCCAACACCAGACCGTCAACCGCATCCGCTCCTGAAATTCATATTTTCGAAGAACAAGAGGACCATCGTTCGGCTTGTTCATTTTCATTTCCCTGTATAATCGGCGCATGCCCGAACCTCAATTCGCGCGCATCGGCATGGTGGCCCGCTGGCGTCCCGTCCACAACGGACAGGCCGCTGTTCTGCGTGCGCTGTGCTCGAACGCGCGCGAGGTACTGATCGGCATCGGGTCGTCCAACCGCTATAACGCCCGCAATCCCTTTACCCTGACCGAAACCGAAGATATGCTGCGCCTCGTCCTCGATGGGCGTGACAACGTGCGCCTCATCCCCGTCCCAGACCTGGATGATGGTCCGCGCTGGCGGTTGATGCTCCTCGGCCTGTTCGGTCCTCTTGATTTGTTTGTGACGGATAACCCCTACGTGGCGGATCTGCTCAAGGACGATTATCCCCTGCGCCGACCCGTCGAGCTGGTTCCGTTAAACGAGCGAGTTAGCATTGACGGGAGCATGGTTCGGGCGGCGATGGCGCGTGGCGAGCGGTGGCAGGTTTGGGTCCCAGAAAAGGTGGCGGAGTATATTCAGTCGAACGGGTTGGACGTCCGCTTCCGCAAAGAGTTTGGTCTTGAAACGTTGGCAATGGCAACGATACTCTCGTAAAAATCTTGGAGGCATCATGTATTCATGGGATGAAGATACCAGCAAGTGGTACGGTTCGGGCAAGTATGCGTATGCGCCTGCTGCGGCGCCCGCGCGCATCGACTCTGCCGAGCGCGCCAAAGCAGCGGGACCACGCACTTATCAGGACAGGAGTGGCCCCAACGAAAAGATCATCGACCCGAAGAAGATCATCCGCAGCGAGTCGAAGAATCCGATCATCGTCGCTATCGATGTGACGGGGTCTATGGCGCGTTGGCCGTTCGAGATTTTTGACCGCCTGCCGTTGCTGTACAACACTCTCTCGCAATACCGTCCCGACGTGGAGATTTGCTTTGCCGCTATCGGCGACGCGGGTGTGGACCGTTGGCCGTTGCAGGTCACGACCTTTGCCAGCGGCTTCGATCTGGAACAACTGCTTGGCTCGCTTTATGGCGAAGGCGGCGGCGGCGACGCGCCTGAAAGCTACGGCCTGTTTGCACATTGGGTCAATACTCACGTGCAGGTTCCCAATGCCGAGGAACCGCCTTTCCTGATCGTCTTCGGCGATGTGACCATGCATCCCATCATCGCGCGCGGGCAGATCGAGCATTATCTCGGCGACCGCGTCAACGGCGAGGTCGATGCGATCAAGACCTGGCAGCAGCTCTCGCAGAAATGGAATACCTGGTTCATGCGCCGCCCGACGGGCAGGCGCGGCGACCAGGTCGATGTGCAATGGGGCAAGGCCATCGGCGAGCAGAAGATCTTCCATATCGAAGATGAGCAGCGCGCCGTCGATTACGCGATGGGCATGATTGCCCGCTCGTGGGGCTACTTCGGTGACTTCCAACAGAACATGCGCGCCCGCCAGGATGAAAAGAAGGTCGAGCAGATCAGCAAGCCCATCGAGATGATCTGCCCGCGCTGCGGCGCGCCCATCCCCGTCTCGGCGGGTGGCATGTTCAAATGTGGCTTCTGCGGCACGACCTTGAAGTTGTAGTGCGCACCGCTTATTCTGATTGAGGATTTGCCGTGCCTATCCCCGTTACCGCCATTGTCACCGTCCCACCATATGCGACTTTTTTGGAGGAAGTGGCCCGCCACCGCCTCGTGAGCGGATTCCGGTTGAACACGGTCATGCCGCTGAAGGAGACCCCGCGTGAAGTGCTGGACCGCCTCTCGAAGTTGGGTCAGCCTCTGTGGGTGGACCTCAAGGGACGTCAATTGCGCGTAGCCACTCCTGCCATCCCACCCTTCACGGAGATTAAACTTAGCCACAAAATCAAGGTGAACACCCCCGTGGATGCCTACTTCTCGGACGGCAACGAGCGTGTCCGCGTCGCGGCCGTGGACGGTGACCGCCTTATCATGGAGGATGGTCCGCGCCGCATAGTCGGACCCGGCGAGTCGGTCAACATCATCGACCCGTCGCTGGAGATCGAAGGGACGCTGACCGAGACCGACAAGGCCTATCTGGCCGCCATGAAGGACCTCGGCCTGACCAAGGTGATGTTGTCTTACGTCGAATCTCCCGAGGATGCGCAGGAAGTGCGCGACCTGTTACCTGGGGCAGAGGTGGTGCTCAAGGTCGAGACTCAGCGCGGACTGAAGTTCGCCAAACGCTATGGCGATCAACACGGACGATTGATGATTGCGCGTGGCGACTTGTATGTTGAAGTCCTCCACCCCCACAAGATCATTCCCGCAATTCGCGTAGCCATTAAAGACAACAAAAATACCATTATTGGAAGCCGACTCTTCGAAAGTCTAGCCTGGCAAGCCGTCCCTGTCAGTGCCGATATTACCGATGCGGCCTACCTGCTGGAACTCGGTTACCGCACCTTCCTGCTCGGTGACCAAGTCTGCATGAAACGCGACTCGGTCATCGCGGCGTTGAATCTGTTGGAAGCGATAGCAGGGGAGTTTTAATGATCGCCCAGAGCGGAGCCGCGTTCTTTGCGGCGCAGTCGAAGGGCGGAGATTAATTTGAAACTTGCCCTGGCTCAAATCAACACCACGGTCGGTGACCTGACCGGGAACCTCGCGCGTATCCTGGATGCGGCGCGCAAGGCACAAGATGCCGACCTAATCGTATTCACTGAACTGGTCGTGCCAGGCTATCCGCCGCGTGACATCCTGTACGATGCTTCCTTTGTAGAAGCGGTCCTCGCAGCGACCGAAGACTTGGCGCGACAATCCAAGGGCTTGCCGCCCATGCTGATCGGGTCCTTTGCGCCGTCGGGGAAAAAATTATTGTTTCACCCTGCTTTGCACAACATTGCGTATTTGATCCATGATGGGGAGATGCAAGTCGCGCAGATCAAGCAACTGTTGCCTGTCTATGATGTGTTCTACGAATCGCGCTGGTTCGTCCCTGGTGAAAAGACCCTGCCACCAATCGAGATCGCAGGAAAGAAGATCGGTGTGCTGATCTGCGAGGACATGTGGGACGAGGAATATCCCGTCCACCCAGGCGCGGAGTTGAAAGCCATGGGCGCGGACGCGCTGATATGTATGTCCGCTGCGCCGTTTCATAAGGGTAGCCTGCAAGACCGTGTCTATCACGCCTCGCGTCAGGGACTGCCGATTGCCTTCGTAGACCTCGTCGGTGGGAACGATGAACTGGTCTTCGACGGTGGAAGTTTCATCCTGGGGCATGAACAACTGAATCGCTTCGAGGAGCAGGTCCAGGTTTTTGATTGGAATCTGGAGCGCGGTGAATGGAATGTGGAACGCGAAACCGCAGAGGACATCTTCCGTGCATTGGCCCTCGGCCTGCGTGACTTCGCACGCAAGAATGGACTTCGACATGCCTTCCTCGGCCTTTCAGGTGGAATTGACTCGTCGGTGGCGGCGGTGATCGCCGCGGAAGCGCTGGGCGCGGAGAATGTCACAGGCGTGGCTATCCCGTCGCGCTACACGGATCCACGCTCGATCGAGGCGGCGCGGGAATTGGCGTCCAATTTGGGGATCGGTTTCGAGGTCGTGGAGTTGGAGACATTGCACAGGGCAGCGGAGTCCACGCTCGGGGCACGGGCCGAAGGCGTGGGTGGAGAAAACCTCCAGGCGCGGTTGCGGATGATGATCCTGATGAGCTACGTCAACCAGCGCGGCGGATTCCTGGTCAACACCAGCAACAAGACCGAGCTGACGCTGGGCTATTCCACGTTATACGGCGACATGGCGGGCGCGATCAGCCCGCTGGGGGATGTGACGAAACCTGAGGTGTATGAGTTGGCACGTTATATCAACGTAGGACGAGATAATATCTCGTCCTACGTAATGGAGCGCGCGCCTTCGGCGGAGTTGAGGCCTGGACAGGTCGACCCGTTTGATTACGACACGCTCGCGCCCGCGTTGGAGAAAATGGTGCTGGCGAATGAGAGCAACCCCGCTATGCGCGCCAGTGAGCACAAGCGCGGACAGATGGGCGTGGTGTTGAAGGTCAGCGAGAAGGCCTTTGGCTCGGGGCGGATGATGCCGATTACGAGGAAGTAGTAATTCGATGATAGTCAGTGGATTTACAGAGGCCACGTAAAAATTGAATTTGTTTTACGTTTTGGGCAGCTTTGCTGAATAATGTATTAAGATCAACCATTTCTTCTACTCAGCATAAAGAAATTTGGGTTTAAATTCAATGAGCTAGTTTTTTAGGGTGTGGAAGGTAAGGGTGGAAGTGTAATACTTCGATCGTAGTCTCCTGAATAGAGTGAACCCTTCAATGCTTTAAAGTCACCTTGAACAGTGAAATCAATGATTTCGAACGTGCCATCTTGGTGTCGAAAAATGATTCTTCCGCCGGTTTCAGTGTTGAACATATACATTGTAAAAAAATCTGGTCCTGATCTTGGAAGCGAAACAATAGCGCTGTTTTTTCTTTCAGGTATTTTTTTCACTATCCCGAAAACGTCATTTGCTTCCGGTAGGAAAGTAAAACTTTTTTCAGTATTCATTCTATTATCACCACGAGATACGAAAACGTCTTTCAGGATTTCTTGTAGTGCTTCTACAAAAGTGTTGAGATGTTTCATTTCGGTAGTAGAGCCGTCGCTTAGCTCGACTCGGCAAACTTCAGCTTTGTCTGCTGGAACAAATTCACCAGTAAGCGTGTTGAGAACCGAAGTCGTTTTTCCACTGCTGTCTACGTAGTAAACATTGTAGTCTAGTCCGGTAATGGTGCTTGCGGTATCTTTACTACCACCATCTGGTGATTTTGCTGGTGATTCTGATATTATCTTATCTTTTTGTTCGTTGGTAAATGTATTCCAGGATTCTACCGTGTAGGTTGTTTTTGCCTTAACCCAGTCGGTTCCATCCCATATCAATGCAGATTCATCATCGCCATATAACAGCCAAGTGTCGTCTTTTTTTTCTAGATGATTTGGCTTAAATCCTTCTGGTACAGAAGTGGAAATAAATTCTGTTCCTGTCCATACTAGAATGCTTTCCCCGTCTTGGACAAAGTCACCTTGCACTTCTATCCACTTTCCTTCAAGATTTTTATAATATTCGGGAGTTTTATCGTTGCCTATGGGGACTAGGCTTGCAAGTTTTCCTGACTTATCAATGTTATCTAGTGTGGATTCGGGGTTGAAAGTAGCCGTGCCTTTGTCATCGAATATATTAATGCCTATGCTGGTTTCCTCTAATAAAATAACTCGCTCATTTCCAATATCGTAAAAAACTCCGATTCCGTTTACGGTGTTACCTGCGTATAATGGCGCGCCAATAGCTGTAGACTCACCTTGTTGATTTGTTGAACCAGCCATATAGATTTGTTTATCGTGAGTTACCAGCACGAACGAAGCATTATCCTCCCCATTGTTCATCCCAAATACAATGATGGTGATTGGATCATCCTCAGTGCTATCAGGTATGGTGGCGAGGAAAGAGTCTATTTTTTCGGCAAGAGCCCTGGCTGCATCAGGGTTGGCTGCTTGAAAAGCTGACTTGACCTCGTTATAGTTGACCGAAATAACCGCTTTCGTATTATCGGGCGGAATTAAAAATAATTCTGGCAGAGTGAAGGTGACTGGAGTCGTTTCGGTTGTCGGTGATGCCTTTTGGGAACATGCGGTCAAAATCCCTATGATTGCAAGGCCAAGAACTGCAATACTTATCGTTCTTTTTAAGTTAGACATCATTTATTCCCATTCCTTTCCTGTCTTATATTTTACGTCCAAATGCTATCGTACGGATTCTCGCCGACGATCTCTTTCCCTTCGGCGAAGCGGGTGGGGGTGAAGAGAGAAATGTCCACTGTAGACGGTTTGCCATCCAGAATCCACTCGGCCATGCACAGGCCGACCGCAGGCGAGATCTTGAAACCCGTACCGCTGAAGCCTGTGTCGAGCCAGAAGCCTTCGGGGCCAATGGGACCGAGGGCGGGATGCTGATCGGGGGTGATGGCGTCGTAGCCGCTGTGCGCGCTGTGGAAGTGGGCGTCTTCCATTTGCGGGATACGGTCGCAGATACGCTCGATGGCGGCTTCCATGAAGCCAGGGCTGGCGTGGTTGGCGTCGCCGTCGGGAGACTGGCCGAGCGGATTGCCGTCCTCCAGGCCGACCAGGGTCAGGTCGGCGGCGTCAGGGCGGAAGTACATAAGCTTGGGGAAGTCGATCACGGTCAGGTGCGGGTCGCGCAGGGCGGGCGGACGTTTGACCAGCATGGTATCGTGACGCCAGGTGCTGAGTGGCAGATCCACACCTGCCAGATCACAGACTCCCTTGGCCCAGGCACCCGCGGCATTGACCACAATGGGCGCGGAGAACTCTCCCTGCGTGGTGCTGACGCCTGAGACCTTTCCGCCCGCGGTATGGATGGCGGTCACGGCGCAGTTTTGCACGGAGGTCGCGCCATGTGCCTCGGCGGCATTCATCAAAGCATTGGCCGTGGAGGTCGGGTCCGCATAGCCTGACTCGGGTTCGTAGGCCGCCGCCTGGATGTCGTCGAGGAAAAAGCCTGGGGCGAGGCGACGCACCTCGTCGACGGAAACCACTTCGGTGGCGATGCCGAGTCCGCGCTGGGCGGCGATATTGGCCTGTAGTGCGGGAGTCTGCTCGGGGCGGACGAGTTGCAAAAATCCCGTTTTGGTGAATCCGCATGGGCCGCCGACTCGTTCCTGCCAGTTGCGGAAATATCCAAACGACACCCAAGCTAATTGAGACTCGACCAGCAGGTCGTAGTGCATACGCACCAGTCCGCTCGAACGGCCTGTGGCACCCGCCGCCAGGAAACGTTTTTCCAGGACGATGGGCTTGACCCCGCGTTCGGCCAAATGAAAGGCCAGGCTGGCACCGTGCACGCCGCTGCCGATGATGATGACATCAAATATGTTGGACATGCGCCGATTATACCCATCCCAAAGTACCAGTTGACTTTTGGTATTAGTATGAATACAATCTAAATAGTCCGAATTTATATCCTCTTGAAAGGTGATGATGGGCGTCTTTCTTTTTCTCCCTGTTTACCGTCGCGTGGCTGCGCATTCGCCCATGCTGGCAGACATGAAGATTCTTATAGGTAAGGAGCATTAGCATGAAGAATGACCCGTTTCTCCAACGGAGCAGAGTACACCCCAGGGTGTTTCTGCTCCGTTTTATTTCGGCGATCCTCGCACTGACTTTACTGGTTGCGCCGATGGAAGCCTTTGCCTCGTCCACGACGGGGCCGAGGCAGGACAGGCACGAACGCGATGATGAAACCTCCGTCATCTTCTTCGCCTCCGATGGCATGCGTCAGGACCTGGTGGAATCCTTCGCCAGCCAGGGCATGATGCCCACCATGAAGAAGCTGCTCAACTCGGGCGCGCGCGCCGCAGACGGCGGCCTGCTGACCCAGTCGCCCACCAACACAGGTGCAGGCTGGTACAGCCTCTCCACGGGGGCCTGGTCGGGGGTGCATGGGTCCACCAACAATACATTTGCCATCAACGGAGCCGCGTTTGGAAGTCGAACCGGCTCCTTTGATTCTGGCGTGCTGCAAGCCGAGTCTCTGGCGCAGGCGGCCGAACGCGGCGGCAAGAAAGTGGTTCAGATCGAGTGGGCAGGGGGGCGCAACGGCCTGATCAACGGGCCAACCCTGGACTTTCATTCCTTCTTCTCCGGGCGCGGTGTGGCGACCAACTACATCTCCCCAACGGATGACGCCAATTTCACGGCCTCCTTCGGCCTGCAATTCGACCACCCGGCAGGGTTTGCGGGGCAGGCTCCATTCCCGGGCGCGGCGCCCGCCGACGCCACGGGCTGGACCAACACCCCCAAGTCCTTCAGCCCTGCCAAGGAAATGCGCCTGCGCGTACTCGATGGCGGCGTGGATAAGTATGGCTTGAATGCCTACATCTTCGACTCCACCAACGACAAGAAAGTCAATTACGACCGCGTCTGGTTCTCCTTCAGCAAGGATGCGGGTGCGGCGGTGGCCAAGCTCAAGCGCGGCGAATGGGCCGACATCAAGGTTACGATCTCCGGCGGCACGCTGGATGGTCAGACGGCTGGCATGCTGGTCAAGGTCGAGGAGTTGAGCAAGGACCTCTCACAGGTGCGCCTATACCACACCTCGGTCAGCCGCGCGAATGCTACCTGGCCCACCTGGAATCCCCCCAACGGTTTCGGCGGCAGCTTCGAAGAATTCGTGGCGCAGCGATTCCCCACTTCCATGTCGGCGGATTTTGCCGTGCTGGAGGCGGGTATCGTCAGCGAGGAGACCTACGTCGAGCAGGGTCTCTACTGGGAGACCTCCTACCGACCGATCATCAAATACGTACTGGAGAAATACAAGCCCGACCTGGCAATGGTCGGCTACCCATCTACGGACGAGTTCCAGCACCAATTCCTTGGGTTGATCACACCCACGCTGCCGAACGGCGCGCCCAATCCTGCCTACGACGATGTGCAGGTCAATGGCACACCCGATGGACGGGTAGCCCAGCGCACAGCCTTCATCCAGCGGGCATACAAGGGTGCTGACTCGACCCTGGCTTTGGTCCAGTCTTTGATGGACGGAGATACCACTACCTTCGTCGCATCCGACCACGGTTTTGCGCCGCAATTCCTGGCCATCGATGCCAGCAAGGTGCTGGTAGATCTCGGCCTGTTGTCCAAGCCGCAGACCTCCAACTGCCGCCCCGCTGCGGGTGAGACCATCGGCAAGGCCAAGGCCTGTTGGGCGGGCGGCACGGTGCAAATCTATTTGAACCTGGCGGGACGCGATCCCGCGAGCGGCGGATTCACCCAGGTCCCTGCCAACGAGGAAGCCGCCACGGTGGAGATGATCCGCAACGCCTTCCTGGCCTTGAGCGACCCGAACGACTGGAACAACGACGGTCAGCCCGAGGGCTGGATGATGATCGACCGCGCCTATTCCCGCGCCGAGGCCCGCTACATCCCGAACGGTCCGGACAGCACCGCTGATATGGCGCATCCCACCCGCACGGGTGACCTGGTCGTGTTTGCGTATCCGCCCTACCAATTCGACGCGGCCACGCCTGGCACACTGGTGGCTCGTTCGGCTTTCTTTGGTCAGCATGGGTATGTACCCGATGTGCAGAACCTGGCGGCCAACGTCAACGTACGCGCCACGTTCATCGCGGGCGGCGACAATATCAAGCGCAACAAGTCCGTGAGCGGACTACGCACCATCGACCTTGCGCCGACCATTGCCTACCTGCTCGGCATCCCCGAACCGCAGCAGTCGCAGGGCGTGGTACGTCTCGATCTCTTCAAGGACAGCCACAAGAGCGTGCTGATCCCGGTCATTGGCCTGACCGACTTCCACGGTCAGCTCGAACCGACTTCCTACACCCTGGACGGACGCAATGTCTCGGTGGGCGGCGCGTCCCAGTTGGCTACCATGTTCGATCAGGAAGCCGCACAATTCAACAGCCCGTCCTTCCTCTTCGCCTCTGGCGATAACGTCGGGGCCAGTCCGGCCAACTCGGGCCTGCTTGAGGATCGTCCCGCCATCGACGTGGAAAACGCCTGGGGTCTGCACGCCACCTCCTACGGCAACCATGAGTTCGACTACGGCATCGCCCGCCTGCAACAACATCAGGCGCGCGCCAACTTCCCCTTCCTCGGCGCCAATATCGTGGACGAGCTCACGATGCAGAACCCGGACTGGGTCCAGGGAACGCACGTCTTCGATTACAACGGCTGGAAGGTCGGCGTGATCGGCATCGAGCTGGAGACCACGCCCGAGCTGGTCAGTGCGGGAGCCACAGCCGGGCTCAAATTCCTGCCCGCCATCGAGACCATTCAGACCGAATCTGAAAAGCTGAGCGAGCAGGATGTCAATATTCAGATTGTCCTGATCCATGAAGGCAGCGCTGTCGGCAGCAACGCCGTGGATGGCGTCCCAGCCGTCCCGTGGGATGGTCCCATCCTCACCATCGCGCAGAGCATCCAGAACACCAGTGTGGATGTGGTCCTGGCAGGCCACACGCACCGCATCTCCAATATGATGGTCGGAGACATTCTTGTGGCGGAAGGCTTGAATGCCGGCGGCAGTTACTCGGTGGTGCAGATGGTCGTCAATACCAAAGAAGGAGACGTCGAATGGGCTGGCGCAGCGACGCGCGTGGCCAAGAACATCGGTGTCCCGAAGCGCGCGGATGTACAGGCCATCGTCGACGATGCCAACGCCCAAACCGCCGTCCTGCGCAACCAGGTCATCGGTACCCAGGCCTTCGACATTAAACGCGCCCCGACCCGCTTGTTCGAGTCCGCCATGGGCAACATGGTGGCGGATGCCATGCGCCTGAAATATCCCGGCGTGGACGCGGCCTACACCAACTCGGGCGGCCTGCGCGCGGACCTGTTGTGCACTCCGCCCAGCGCGGGTGAACAGGACTGCGAAATCACCTGGGGTGAGATGTTCTCTGTGTTGCCCTTTGGCAACCGCACGGTCATTGAGACCCTGACCGGGGCACAACTGGAACAGGCCTTCCTGAACGGCTTCTCACCCAAATGCAATCCAGCCATCGCCACCGGTCGCTTCCCGCAGATCTCGGGCCTGGTGGTCAATTTCACTTGTAACGGGACCACGCCGGTCGTGACCGGTATGTGGAAGGCTCCCGATGGAGTAAGCGGCACACTGACGCCCATCGGACCCTCCGATACGATCCGCATCGTCACCAATGACTTTATGTTCACCGGCGGCGACGGATACACCATCTTCACCCAAGGCACGAACGTGCTTCAGCCTGGCGACGACCTGTTGCAGGTCGCAATCGACTACGTCAGCGCCAACTCGCCCGTCGCACCTGTCGTGGACGGACGCATCACGGGTCCGTAACGCAAAATTCTAGTCATGGCTAAGGCAACAGGCCGTCCATTTTGGACGGCCTGTTCGTTTTCATAAATTTGCCTCTTGAATCGGGGCCCCGTTTCTTCTACAATACTTTTACAGTTCTCACAAGAAATTAAGGTTGTGAGAATTGTTTATATATTGCCATCTATCCCATTCAAACAGGAGGCTGACATCCCCAAGTTGCGCATTCGTTCCGCCCCGCAAGCCAGACTGTCGTACGAATCACTCTTGTTTTGGAGGATTTCCCTGTATGGCAACCAACAAAAAGACCCGTGAAGAGATCATTCAGCAAGACATGAAGGATCTCCACAAATTGGGCTATGCCCAGCAGTTATTCCGCGAGATGGGCGGTTTTTCGAATTTCGCCATCTCCTTCTCGATCATTTCGATCCTGACCGGCGCTATTCTGCTCTACGGATACGGCCTCGGCTTCGCAGGTCCGATCATCAACACCTTCGGCTGGCCGCTGGTCACCTTGTTCGTGCTGACTATCGCCGCCTCAATGGCCGAACTGGCCTCCGCGTACCCTACCGCTGGAGGTCTTTATTTTTGGGCGCACCGCCTGGGTGGATATAAGTGGGCCTGGGTGACCGCCTGGTTCAACATGCTTGGACAGATCATGATCACGGCGGGCATCGACTACGCCGCCGCCATCTATATTGCGGGCGCGATCAACCGTCTGTTCGGCACCTCCATCGACACGACCAACACCACCGCCATGGTGATTACGATGGTTATCATCATGATCCCACAGGTATTAATCAACATGTTCGGGATCAAGCTGACTGCCCGCCTCAATGACTTCAGCGTCTATTGGCATATTGGCGGCGTGGCGATCATCGCCATTTTGCTGGTCGCCTTTGGCAAGTACACGCAGCCCTTCAGCTTCCTGTTCCAAAGCGCGGTCAACGCGGACCTGACTTCCTACACTTCCTTTGCGGCGGGCCCCTTCGAGTTCAAGTCGCTGATGATGGGTTTCCTGGGCAAGTTCTACGCAGGCGGCGGCCTGGCCCTGGCCTTCGTACTTGGCCTGCTGCAGGCGCAATGGACTTACACAGGCTATGACGCCTCCGCTCACGTGGCGGAAGAGACCGTCATGGCGCGCTTGAACAGCGCCTGGGGCGTGTTCCTGTCTGTGGCGGTGTCGGCGGTGGTTGGCTACATCATGCTGATCATCCTGACCCTGCACATCCCCAACGGCATCGAAGGCGTGGCCGCTGTGGCCGCCCCGCCCGACGGGTCGCCGTCCGTGCTGTACATCATCTATTCGAACTTCGACAACATCCTCTTCAGTCACACGATCGCCATCATCATCGGCGGCGCCATGTGGTTGTGCGGTCTGGCCTCCATCACCAGCATGAGCCGCATGTGG
Organism: uncultured Anaerolineales bacterium; assembly: GCA_937928015.1. Lineage (GTDB taxonomy): Bacteria > Chloroflexota > Anaerolineae > Anaerolineales > Villigracilaceae > JACPVF01. The sequence continues at coordinate 27,222 of CALFXA010000188.1, read as the reverse complement.
TTCGCCTTTGCGCGCGATGGCGGCATGCCCGGTCACCAGCTTATCAAGCAGATTGATCATCGCTGGCGCACACCGATCTGGTCCATTCTGATTACCTGCATCCTGGCCGTGCTGCTGACCGTCTACTCGGCGGTCTACTCGGTTATCGTGGCAGTCAGCACGACCGCGCTCTACCTGGCATACGGCATTCCGATCTTCCTGAACCTGCGTAACAAATTGCAGAAGAAGGGCGAATACACCACGCCCGAGCACGCTCCCTGGAGCCTCAAAGGCTGGGGCGCGATCCTCAATGTGCTGGCTTTAGCCTGGATCATCTTCATCACTGTCCTGTTCTCCATCCCGCCGAATGAACTGGCTGGCTGGTCCATCATTCTGCTGGCGGTCTTCATGTTCATCTATTGGCAGGTGGACGCCAAGCACCGCTTTACGGGTCCCAAGGCCAGTGCCGAATCGGACCTGCGCAAGATCGAAGCCGAGATGTCGGCTGGCGACGACTAAAGCCTGAATAGCATCACCAGGATGAGTGAATTGGGATAAAATTCACTCATCCTGGCATTTCCTGAGGCAATCATGCGAATCGCACTCGTGATCGGCTCGACCATCTCGACCATCAAGGACGCCTCCATCAGCGGGCGCAAATTGTTGATTGTGCGAAATACGGACACGGCTGGCAAGGTGACAGGCGAACCGTACGTGGCGGTGGATACGGTCAGCGCTGGGACGGGCGACCTGGTTCTCGTCACAGACGGCTCCTCGGCCCGTTACACTAACCAGACCAATAATGCCCCCGTGGATGCCGTCATCGTGGGTGTAATTGACTCGCTCGAGTTGAGCGGCAAGGTCACATACAGGAAAGAGTAGATGTCATTGCGAGGGCGGCTTTTTCCGCCTGAGGCAATCTCCTCGAATGAACGGGAGATTGTTTCGGACCTCGTCCTCGCAGCGGCGTATGCCTTATGAGTGACTCTCGCGCCCTCCTTTCTGTCGGCGTGGATGTGGGGACCACGACCACGCAAATCATCTTTTCGCGCCTCGGCCTGACTGATGTGGCGCGGCCCGGGCAAATTCCGCGTATCAACATCTCCAGCCGCGAAGTGCTGTATCAAAGCCCCATTGTCTTTACTCCGCTCAAAGATTACGAAACTGTGGACGCCGACAGGCTCCACGAGATCGTGCGTCGTGAGTATGCCGCCGCCAACGTGGACCCGAAGCAGGTCGAAACGGGTGCGGTCATTATCACGGGCGAGACCGCCAAGAAGAAAAACGCCGATGAGATTCTGCGCGCGCTTTCGGGGCTGGCGGGTGAGTTCGTGGTCAGCGTGGCGGGACCGAACGTGGAGAGTCTCATCGCGGGAAAGGGGGCAGGGGCGGCCCAGTATTCGCAGGCCCATTACACCTCCGTGACCAACGTGGACATCGGCGGCGGCAGCGCCAACAGCGCCACCTTCCAAAGCGGGACCTTCGTCAGCGCGGCGGCCATGAATTATGGCGGGCGCATCCTTGAGGTCGAGCACAGCAGCGGACGGGTCCGCCACATCGCCGATCCCGCCAAACACATTCTGGCCGACGTCGGCATCCAGTTTGAGGTCGGGTCGTCACCCACGCTCGAACAGTTGCGACGCTTCACCGACCGCATGGCCGACATGACCCTCGAACTGGTCGAGGGCACATCCTCGCCGCTGGCGCAGAAGTTGTATCTCACCCCGCCAACAACCGTCTCAGGGCGCGGCACGGTGCTGATGTTCTCGGGCGGCATCGGGCACTATTATTTCAATCCCATTCAAATCAACTCGGTGGCCGACGCGACCCGTCACGATGACGTGGGTCCGTTGCTGGCCGAGTCATTGCGCAGACATCCCGCCTTGAGCGCCTACGAGGTGGTCCAACCCGCAGAGACGTTGCGCGCCACGGTGCTGGGAGCCAGCACGCAGACGGTGACGCTCTCGGGTTCGACGATCTGGGCAGAGCGGCAGATCCTACCGATGAAGAACGTGCCCGTCATCCGCCCCATGCTCCCCGCGGACCTGGAACCTGCTTCCGTCGCCTCGGCCATTTCCGCCGCCGTGCGCCGCTGGGACGTGAACCTCACCACCGACCTGTTCGCGATTGCGCTTGAACTCAATCGTCCTTTGGACTATACTTCGTTAACACAACTGGCGAACGGTCTACGGGAATTCTCGGGCGCAATGCCCTCCGACAGGCCGCTCGTCATTATTATCGAAAGAGACTATGCCCAGGCGCTGGGCCAGACCGTCAAGGGACTCGCGCCGCAGCGCTCCCTGCTGGTGATCGACCAGGTCGGTCTTTCGGAAGGTGACTACATCGACGTGGGCACCCCGCTCATGGATGGCCGTGTAGTTCCCTTGAGCGTCAAGACGTTGATCTTTTATCATTAAAGTTTTGCGGTATTCTTCCGCCAAAGTGATCTCAAGCTTGGCTAAAAAGTAGACTTATCTCGCGGTGAAAAGGTAAATATTATGCTTCTCCGCACGAAACTACACGGCAAGACCTACGAATTTCCTGACATCCGCCTCCTGATGGGCAAAGCCAACGAGGAGAAGTCGGGAGATCGCCTCGCGGGCGTCGGCGCGGAAACGGCCGCCGAGCGCGTGGCCGCGCGTCTCGTGCTGGCGGAAGTCCCCTTGAGTGTACTGCGTGAGACTCCTGCTGTACCCTACGACCAGGACGAGGTCACGCGCGTAATCCAGGATGCCGTGGATGAGTCGGTCTACGCCGAGATCAAGAGCATGACCGTCGGCGATTTCCGCGAATGGCTACTGGCTGACACTACCACGCCTGACATGATCCGCCGCACTTCGGACGGCCTGACCGCCGAGATGGTCGCAGGGGTGACCAAGCTCATGTCCAACATGGACTTGATGTACGCCGCCAAGAAAATCCCCGTCACGGCACACTGCAATAACACCATCGGCGCGCCTGGGACTCTCTCCAGCCGTCTGCAACCTAACCATCCCACCGACTCGCCTGAAGGCATCCGCGCCGAGATTTACGAGGGTCTGTCCTATGGCTCAGGAGACTCGGTCATCGGCATCAATCCCGTGGACGACTCATACGGCTCCGTCGCGCGCCTGCTCGACATGACCTATGATGTCATCAAGACCTGGAATATCCCCACCCAGAACTGCGTGCTGGCCCACGTCACCACGCAGATGAAATGTATGCAATCGGGTTCGCCTGTTGGCTTGGTCTTCCAGTCCATCTCGGGGTCGCAGAAGGGCAACGAATCCTTCGGCATCTCGGTTGGCATGTTGGACGAGGCCTACGAACTCGCCAAGAAACATTGCTTCCCCAAGGGGCCCAACTTCATGTATTTCGAAACAGGCCAGGGGTCCGCGCTTTCGGCTGAAGCCCATAACGGCTGGGACCAGCTCACGCTCGAAGCCCGCAATTATGGTCTGGCCAAACGCTGGCATCCTTTCCAGGTCAACACCGTGGTCGGCTTCATCGGCCCCGAATATTTGTACGACGCCCGCCAAATTCAGCGCGCGGGACTCGAAGATCACTTCATGGGCAAGCTGACGGGCATCCCAATGGGCGTGGATGCCTGTTACACCAATCACGCCCGCGCCGACCAGAACGCCATCGAGAATTTGGCGGTCATGCTCACGGCGGCGGGCTGCAACTACTTCATGGGCGTGCCGATGGGCGACGACTCGATGCTCTCGTATCAGTGCACATCGTTCCACGACGCGCCCACCCTGCGCCAACTCTTCAAGCTGCGTCCTGCTGCCGAGTTCGAAAAATGGATGGAAGACCTTGGCCTAATCCGCAATGGCGTGTTGACTGAAAAAGCGGGCGACCCGTCCTTCTTCCTCAAGAGGTAATCATGGATGATGCCAAACTTGCCGCGATCGTAGAAGCCATCGTCCGTGAGCTGAAAGCCTCGGGAGCCGTCCAACCGTCCGCGCCGACGGCTGCTCCCGCTGCATGGACTCCATCCACCCCCCAGACTTTTTCCGCCAGACCCTCCAGCTTTGGCGGTTCCCTGACCATCGACCTGCCTGACCCGACCGCGCCCGAGGCGCGCCTGACTCCGCGCGTAACCAATGCCAAAGACTCCAACGGCGTGCGGGCACTGATGGCTTCCACCTCGGCCCGCATCGGTGTGGGACGCGCAGGTCCGCGTTATCGCACCGCCTCGCTGCTGCTCTTCCAGGGCGACCACGCCGTCACCCAGGACGCGCTCTACCGCGACGTCGATCAGCGCCTGCTGGACGAGTTCAACCTGTTTACCGTTCAAACGAAGGTCAGCAACAAGCAGGAATACCTGCTGCGCCCTGACCTGGGCCGCCTGCTTAACGACGAGGCCAAGCGTACTCTCAACGAGAAATGCCAGAAGAACGTCAACGTGCAGATAGTGGTAGGGGGTGGGTTGTCGGCGGCGGCGGTCGAAGCCAACCTGCGGCAGATGTTCCCCGTCGTCCGACAGGGTGTACAATCCGCTGGCCTGACTTTCGGCACGCCGTTCTTCGTCAAGTACGCACGCGTGGGCGTGATGAACGATATCGGCGAGGCGATCAAGCCCGACGTGGTTATCCTGCTGATCGGTGAGCGACCTGGGCTGGGTCGCGCCGAGTCGATGAGCGCTTATATGGGCTACAAACCCAAATACGGCGATACCGACGCCGACCGCGATGTCGTTTGTAACATCTTCGAGAACGGCGGCACCAATCCGCTCGAAGCGGGTGCGTTTGTGGTACAAATTGCCCAGAAGATGCGTCAACATCAGGCTTCTGGTGTCAAGTTGAAAATGGCGAAATGAATCTTCGCCCTGAGCGGAGAGACGAGCAACGCGAGGAACGCAGTCGAAGGGCGAGGTTCCAAGTAAGCTTGTCCTTCGACTGCGCCGCGAAAATCACGCGGCTCCGCTCAGGACGGATACAAGGATAAATTATGGCCATCCTCGACCCGATCTACGGAACGCCCCTGTCTGTCCAACTGATTCCCCAGGTGGAGCGGAATTTTGCCGAGCAGCTCAAGCTTCGACCCGAGCAGCGCTCCATCGGCCTACTGACCGTCGACAACGATGACGCGACTTACACCGCCATCGACGAAGCCACCAAGATGGCCGACGTGGAAGTGGTGTATGCGCACTCGTTCTACGCAGGCGCGAAGCATTCCTCGGGGTTGATCTCGGGTGAGATCATGGCTATTTTGGCGGGACCCGACCCCGCCGAGGTCCGCGCGGGACTGAACGCGGCGGTGGATTACATCCAGACGAAGGCCATCTGGTATTCGGCCAACGAGGATGCGTCCATTGCATTCTTCCCGCATTTGATTTCGCGCACGGGCACCTACCTCTCGAAGGTCTGCAACATTCCCGTTGGCTCGCCGATCGCGTACCTGGTCGCTCCACCGATGGAAGGCCTGGTGGCGCTGGATGCGGCGCTCAAGTCCGCCGCCGTGGAGATTTGCGCGCTGACCATGCCGCCCTCCGAGACCAACTACATGGGCGTCATGCTGACAGGTGACCAGCCTGCCTGCCGCGCCGCCGTGGCCGCGTTCCAGAACAAAGTGCTTGAGGTTGCGAACCAACCGTTCAATTATTGATCTCATACGCGTTGAGCGGGGGCCCGAGAGTTTGTCAAGGGCCGAAGTCGAAACGCGAGGATAAAAGATATGACCGAACTCGACAGTGATCTGCTCTCCATCCAAGAAGCCCGCACCCTGGCGACCCAGGCGCGCGACGCCCAACGCAAGTTCCTGCACGCCTCGCAAGCTGAGGTGGACCGCGTGTGCGCCGCGATGGCCCAGGCCGCCGTTGACAACGCCCAATCGCTGGCGCGCATGGCCAACGAGGAAACGGGCTATGGTGTGCCTGAACACAAGGTGCTGAAGAACCTGTTGTCTTCGCAGATCCTGTGGAACACGATCAAGGATGTACCCACGGTGGGCGTCATCCGCAACGATCCGCAAAAGGGGACCTACGACATCGCCTGGCCGATGGGCGTCGTGGCCGCGTTGACCCCGTCCACCAACCCCACTTCGACGGCCATGTTCAAGACCTTGATCTCGGTCAAGGCTCGCAACGCCATCGTGGTCGCCCCGCATCCCTCGGCGGCCAAATGTTCCGCAGAGACGATCCGCATCATGGCGGAAGCGGGCGAACGCGCGGGCATGCCCAAGGGATTGGTCTCGTGCATGACGCGCATCACCCTGCCTGGCACGCAGGAATTGATGAAACATAAGTACGTAGCGCTAATCCTGGCAACGGGCGGCTCGGACATGGTCCGCGCGGCGCATTCGGTGGGCAAGCCCGCTTACGGCGTCGGTCCTGGCAACGTGCCCGTCTACGTGGATCGCTCGGCGGATATCCAGCGCGCAGCCAAATACATCGTGGCTTCCAAGGCCTTCGACCATTCGGTCATCTGTGCCACCGAGCAGGCCGTAGTAGCTGACCGTCCCATTGCAGCTCAACTCGAAGAGTTGATGAAGGCCGAAGGCGCCTACTTCGCCGACGAGGCCACGTCGAAAGTGCTAGCAAGGAATCTCTTCGTCGGCCATTTGCCGAATCCCAAGTCGGTCGGCAAGAGCCCGCAGCAACTGGCGCAGATGTACGGAATCAACGTCCCCGATTGGGCGCGCATCATTGTCTGCAAACTGCAAGGGGTCGGCAAGGATGAGCCGCTCTCGGGTGAGAAGCTGACCACCGTCCTCGGTTGGTACGAGGTGGACGGTTGGGAAGAGGGCTGCGAGCGCTCCATCGAGCTGATCAACTACGGCGGGCGTGGACACTCGCTGGTCATCCATGCGCGTGACAATAACGTCATCATGCAATTTGGCCTGGAGAAGCCCGTCTTCCGCATTCTGGTCAACACTTTCGGCACGCTCGGCGCGACGGGCTACACCACGGGCGTCAGCCCGTCGATGACGCTCGGCTCGGGCGGCGTGGGCGGCGCGATCACGGGTGACAATATCTCCGTGCATCACCTGTACAACGTCAAGCGCCTGGCTTACGAGATTCAGGCTCCGCCGCCTGCCGCCTTCGCCCCAGGCTCGACCGATGACCCTGCTCAGCGGCGCGCCTTCTCGGGCGGCGGATATTCCGCTCCCGCGCCGATGCCTGCGTCGCCATCGGCGGATGCACAGGTCGAGGAGATCGTGCGCAGGGTGCTGATGGAATTGAAGAAATAGCATTTTCGTCATTGCGAGGCGGCGTTCTTCCGCCGAAGCAATCCCCTCTTTCAATGAGATTGCTTCGGGCTGACGCCCTCGCAATGACACCCGATGGAACTCAGATTTCAGGGCTCGAACTCGTTTCAACCCTGACATCCGATGTCTAATCGGAAACCAAACTCTCAAAAGGAGATTACGACAATGCCCGTAGATGTTTCCATGATTGCTTTAGGTATGGTTGAGACCAAGGGTCTCGTCGGCGCGATCGAAGCCGCCGATGCCATGGTCAAGGCCGCGAACGTGACCCTGATCGGCAGTGAGTATGTCGGCGGCGGTTATGTGACCGTGATGGTGCGCGGTGACGTGGGCGCCGTCAAGGCCGCCACGGACGCTGGCGCCGCCGCTGCCAAGCGCGTTGGCGAACTGGCCTCGGTCCATGTGATCCCGCGCCCGCACGCCGACGTCGAGATGATCCTGCCCCAGAACACCAAGGGCTCCTTCGGCGGACGCAACAAAGAGAAGTAGTCCGTAGCGCGTAAAACGGAATACGTCTTCGATGCCGCGTCAACTGTTCACGGCCGACGATATTCGCCGCCTGGCGCGCGAGCGTTCCAACACGCTGGTGCTCGGCCAGGGCGATATCATCACGCCCGAGGCGACCGATGTCGCATACGCTCTGGGCGTGAAGGTGATTCGCGGTACGGAATCAGGCTCAACGTCGAAACCGATGCCCATCCCCCCGAGTCTGCCCCCGCTGAAAGTCGTGCGTGGGGCAGGGGTCCAGTTGGACCCGTTCCTCGAAGGGCCAGCCACCCCAGGCACGAACGTCCGCTTGAAGGATGTGGTGGTCACTCAGGATCGCTCGCCGATGGGCGCGGGCTACATGTCGCTCGACAAGGGCGAGATGGCCTGGACGTTGACCTATGACGAGATCGACATCGTGCTCGAAGGCGAACTGGTCATCGCGCGCGGAACGGAACAGGTGCGCGGCGGCCCAGGGGATACGATCTACATCCCCAAGGGTTCGAGCATCACGTTTGGGACGCCCAGTCACACGCGTTTTGTGTACGTGGTCTTCCCCGTCAACTGGAACGAGAAATGACGATCATCACCGAGAGCGAACTGCGCGAACTGTGGCAGAACGGACGCGGGCGGCTGCCTGCCTTCCCGCCCGAGACGCGCTTCTCGGATTCGGCGCGCGAGTTTTTGCGCAACCACAAGATCGAATTTCAAACTTCCAGCGAAATGGCGTCTGCGGATTGGAACAAGCCTGGGACGTTTCCCGTTGTCTTGAGCGGACCTGTGCCTGTCTGCTCCGAATGCGGACAGCCGATCAAGCACAAGCCCGAGCACATGACTCAGCTCGATGCGGGTCACTTCGCCCCGAAGACCACCCCCAGGCTGGTCCTGCGTGGACGGGTTGACTCGCTGCATGCGTTTGTCATGCTGGCGGCCTCCAAGGCACGCGGATTCGGCATGGGCGCGCTGGCAGGTCACCTCGACACGCTGGCTGCGTATTGCCGTGAGATCATGAGCGCAGAGTACAATATGCGCCCCGTCGCGCCGCTGACGCTGCTGGGCAAGAGCGAGGAAGAACTGCACCAGATCTCGCACTGGCCCGACCGTCATCTCGGAATTCAGCACATCGTGCCAGGGCCAGAAGACCATGAAATGCTGCACTGGCTGAACGTCCTGCGCACCCAGGCGCGTGAAGTGGAAGTGGTCGCGCTGGAAGCAGGCCCGATCGCCAATTTGCCCCAGGCGTTCAACCGCTTTTCGTCAGCGGTGTATGTGCTGGAATTGTATTGGAAAGCAGGAAAGTTGTAACCATGTCGCTGCGAGCGGAGCGAAGCAGCCTCATGGAACAGGAGATTGCTTCGTCGGCCTACGGCCTCCTCGCAATGACATAAGCATTTTATGAACCCGAACCTCTCTGACCTTCTCACCCGCACGGATGCGGTCATGTCTGGAGCCAATGGCTGGCATCCTGACCCTGACTTGTTGCTGCCCAATGGCGTCTATCGTGGCACCGTCCACGTAGGCGTAGACTTGGGTACTGCTTACACCGTGTTGGTGGTGTTGGACGAGAACTATCAGCCCATCGCAGGCGAGTATCAGTTCGCGCAGGTGACACGCGACGGCCTGGTGGTGGACTTCGTCGGCGCGGTGGACCTGCTGCGCAAGATGAAGGCGCGGGTGGAGCAGAAGCTCGGCTTCGAGCTGACCTCGGCCGCTTCGGCCTATCCACCAGGCGTGCCGCAGGCGGAGGTCCGCGCCACAGCCAATGTGCTGTACGGCGCTGAGCTGGACTGCACGGGCCTGATCGACGAGCCGACTGCCGCCAACAACGTCCTGCAGGTGCGGGATGGCGCCGTTGTGGATGTGGGCGGCGGCACGACGGGCGTGGCCATCTTCCGTGATGGGGAGGTGGTGTACACCGCCGACGAGCCGACAGGCGGGACCCACTTCTCGCTGGTGATCGCTGGTTCCACGGGGACCAGCTTCGAGGAGGCGGAGGCGCTCAAGATCGACCCCAAAGAGCAGACGCGCCTGTTTCCCGTCATCCGCCCCGTGATGGAAAAGGTCGGCAGCATCATCAACCGCCACATCGCGGGCCACAAGGTCGAACATATTTACCTGGTGGGCGGCACTTGCGCCTATCCAGGAATGGATAAAGTCATCCAGGAGATGACTGGCATCGAAACCATTTTGCCTGGCAATCCGTTGTTCGTTACGCCGCTCGGCATTGCCATGCACAACAATTAACTGGAGCCTGTCAATGGCAGACAAGAATCAACAATTTTCATTACGCGTGTACTCCTATCTCGACCGCATGCAGCCGCAGTACGCGGCCTTCGTGGGCACCATCACTCAGGGTGACCTGCCGACCGAGGGCATGGCCTCGCTGTACGTGGAAGTGGCGCCTGGCAACGAAGTCTTCCGCCTGGTGGACATCGCCGTCAAATCGACCGAGGCCAAGCCTGGCGCGCAGATCGTCGAACGCGAATTCGGCATGTTCGAGGTTCACTCGCACTCGCAGTCCGAGGTGCTGGAGGCGGGCCGCATCGTGCTCGAACGCCTGGGCCTGGACCCCGCCGACCGCATCAAGCCGTTCATCGCCTCGGTGCAGATCATCACCAACGTGGACCCGTATCAGGCGCAGCTGCTCAACCGCTTCCGCCGCGGCTCGATGCTTGTGCCGGGCGAGACCATGCTGGTGCTGGAATGCGCTCCCGCCGCGTACATCAACTACGCGGTCAACGAAGCCGAGAAGGGCGCCAACATCAAGATCCTGCATGTCTCCTCGGTAGGACGCTTCGGCCGCATGTGGCTGTCTGGCTCGGAGGCCGAGATCCTGACCGCCCGCAACGCCGCCGTCAAGGCCCTGGAAGAACTCGACGGACGCCCTGAGAAATAACTCCGCCCCGAGCGGACGCTGAGCGCATTTTGCGAAGCGGTAGTCGAGGAGCGCCTTGACTACGCTCGGCGCGAAGAAAGAAGGCATTATGCCCAAAACCTTTATCACCGAACGTGACGTGGACGACATGCGGGCGCGCGGGGTCACGTCCATCGACGTGACCGACAACCTGGTGCTGACCGACCTGGCGGTCGAGCGCGCCATGCGCCACGGCATCAAACTGGTGCGAGTGGAATCCTCGCCGCCGCCCAAGGCCACCTACAGTCCCTCGGTCAACCTGGTGGCGGCCTACCCGCACGAGCCAAACCGCCCGTCGAACCCTGCGCCGTTGCCTGTGACTCCCGCCGCCACGGATGCGGAACTGTTCGCGAGGATTCGTGCGGCAGTGCTGGCGCGCCTGGATGGACAGGTGAATCCCGCCCTGCTGGACGCGGTCATCGCGAAGGTGCTGGCGGGGATGAAGTAAGGACGGGAAGTGGGGTGGGGGAGGCGCGGGCCAGGCGGAGGTTGCCTGGCTTGCGTGTTTAATGTCACTTGCGCAGGCGCGGGTTCGATTCTACAATGGAGACATCGGGTTTCTTGGACTTCTGCTCGCGGAGCAGGGGAGTGGTGTATGGCAGATATCAGCGCACGAAAACTAGGAAAGCTCAGCCTGGCAATTTTGGAGAATTTCGTCAAGAGCAAGCTTGGCGAAGATTTCATCGACGAACTGCGGGGCGAGTACGATAAGGCCCAAGATATTGTTCAGGCCTTGCAGATAACTGAAGAGCGCTTCATCAAGGAATTTGGCGATCAGGACCTTGCCAAGTCCATTTTTGTTGACCTTGAGCAAAAGGATCGACCCGTACTGAAGGATGCCGTGGGGAAATTTTACGACCATCCAACCACACCAGATTTTCCTGCTGTTTTAAGGGAAGTTTTGCTTTCTGAATTTAAGAAAATCTCCCCAACAGAACGTGCGGACCTTGCCGTTCGGTTTTACGTTGACCTGCTGACAGAAGAACTTGCATTGGTGGATGAGACCTTCCGCGAAAATGTCCGCGCGTTGGCAGATTTGAAGGGGGAAAGAGCGCAGTAGGAGATGGTCAGGATTCTCCGTCGAGTCGAGAGTGCTTTATCGAAATCATCAGGCGCGGTTACGACGACTTCCCCGCGCATTTATCAACTTCCCCAACCGCCCGCGGACTTCACGGGCCGTGAGACGCAGATCCAGGACATTTTGGCCGACTTCGAGAAGGGCAGAGGCGCGACCCTCAGCGGGCTGATAGGCCTGGGCGGCATCGGCAAGACGGCTCTGGGACTGGTCGTCGCCCATCAACTCACGAAGAAATATTCCGACGCGCATATCTACCTCGACCTGAAAGGCACCACAGCGCCGCTGAGTGCCGTGGACATCGTGCGGCATGTGATCCTGTCTTTCGAGCCGACCGCGGACCTGCGCGCCCTGGACGAGCAGAACATGCAAGGGGCGTATCAATCCGTGCTGCATGGGAAGCGCGCCCTGCTGTTCTTCGACAACGCCCGTTCGGCCGAGCAGATCGCGCTATTGCGCCCGCCCGAGGGCTGCGCCATGCTGGTCACCTCGCGCTGGACCTTCCCCGTGGCGGGCTTGACCTCGCATAAACTAGGCGTGTTGACCGAGCAGGAAGCCCAGGATTTCCTGCGGACCCTTTGCCCGCGCGCGGATTCGCACGCCTCGGAGTTGGCCAGGGCCTGCGGAAATCTGCCCCTGGCCCTGCGCATCGCGGGCAGTTTCCTGCAAGTCAACTCGAATTGGAAGGTGGAGACCTACCTGGCCCAATTGACCGACATCCGCCAACGCCTGGAGACCCTGCACACCAGCCGCACACAGGCCGACCTGCTGGGCGAGCCTGACCTGCTGGCAATCTTCGAACTAAGTTACAACCAGTTGAAGGATGAGGACAAAACACGCTGGCGGACGCTGGGCGTGTTCACAGCCTCATTTATGGAAGTCTCTGCCGCCGCTTTATGGGACATGAACGAAACCGCAGCAGCCCAATCTCTCGGCTTGTTCATGCGCTACAGCCTGCTGGACTATAACGAAACGACCGCGCGCTACGAGCTGCATGACCTGCTGGCCGAATACGCGCGCAAACGCATGGAAGCAGGCGAGGAACGGACTGCCCACATTCGACACGCCAGACATTTCATGGACGTGATGACTGCGGCAGATGAACTCTACCTGGCAGGCAACGATAAAATTCTGCAAGGACTGGGCCTGTTCGATGGGGAATGGGACCATATCCGCGCGGCGCAAGCCTGGCTTGCCAGAGAGGTGGAGGACCCTGAAATTGCAGAGCTAACCATGCGATTTCCTTCTGCTGGAACGTACTGCCTGGACCTACGCCTGCCGCCCGGGCAAAAGGCCGACTGGCTGCAGAACGCCGTGGAATCGGCGCGTACGATCAAGGATAGGCAGTATGAGAGCATTCATCTGGGCAACCTGGGATTAGCACATGCGGCCTTGGGGGAGGCTCGCAAAGCCATCGAGCTCTACGAGCAAGCGCTGCTGATCGACCGCGAGATCGGGGACCGCCGCGGGGAAGGGGCCGACCTAGGTAACCTAGGAGGTGCCTATTATTCCTTGGGGGAGACTCGCAAAGCCGTCGAATTCTACGAGCAAGCATTGTTGATTGCCTGCGAAATTGGGGACCGCCGCGGCGAGGCAATGCCCTGGCAAATATGGGAAACACGCTGTATGGGCTGGGAGAGAAGGAGCGTGGGATTCAACTTATGAAACAAGCGCTGCTCATTTATGAAGCCATCGAATCGCCCACTCAGGAATGGGCCAGGAACAAACTCAAGGGATGGGGCGCGCTGGAGTAGGGTGGGGGAGAGTCATCTCACCGTCATTGCGAGGAGGCCGTAAGGCCGACGAAGCGACCCCCATGTTGATTAGGAGATTGCTTCGCCTGCGCTGCGCTTCGGCTCACAAGGACGGAAGGCGCACGAGTGGGGGAGCGCCCTTGCGCTCATTTTCCTTCTTTTTACCCTTTTGTTTTCGATAAGTATTATTATCGAAAACATTGACAAGTCCAGGAAAACCCCTATAATGAGGGCATGTCCACTCCCGTCCACCCGCAGACCATGACGATTGCAGATGCGATGCGCAGGTATTTGGACATGGTGAAGCTGGCGCGCAGCAGGCCCACCATGCTTGCGTATAAGAACGCCCTGCACGCCTTCAGCGATGTGCTCCGAAAAAATTCCCTCGACCCCGAGAGCACCCCCGCTGAAAACCTCACAGAAGATCTGATCTCTCCGCTGGCGGAACATCTCAAGGTCTACGCCCCCGCCACCGAGCAAATGTACCTGCAGGCCGTCAAGGGCTTCTTCGAGTTCGTCGACTCGGAGCGCTTGGTGCCCATCAACCAGTCCCGTGTGCGCGTGCTTATACGACAACGTTCGCGCCGTCCAGGCGTGCGCTTCCCGCAGTTCCCCACCGAGGACATCGAACGCCTGTTGGAACAGGTGGAAAATGTCGAAAATCTGACGATTTCTGTGCCTGAGGCCGCCGAAGACACCCCTATCGTTCGGTTACGCGCATACCGTGACCGGGCCTTCCTGCTGACTCTGGCGGATACGGGCCTGCGCGTCCACGAGGCCTGCAAACTCAGGCGCGGCGACATCGACTGGAACGAGCAGCGCGCCATCATCATCGGCAAGGGCGATAAGCAGGCCGTGATCCGCTTCACCTCGCGCTCGATCCAGTCCATCCGCGACTACCTCGCCCAGCGCGCCACCCTCGACGGCAACTCGGGCAGGCAACTCTCCGCCCTGCCGCTCTTCGCCCGTCACGACAAGGGCGCGGGCAAAAAGGTCAAGCCGATGACGCCCACCACGGGACGCAACATCGTCAAGGAACGGGTGGCGCAGTTCCTCGGTCAGGAACTGGTCGGCAAGATCACGCCCCACTCCTTCCGCCATTACTTTGTCACCTCGGTCCTGCAGACCACGGGCAACCTGCGTATCGCCCAGGAACTGGCGCGCCACAAGAACATCCAGGTCACGCAGCGGTATACCCACCTGTCGAACGAAGAACTGGACAAGGCCTACTACGAGGCCTTCGAACGGAAGAAGAAGTAACTCCCCTGCCCTGTCTATAAACTAAATGAGGCGCATCTTGCAGATGCGCCTCATTTCTATTTTTATTATCCGTAAAATGCTGCATTGTCCTGAATGCTCGGACGCAGGTCCACCACCTCCCCTGCCCCGAGGACACGCGTCGTGGACAGGCTCACGGCATCGCCGCGGTGATTGACGCCGTCATATTGGCCCGAGAGTCCAGGCGCGTTGAGCACCTCCCCGCCCTGGGCGCGGAAGGCCGCGGGGACCTCATCCAACGGGAAGATGGCGCGGTACGGGCACTCGGGCACGCAGGCGCCGCAGTCGATGCAGGTGGCGGGATCGATGTAATAGGTCGGCCAGCCCGCATTCGGGTCCCCGGGTTGGATGCATTCCACGGGGCAAACTTCGGAACATCCGTTGTCGCGCAGGCACAGGCTGGTAATTACGTGGGTCATGAGGTTCTCCTTTGGCGATTCCCTCTCGCGGTCGAGTGAGGGTGTTTAAGCACAAGTCGCTGTTTTGTCAAAAAAGATACGGCCGTACATCATGCGAATGCAGCCTGCGAGATTCGCCCTGCGTCAATAGGAAAAACATACTGCTTCCTTTGTGCGGACTTACACTATAATCGTTCCAATGGACTCCTCTGCCGACCTCAAACGCATCTCAACCCTCACTGCCAAGAATCTGCACGACGTGGCGCAGACGCTATCGGTGGAGAAGCTCTCGCACCTGTCCCTGCCCGATGTGGACAAAGCGGTGGACCTGGTCTCGCAGGTCATCCCTGCGGGCAACGTGCCTGGCATGATCCTGAGCGGACTGGCACGCCTGCCTGGGCTGCGTCCGCCGCCGCAGAAGGTCCATCAGGATGTCAACACGCTCTTTCAGGAAGTGAAGCGCGCCCTCGACCAGGTCCAGTTTGGGGCCGTGTTTGCGGGGCCCGCCGCCATCATCTGGGGCTATCAAAACCTGCTTAAGCTGGCGGGCAAGGACCCCGAGTCCTCCTTCCCCGACGGCACCTGGCAATTCTACGTAGACTACGCCCTGCGCGAAGACACGGCCCGTCACACCAACGAGACACACGGCTTCGACAGCATGTTGCGCCAGCACCGCATCCGCCTGAGCGATGTGGACCGCGTCACGGCCTGGGCCATGGCCGCCATCACCTGCATTCATCAATTCAATGCCTTGTTGTCCAACGAGTGGTACGAACGCGTCTCGCTATCGCTGCTTGAAGAAGTCACGCACGATATGCCGACCGCGGCGCGCTATCGCGGACTATTCCGTGAATGGGAGGGTCAGCGTCCCTATCGCCGCGAGGCCGAAGCTGCCGCGATGGACTATCCCAGCTATCGCCGCTTCAAGTTCGACCAATTTATCGGGACCCGTCTCCAGTCGTTACCCAAGCCGCTCCACACAATCTGGACCTCGAAGCTGAATGCCGCCATCCAGAGCGACCTGCCCGCTTATCAGCGCCAGATGTCCATCCTGGCCTATCTCGACCCTGGCCCCTATGGCGAGACGCGCGTCCCGTATCATCTAAGTCAGGCAAACGTCGCAATCATCCTGCACGGAAATTATTTCCTGCTGCCCGTCTGCGAACCTGGCACGACCAAGCCCATGCGCGTGGACCGCGTCCGCGCCCAGGTGGCGGGCATGCTGCGCTCCCAGGCAAGCTCACCCGCGCGGCTGATCTCGCTGGCCCGCGTCAAGCGCGAGGCCCTGCCGAGCCTGCGCCATCGCCTGAACGCGGCGTTGATCGGCGACATCGAGAAGCTGCGCTTCGCGCCGATCCTGCTCAACATGGACACGCGCACGCGCGCCCTGCCGCTCTCCGAGCTGCGCCAGGCCGAACGCGGCGTCGGCGATCATCCGCTGACGGTCTTCAACACCGAGGAGACCTTTGTCTTCGATCAGTCGCATATCTTCTTCGACGGCGCCTGGGGCGCGGCCCTGGCCGAGATCGTCACCAACGAGGCGCTCTCCTGGGCGGGCTACCTCAAGCTGCTCGGCCCCGCAGCCTCGGACCCGCAGCGGCTGTACACGCCCCTATCCCTGCCGCTCGAAGAAGCCGACGTGGCCGAGATCCAGCAGGCCCCGCACATCTCAGCCGAGGTCGGCGCAGAGAATGCGCGCGTCAATGTCAAGGCCTGCATGAGCCTGCGCAAGTTATTCAAGCAACGCAACGACCTCCTGCAATTGACCATCAACGACCTGTTGGTGTTATATCGCGCCATCCATGCGTTCACATATCAGCCCTCCCCCACCCTGCTGGCGGAATTGGGCAAACTGGCCGAGAACCGCGATGACACCTATCAGATTGTTATGCATGGACTCGAGAACACCAACCACCTCAATCCCTCCCTACTGATCCCCATCGACGCCAGCCAGCGCAGTCCACGCGAGCGCCTGTATCCGCTCAACCTCGAAGTGCCGCTGGCCGAACTGGATCTACTCAACCTGCACGCGTACACGATCCATGCGCTCGACCGCTATGAATCCGCCATCGGAGATCGAACCGCCAATTACGAGGAGTTCGACAAATATCAGCGCCTGTACCTGGCCTCGCTGGCGGGCTTCGGCATGTACCTGAGCCGCGCCAAGGAAGTGGCAGGCCAGGGACAAAGCGCTGGCGTCGGCGCGATCAAACTGTTGGCGCACCTGCCGACCCCGGTCCAGCGCCTGCTCGACAAAGTGCCCGAGCGCTTTGAGTTGATCAACAACCTGCTCAAGGGTCAGGAGGTCTTCTCGAACATCGGCGCAGTGGCCAAGACCAGTTCGCTGACGCGCTTCATCACCGCCAAGGACGACAACGAAAAGAAACAGCTCGTTTGGGGCATAATGACCGATGCAAACGGTATAATGCAGGTCAGCCTGCGCGATTTCCGCCCGCACGTGGCGGCCCTGCTGGCCGTAGGCCGCAAGGACCTGGCCAGCCTCGTCACGCAGGACTACCTCGACTCGTATGCCCTCGGCATGAATACCTTCATTCAGGACTTGATCCGCATCGCCACCGCCAGCCGCGAGACCCAGCCCGCCAAAACTCCGCGCCTCAAAGACAACCGCTCATGAATGACCCCTTGATTGGAAAACTGCTCGGCAACTTCCGTGTCGAATCGCTGATCGGCAGCGGCGGCATGGCGCAAGTCTATCGCGGACAGGACGTCAAGTTGCAGCGTCCCGTGGCGATCAAGGTGATCGACTCCCGTTATCGCAAAGACCCCGATTACGCCCAGCGTTTCGTCAAGGAAGCGCGGGTGATGGCCCAGTGGCGGCACGAGAACATCCTGCAAATCTACTACGCCGACGACCAAGCAGGCCTGTATTACTACGCCATGGAATACATCGACGGCCAGGACCTGGCTTCGCTCATGTCCTATTACGCCGAGGCGGGCGAATTGATGCCCATCGCCGACATCCTGCGCATCGGCCGCTCCATTGCGGGCGCGCTCGATTATGCCCACGCTCAGGGTGTGATCCACCGTGACGTGAAGCCGTCCAATGTGCTGGTGGCTCGTGATGGTCGCGTGGTGCTTGGGGATTTTGGCATGGCGCTCGAAGTCCGCGATGGCTCGATGGGTGATGTCTTCGGCACGCCGCACTACATCTCACCCGAGCAGGCCCGCCGCTCCGCCGACGCCATTCCCCAATCGGACCTGTATTCCTTCGGCGTGATCTTGTACGAAATCCTGACAGGCATCGTCCCGTTCAACGATCCCTCGCCCGCCAGCGTGGCTTTGCAGCACATCACCAACAAGCCGCCCGCCCCGCGCAGCATCAACCCCGACCTGCCGATGGAGGTCGAGGCCGTGCTGCTCAAGGCGCTGGAAAAAGACCCCAAGGATCGTTTCCAGTCGGGTGAAAAGTTGATGGACGCGCTCGAAAAGGCGCTGGCTGTGACGAAGATTCCCTCCAAGCTGCCGATGCCGCCCCTGCCCGTCAACGTGCCGACTATCCACCGCAGCGAAACCTCCATCGACGAACTCACGCGGCGCGGCGTCCCCAAGCGCCCTGCGCCGGCCACACGCATGGCGGCCGTGCTCCCGCAGACCCCGCCGCCCACGGTCCATGCTACACCGCCACAAGAGGCGGCTCTCCCTGCGAAACCTGTGCAGGAAAAGCGCCGCAGCTTCCCGTGGTGGATTGTGTTGATCCTGTTGCTGGCAGGCGCAGGTGGACTGTGGTACACGAACCCTGGACTCTTTGCCTCCCTGCCCTTGCCTGTCCTGTTGCCGACGGCCCCTTCGGCCACTCCCCTGCCCTCGACCCCAAGCCTGGTCCCGACGAGCGAGCCATCTTCCACCCCCGCGCCGACGATGACCAGCGTCCCTACGTTGACCTTAACGCCCGTCCCCACGCAGGCCGAGGCAAGCCCCACTCCCCTCCCGAGCGAGACACCCACCCCGACGCTTGAGTCAACAGAGGCCGTCACGTTGACTCCCCTGCCCAGCTCGACGCCCGCACCCCAGGCAACCGTGACATATCCAGACGGCCAGCACTTTATCCTGTTCTATAATGAAAGCAGCTTCGTCCTCTTGAGCCAGGGGACTCTACCGCGCACCATGTCGGGCTTCGCCTTTGAGCGCCTGGACGACGACGGAAAGGTGTTGCCAAATTACTTCGGCGGCTGGAATTGGCAGGGGCAATTCGACGAGATCCGCAATGGCTATTGCGTGATGCTCAAGATCTACGGTAATGCCGTCCCATACCTTGATCCGCGCGAATGCAAACGCGGCTACCTGAACGTCATCCAGTTCCGTCAGGCTACAGACAGCCAGATCTTCTGGACGACGCAAGAGAACAGCCACCAGTTCCGCGTGCTATGGAAGGATGAGGAAGTGGCCCGCTGCGTGATGGATGCAGGCAGTTGCGAAGTGTATATCCCGTAAACATAAAGACGCCGCTGGGATCAGCGGCGTCTTTGATTCTCCGACGATCAGGGCGTGATCACGAAGTTGAAGTACGCCACGTAATAGCCTTCACGCTCCTCCAGGGTGACGATCAATGCAGGATTGAAGATACCGTCTGAGGTGTTCGCCGCAACGTTCGGGAAATACAACTGACTGGTGTGGATCGTCCCATTGGGGGCCCGCACTTTGACGTGGATATGCTCCGTGCGGCCAGGATACTCGCCAGGCATGACCGTTTCGAGGAAGTAACGCCCCTGGCTGTCGGCGAATTGATGTCCACGCAGGGTGTAGCCAGTGTTGTCGTATACGCCGTTTGCGTCGGCCTGCCAAAAATCCAGCCAGGCGTTGGGGATGGGCTGACAGTTCGGGTCCAGCACGTAGCCGACCGCGATCAGCCGTTCGCCCGCCATGCCTGGCTCGAACAGGATGTTGCGCTCAGGGGTATCGGGCGTGTAATACGGACCCTCGGTCTGTTCGGGCGTCAGGCCATTGCAGACGGGCGCGGGCAGGGTGATGAAGTTCGCGGCAAACAGATCGTCAGGTTGGGAGGTCGGAGGAAGCATAGTCGAAGGGACCGTCGGCGCGGAGGTGGGAAGCGGTGCCGCCGTCGGTGGGACAGGTGTGGGGCTGGGCTCAGGGGTCGAGGCGGCAGGCAGACTGCACGCCGAAAGGATCAGGGTCAGGAATACAATAAGGGTTTTCTTCACGGTAAACCTCCAGAAATCAGGGGCGGATCGGTTCGACGCGTTTCTCGATGTCGGCTTCGTACAGGCACATCAGGCGCTGGGTCAACGCGCCGACCTTCCCATCGCTGACTTGCGTCCCATCCAGGTCTACGATGGGCACGATGCCGCGCGAGCTGCTGGTGAGGAAGGCCTCGTCGATATTGCCCGCCCCGCTGAGGAGCAACGGCTCGTACAGGATCTCGATGCCCGCGGCGCGGGCAATGGACAGAACCTCGTGGCGCGTCACCCCGTTGAGGACGCCGCGCGGAGTCGTGCCAAGCTTCCCTTCACGCACATAGAAGAAGTTACTGGTCAGGCATTCGAGGATCTGCCCATGATGGACGATCAGCCCTTCGAAGGCATTCTGCTCGGCCAACTGCGCCCGCTCTGCCTGGCTGGCGGCGATGAAGGCCGTGGACTTGAGCGTGGGATTCTCGCGGTGGGCGCGCGTCTCGACCACGCGCACACCCTGCTCATAGACCGAGCGCGGCAGTAGCTTCAACGGCTCAAGCGCCAGGTAGACCTGTCCATGATGGGTCATGCTAATGCGCACGCGCGCTTCGTCGGCGGGGTAGGCATCCAGGCGGTCGGCCATCGCGCGGCGCAGGGAAACGGGGCCCGCTGAGGGGTGGAGTCCCTTTTTGGCGGCGGGCAGGTAGAGGCGGTCGAGATGGGTCTTCAGGTCGAGAGCGTGCGTGCGCTGACGGAAGGTCCGAAAGGTACTGTAAAGTCCGTCGGGCAATCCGTTCGTCGCCGCGTCCAGCGAAGAGAGGTTGGGCAGGCGGACTTCCTCGCTCCCCTGCCCCGTAATTTTCCAGAGGGTCACCATAAATTTCATTATAAGTCTTGACACATCCGCAGGCTACGCGGTAAACTCGGAGCGTTAATAAAATTCTAAGAAAGGAGGCGCACTTCATGAGCACCATCACCCGTATCAGTTCGTTCGTTCCCGCTGGATCCATTCCTTCTCGTAGTGCGCCTGTTGCCCGCCCGCGTTAGTTCTTAACGACCTTACGCCCCCAAGCCACGGTGCACCCAGCGCCGTGGCTTTTTTGTTGTTCCGCTTTATCACGAAAGGCTTCACCATGACCACCCTTACCGAACCCGCACCCCTCACCTTCGATTTCCGCACCACGCTCAACAAGAACCGTCTCGTGGGCCTGTGGCGGATGATGACCGATTACCACCTGTCCTACGCAGGTGCGACGGCCGCCCTGGCGGTCTCGGCCCTGGCCAAGACCTTCACCTACCTGCTGCTGCGCTACTTCGCCGACGACGTCCTGACGCAGGGCCAATACATTGCCAACAGTCTGACCACCACCCTGCTGTGGATTGCGGCGGGCTTCGTGACCCTGGCAGCCTTCGAGGGCGGCTTCTCGTTCATCTCTGGACGCCTGGCGGCCTACACCGCCGAGGGCATCACCCGCCGCCTGCGAGACTTCCTCTTCGACCACATCCAGCGGTTGAGCTTCTCGTACCACTCGACCACCCCCACGGGCGACATCATCGAGCGCGTAACCTCGGACCTGGATGCCCTGCGGCGCTTCTTCAGCGAGCAGGCCATTGGCATGGGACGCATCATCCTGCTGTTCGTGATCAACTGGATCGCCATCCTGCAATTGAACGTGACCCTGGGCCTGGTGTCAGTGGTGGTCATCCCTGTCATCCTGCTGGTGTCGCTGTGGTTCTTCAAGAAGGTCACCAAGGCCTACGAAGATTACCAGGCGCAGGAGGCTTTGCTCTCCACCACCCTGCAGGAGAACCTGACGGGCGTGCGCGTGGTCAAGGCCTTCGCGCGCCAGGACTACGAGAAGGGCAAGTTCGAGAAGGACAACTGGGGCAAGTACCTGAAGGGCAAGATCCTGCTCTTCATGCACTCCATGTTCTGGCCGCTCTCGGACATCGTGCTGGGCTTCCAGATGCTGTTCGGATTCGTCTTCGCAGCGCTGATGGCCATCCGCGGCGAGATCACGGTCGGCACCTACCTGGCCTACGTGGGACTGGTGGTGTGGCTGATCTGGCCGATCCGCAACCTGGGACGTATGATCGTGCAGACCTCGACGGGCATGGTCTCGTACGGCCGCATCATGGAGATCGTCAAACAGCAGCGTGAGCCGCTTTTCGACGGGGTACACCAGCCGACGGGTCCCGTGCGCGGCGACATCCAGTTCGAGAACGTCTCGTTCGTCTACTCTGACGGCGAGCACCAGGTGCTGAAGAACGTCTCCTTCCACGTGAAGCCTGGACAGGCCGTGGCCCTGCTCGGTTCGACGGGCTCGGGCAAGACCTCGCTGGTCAACCTGCTGCCGCGCTTCCATGAATACACGGGCGGACGCATCCTGCTGGACGGCGTGGACATCAAGGACTACTCGCGCTCGACCCTGCGTCAGCAGATCGGCATCGTGGAGCAGGAACCCTTCCTGTTCAGCCGCTCGATCCGCGAGAACATCACCTACGGCGTGGGCCGCAAGGTGCCGCAAGAGGAAGTGGAGCGCGCCGCCAAGGCCGCCGCCGTGCATGACGTGATCGTCGGCTTCCCCGACGGCTACAACACCATCGTCGGCGAGAAGGGCGTGACCCTCTCGGGCGGGCAGAAACAGCGCGTGACCATTGCCCGCACCCTGCTCAAGAACCCGCGCATCCTGATCCTGGACGACTCCACCTCCTCGGTGGACCTGGAGACGGAAGCCGAGATCCGCGAGGCGCTGAACGGCCTGATGAAGGACCGCACCACGTTCATCATCGCCCATCGCATCCAGTCCGTGATGATCGCGGACCTGATCCTGGTGCTGGACAAGGGCGAGGTCATCGCGCTGGGCACGCATGAAGAATTGCTTGCCCAGCGCGATGGCATGTACCGCCGCATCTACGACATCCAGACCAGGATTGATGAGGAACTGGAACAGGAAATTGCGAGCGTGAATTAACGGAGAAACAATGACAGACCACGACAACCTTGTCGAATATAGTGACCCGATCCATTACGATCTGGAGAATCCCGATTTCGAGCCAGACGGACCGTTCATTCTGGCGCTCGCGCAGGAATTGGGCGGCTCCGTCCTGGAGCTTGGCTGCGGCACAGGGCGGGTGACCATCCCGCTGGCGCAACATGGCATCCAGGTCGTTGGCATTGACGTTGTGCCTGGCATGGTCGAACTGGCGAGACAGAAGTCGATTGGTCTGCCCATCGAGTGGATCACGGCCGATGCGCGCGACTTTCACCTGAATAGGCAGTTCGAGTTGATCTTCGAATCAGGCAGCGTGTTTCACCACATGTTGATCCGTGAAGACCAGGAGGCTTATCTTGCCAGGATACGTGAACATCTGGCAGACGACGGACGAATGGTCGTCAACCTGTATTTCCCGCACCCACATCGCCTTGCCAGTAGTGAAGCCGAAGAGGATTGGTTTACCGTTCAGCGGCCTGATGGTTCGCTGGTTCAAGTCTCAGGCTTCGATCATTATGACGAAGTCCGACAGGTCAGGACGGAAACGGCTCATCGGCGCTGGGTGGATGCCAACGGCGAGACCATCGAGGAGCGTATCGCGCCTCTGTCTCTGCGCTACATCTTTCCGCAGGAAATGGAAACCCTCCTGCATTACAACGGCTTCGAGGTCGTGGAGCGTTATGGCGGCCCCGACCGCAGTCCGCTGACGGACGAAAGCAGTGCTCTCATCTACGTTTGTCGGAAGAGGCAATGAGCCAAAACGACGTTCGTGGTTTGATTTGGAGAATAGAAAATGGCTGAAGAATTAATTGAACTCGAAGAAGAGGAACATACCTCGAATTTGACAGGGCCCGTGTTTTACCGCATCCTGGGCCTGCTCAAGCCGCACTGGAAATGGGTGGTCGGCTTCCTGATCACCATCGCGGGCACCTCGGGCCTGGATGCGTACTTCACGTACATCAACAAGCAGATCGTGGACCAGGGCATCAACGGGCACGACCCCGCGCGGGTGATGCAGCTCGCCACGCTCTACGGCGGCTTCATCATCCTGCAATCGGGCATGGTGTTCACCTTCATTTACCTGGCGGGCGTACTGGGCGAACGCATCCAATACGACCTGCGCAAGATGCTGTTCAACCACCTGCAGGAGTTGTCGCTCTCGTACTACGCCCAGAACGCGGTGGGACGCCTGATCGCGCGCGTCACCTCCGATACGGGCCGCGTGGCCGACCTGATGACCTGGGGCGTGGTGGACACGACCTGGGCGGTAATGAACATCATCACCTCGGTGACCTTCATGGCCATCATCAATTGGCGGCTGGCTCTGATCGTGTTTGCGGTCATCCCGCTCATGCTGTTCATTGCCGTGCAGTTCCGCAAGCGCATCCTGGCGCAGTTCCGCATCACACGCCGCACCAACTCGAAGATCACGGGCGCCTATAACGAGAACATCCAGGGCGTGCGCGTGGTCAAGGCGCTGGGCCGCGAAGACGAGAACACGCACGAGTTCGGCCAATTGACCGGCACCATGTACAACGCCGCCTATCGCGCGGCCTGGCTCTCGGCGCTGTTTCTGCCCACCGTGCAGATCATCGCCGCGGTGGCGCTCGGGCTGATCGTCGGCTATGGCGGGACCCAGATCGAGGTCGGCTTGATGACCATCGGCGGCATCCAGGCCTTCGTCTCGTACCTGACCTTCATGATGTGGCCGATCCAGGACCTGGCGCGTGTGTACGCCGAAATGCAGCACTCCATCGCATCGGCCGAGCGCATCTTCAAACTGGTGGACACCCCGCCCGACGTCCACGACAAACCCGACGCGGTCGAGGCCCACACCCTGCTGGGCAGGATCGAGTTCGAGCACGTCAACTTCTACTACGAGGACCGCAAGCCCGTGTTGACGGACTTCACGCTCCAGGTGCAGCCAGGCGAGATGATCGCGCTGGTCGGCCCGACGGGCGGAGGAAAGTCCACCATCGTCAACCTGCTATGCCGCTTCTACGAGCCGACCGAAGGCCTGATCCGCATCAACGGCCGCGACTACACAGACTACACCCTGGCCTCGATCCACAGCCGCATCGGCATCGTGCTGCAGACGCCGCACCTGTTCTCGGGCACCGTGCGCGATAATATCCGCTACGGGCGGCTGGAAGCGGGCGAAGAAGAGATCGTCGAGGCGGCCAAGATCGCAGGCGCGCACGACTTCATCGTCACGCTGGAGAAAGGTTACGACCAGAACGTGGGCGAGGGCGGCAACCTGCTCTCGGTCGGACAGAAGCAGCTGATCAGCCTGGCGCGCGCCGTGCTGGCCCGCCCCGAGCTATTCATCATGGACGAAGCCACCTCGTCGGTCGACACGCTGACGGAAGCCCTGATCCAGCGCGGCATGGAGGCCTTGATGAAAGGACGCACGTCCTTCGTCATCGCCCACCGCCTGAGCACCATCCGACGCGCGAACCGCATCCTGGTGATCGAGAACGGGCACATCGCTGAGCAGGGCACGCACGCCGAGCTGCTCAAACTGCGCGGACATTACTACCGCCTGTACACGCAACAGTTCCGCCATGAGATGGAAGTGCAATACGGCGTGGCCGAGGAGACTTCCGAGGTCTCGGAGACCTCGGAAGTCTTAAGCGAGGCCGTGGCGGCAGACTGAAATTCCCCGTCATTGCGAGGGCCGAGACGCGAAAACGTCGAGGCCCGAAGCAATCTCCTGTCGGAAACCGATGCAGCATTGTGGTCTCGATATGCCCTCGCTGACGCTTCGGGTGAGATTGCTTCGCCGCAAAGTGTACGCGGCTTGCAATGATGGACACTATTATTTGTAAAGGGACAATACCGTGGCGAAAAAATATTCAATCAACTGGGAAAACGACGAACCCGTCTCCTTCGAGATCGACGGGGTGACCTACCGCACATTGGACGAGGTCCCGAACGAGAAGGACAGGCGGAAGCTGGCGGCCATGCTGGACACGGCCGAGGAGACGGACGAGACCGACGAGCAGTTCGAGCGGGAAATTGCAGAGTTCGACCGCGAGTTCGAGAAGGACATGCAGAAGGCGCGCAAGGACGCCGCCCAGGGCAGCCGCATCGTGGTGGGCATCTTCACAGGCGTGGCGCTGCTGATGCTGGCCATCGCGGGCATCGCCTCGTTCTTCAACCTGCAGAAGCTTGGCAGCGAAGCCAGCGCCCCAGGGCGCGTGGTGGAGGTCATCTCACAGCGTCAATATATCAACGAGCAGGACCATGTCTACGAGGATTATTACTATCCCGTGGTCGAGTTCACCGCCGCCGACGGCCGCACGCGTAGCATCCAGATGAGCGAGGGCAGCAATCCGCCCTCCTACGAGACGGGCGAGGACGTGGTGGTGCTGTACAACCCGCAGAAGCCCATCGACGCGCGCATCCAATCAACGGACAGCGCCGTGTTGATGTGGATCCTGCCTGGCATCACGGGGGTGCTGGGGCTGGCCTTCCTGGTTGCCGTGCTGGTGGTGCGGAAGTTGATGGCTTCGGACGAGGAAGAGTAAGAGTAAGAGTGTCCTTCGACTGCGGCCCTTCGGCAAGCTCAGGGCCTCCGCTCAGGACGTATTGTTTTGGCGGGGTCCCTCGCCCCTACGATGGGAGATTATTCATGAAAACTCAAATCATCCCTTTTACAGAAGAACACCTGCCCGAAGCGGGGAGAGTGCTGGCCGCACGCCATCGCTCGGACCGCGCCCGTTTGCCGCTGCTGCCCGCGCGCTTCGAGGACCCCGCCGTCGCGGCGCAGGCGGTGAAGGCCTTATGGGAAAAGAAGTTCAAGAGTGGCTATGCCGCCTTCCGTGACGGGCGCATGTTGGGCTACCTGCTGGGCGAGTCCGTCGTCCAATCGTGGGGGCGCTGCGGGTACGTGTACCTGCCAGGCTACGCGCTGGCCGAGGGCGAGCGCCCTGCCCTGCTGCAGGACCTGTACGCCCGCCTGGGCGAGCACTGGGTGCGGAGCGGCGTCTTCAGCC
>CALFXA010000187.1 GCA_937928015.1 uncultured Anaerolineales bacterium | reverse complement strand
TTGCGAGATTATAGTCCATCGTCCAGACTTCGGAGGTCTGAGTTGTACAGTTTTCACCAAAGAACCCTGTGGAAAGACCCCCGAGGTCTTTATTGGCGCAAATGGTAAAATCTCCGCAATGAAAAAGACCGAACGGACTCTGACGCGCGACCAGTGGGCGACCCTCATCCTCGGCCTGGCCCTGTTCTTCGGGCTGATCATCCGTCTTTTCCCTGCGCTTCTGGCCCGCTTCCCTTTAAATGACGGCGGCATGTTCCTGAGTATGATCCGCGACCTGCGGGCGAACGGATTCGTGCTGCCCCAATTCACCTCCTACAACTTTGCAGACATCCCCTACGCCTACCCGCCCTTCGGCTTTTATCTCGCGGCCGCGTTGAGCCTGCTGGGTCTCCCCGATTTGGAGGTTCTGCGCTGGCTGCCCGCGCTGGTCAACTTCGCCTCGATTCCCGCCTTTTATCTGCTGGCAAACGCCCTGCTCAAGGACCGTCCGCGCGCGGCGGTGGCCGCCATGATCTTCGCCCTGGTGCCGAGCAGTTACGGCTGGCAGATTATGGGCGGCGGGCTTACTCGTTCGCTCGGACTCCTGTTTATCATCCTGGCGTTGTATGCCGTGTATCGCATGTTCGAGCACGGCACGTGGACGTTCGCCCTGTTGTCGATGCTGTTCGGCGCGCTGGCCGTGCTCAGCCACCCCGAGGCGGGGCTGGCAGCCGCATCCGCGTGTGCGCTCTTCTGGCTGGCCTTCGGTCGGACCTGGCGCGGCACGGGACAGGCTGTCCTCGTCGCCCTGGGTGTCGCTGCGCTGACGGCTCCCTGGTGGGGGAGCGTGCTTGCCATGCATGGGGCTGCGCCGTTCCTGTCTGTGCTACATAGCGGGCAATACACCGTCAACCCGATCCAAAAACTCTTCCATGATTTGGTCCGTCTGGATGGGTACATCACGCTTTTCTATGCCCTGATGTGGATCGGTCTGATTTGGAATTTGTACAAACGCCAGTTTTTCCTGCCTGTCTGGCTGGCTTTGCATTTCTTCGTCGAGCCGCGCAGCGCTGAGGCCTTTGCCTTTTTACCCGCCTGTATTCTGGCGGCACAAACATTGGTCGATGTGCTGTCCGCCCTCATGGATAGAGTCCGCAAGTCAGCCACCGTCCCTGATTTCACCCAACGCAAGGGCTGGACATTATTTTTGCTGGGCTTGATGTTGCTCTGGTTCGTGCAATCGGGCCTGTACGATTTCGCGCTGATCAACACCAGCCTGATCCCGCCCGCGCCGCAGGCCATGCTGGAGTGGGTGCGTGAGAACACATCTTCCGATGCGAGGTTCCTCGTGCTGACGGGCCAGGCCTCGGTCATGATCGATCCGTTGCAGGAGTGGTTTCCCGCGTTGGCCGAACGTCATAGCCTGACCACACAGCAAGGCTATGAGTGGACTCTCGGCGTAGACTTCTTTCCGCGCCTCGATCAACTGTCGGCGTTGCAGGAATGCCTCGACGCAGCCTGTGTCGAGGCCTGGGTTGCGGAGTCAGGCTCCAGTTTCGACTACGCGTTGGTCTCGAAGGAGCAGGCCGCTGGTTTGATATCTTCGTTCCAGCAGGCTGGATATCACATGGTTCGTGAAAATGAAGCGATAGCCTTGCTCAAAAAATAAATCCGCCTGATCTAAAAGGGAGTCGCAATAGCAGTGAAAAAATTATCCCCCATTTTATTTATTGGCTGGCTGGCCCTTATCCTGGCCGCTTTTTTTGTGACCCAGCGGCCTAGTTTCTTTTCTGTGGCGGCGGGCCTGGGATCTGTGCTCTTGACGGTTGGTGTGGCGGGACTCTTTGTGTTGTCCAGTGCGGGGATCGGTTATTGGCTGATGCCGCTTCTGAAACTCTCGTCCGAGTCTGCATCGCGCCTGCTTCTCTCGACAGGGCTGGGTATGGGATTGCTCGGGTTGTCGGGGTTTGGGCTGGCTGCCGCAGGCCTGGCGCGTGGTTGGTTGATGATAGGCATCCTGCTGATAGCGGTAGTCGTCTCCTGGCGGATGGGGAAACTGTCCGCCGCGCAAGCGGATGCGATCCATTTTCTGTCCGAGTTGATAGGCTCGATTGATGCGGGGTCCAAATGGGTTTCCCGCTTTGCCCTGGCCTACCTGATCCTGACCTTTGTATTGGCGTTGGCTCCGCCGTTTGAGGCCTTCGACGGTCTCTTCTATCACCTGGTCGTGCCGACCATGTGGATTCGAGATGGCGGCCTGCGTTTGGTCAATATACCGCATTACTGGTTTCCGTCCCTGCTGGAGGGGATGTTCGTCTGGCCGCTCTCCCTCGGTCTGGATTCTGCACCCCAACTGCTTCACCTGACTTTTGCTCTGCTCTCGGTCTTGCTGATTTGGGATTGGTCACGGAAACTGTTTGACGTTCGCGCCGCCTGGTGGGGAATGGCTGTCTTTCTGTGTATGCCGTCGCTTGGCTGGCTGGCATCCTGGGCCTACACCGACTTCGGGTTGGTCTTCTATACCCTGGCCGCTCTCCTGGCGTTTGCCCATTGGAAACATTCTGCAAATGTCGGCTGGCTATCTTTGAGCGGGATCATGTCGGGCTTTGCAGTGGGGGTGAAATACACCAGCTTCATCCTGCCACTAGTAATTCTGGCGCTGATTTTTATCTGGTTGTGGAATCAATGGCCAAGGTTATTAAGTTCCGTTCTGCGATACGGAATTGCCAGCCTGCTGACGGGTTTTGCCTGGTACCTTCGTAATTGGGTCTGGACAGGCAATCCTGTCTATCCCTTCGTGTTTGGCGGCCCGTTCTGGGACTCGTTCCGTACAGCCTGGTATTCGGGCGCAGACAGTGGGATTGGGTGGAATCCTGTTGATCTGTTCATGTTGCCCCTGGTGACGACTCTGGGCTACAAGGACGCGAATTACTTCGATGGTCGTTTCGGTCCGCTGTTTCTTATCCTGCTTCCAGTCGTCATCTGGTGGGTTTGGATGGCTCGGAAGGCCCAAAGAGCCTCAAAAGATGACATGACTTTGCTGCTGGTGTTCTCAGCTGTGAGCATGATCATCTGGACCGTTGGCGTAGTCCAGACCGATTATTTGTTCCAAGCCCGATTGCTTTGGCCTGGATTAATTCCACTGGTCCCGTTTCTGGGAGGTGCGATTGTCCAACTGGAGTCATTGGACACCCGAGCGTTTCGTGTCAGCTTCATCTTTTCGACCCTGGTTCACTTGATTATTGTAGTTTTTCTACTCGATTTCTTCTTGCTGGTTTCGTATCGCAACCCCATCATAGCGGCTATTGGATCCGAAACGCGGCAATCCTATGTCGAACGGTTCCAACCCAAGTATGCCCAGGCATTGGAGCTGGTAAATCAGACTCCGCCGGATGCGTTCGTTTACTTGATCAACGAGCCGCGCAGTTATGGCATGAACAGGCGAGTCCAGCCTGACCCGATCAACGATAACCTGTCACATGATTTTTATATCTATCGGACTAATGCCGATCTGATTTCCGCCTGGAAGTCGTTGGGATATACGCATGTGCTGGTTTCAAAGTATGCGTTTGATGGAGGAAGTGAGGTTGCCATTAAGGTCATCCCTGAGTATCCTCAACGCCTGGAACAACTTATAACCATGCTGGGCGCTCCGCAGGAATCCACGGATGGAGATTTTCTGCTATTCACCCTTCCATAACCTGCCATAAGAAAAAGAGACAATCACCCAGTGATTGTCTCTTTTTGTTTTCTTGAAAATTCTTATTGCACCACGCCCAGCATGCGCGGGAACCAGTACCACAGGATGTCGGCGGCGGGCTTGCCGTGCACCGAGGCGGACTTGTCGCGCAGGGCCGCGGGCGGATAGTATCCGCGGCTGACCACGCCGCTGACCCACGACCGCCCGTTGACGGCGGTGAGGATGGCCTCGTACAGGTCCGCCTGGACTTGCAGGTCCAAGCCCACGGCGGGGAGGTCGGCCTTGGGGCGGTCGAGTGCGGTCCAGTCGAGGCAGGTGCCCGCGCCATTGGAGATGCAGCTTGTGGATGCACCTGCCGCGGACGGGTAGTCGATGGCCAGGATGATGGGCTTGCTGATTAGCGCGGGCAGGGCGGCCACCTCGTTATCGAGGATGCGGCCCGCCTCGTTGACCATGTCTGGCTTGGAGGCGTTGACCTGTCCCGAGAGCGCCGCCGACCAGAGCAGGTAGATGCCGTCCGTGTCTTGCAGGAAGGTCAGCGGGGTCTGGAAGTTGGATTCGGTGAAGGGCAGAGCCCACAGGACCTTCCCATTGAAGTGAGCGCGGACCTCGACGATGACGGCCTTCCAGCGCGCGTCCAAGTCGGCGGGAGCGCCCGAGGGGGAGCCATCGGGTAGGGTGCCATTCGGCATGGCGGGCATGAGCCAGTCGCCGCCGAGGATCAGGGTCTGCGCGCCGGTCTGGGTCGCCAGGTCGGCGTAATGGACGGCGAAGGCGCGGTAGGTGTCGAACCAGGCCTGCCACCAGGCGGCGTCGCGCGGCGCAGACTTCCAGAAGTCGGCGGCGGTGCCCTCGAAGTGCGGGGCGGGGAAGAGGGCCACGTTCAGGCCGAGGGCGCGGGCCTGGTTGACGGCGGTGGCTGAATCCACCCAGAGCGGATCCTGACCGGGCACGGGGCCAAACGTCAGCGGGCGGACCGTCTTGTAGGTCCAGGTGGGGGTGATGATGACCTGATTGGCGCCCAATGCCTGGATGTTGGCCAGGGCCTGTGGCATGTAGTACGACCAGTTCGGGCGGTAATCTGCCTGGAGTTCGATGCCCGCCGTGAAGCCCTGCCGCGGGGCGATGGCCGCACCCACCAGAGTGGTCGGTTCGGGATTCTCGTACCACTGCCAGGCGGTGACCACGTCCTTCAAATCCTGCGAGGACAGACTGGTAACGGCCCCGCGTCCCGTCGCGCCGTTGCCCGCGGTGGACACATCGTCGGCGCTGCCGCATTGACCGTTGCGGCAGTAGCGGTAGCTGAACGAGCCCAGCATGTTGAGCGGACCGTATAGTTTATAGCTCCATTGGTTGTTGCCCATCGGCCACATCGGCAGGGGTTCGGTCCAGGCGTAGGGGTTGAGCTGGAAGTAGATGATGTCGCCTGCGGGCGTGCTGGCGGGGACGGTGACCTCGAACAGGATCGGCGCGGAATTGCCCGCCTGCCAGGTGACGACCTGGTCCTGGAAGGCGGCATCCTGGGCGGGGACGATGAACTCGCGCAGGAGGAATTCGCCCTGCGAACCATGCTCGGCGTTCCAGAAGCCGTCCCCGAGAGTGTACTTGTATTGGATGTATGCGCCGACGGGCAGGTTGAGCATGACGGAGTAGCGGCCATCTGCGCCGTAGTTGAGCAGGGGCTGGCGGTCGGCGCTGACGCTCATGCCGCCCTGCAGGTCGGCAAAGGTGTTGCCCAGTTGCAGCAGGTTGCCCGCCAGTCGGACGGGCACGCCCGGGTCGGTGGTGGGCGGCGGCGGCACGCTGACGGTAAACGTGACGTTGACGGTGGGAGCGGGATGCAGGCGCAGCTCCACGGCGGTGGTCTGGTTTGCGCCCACCGTCGCGCCCTGCTGGAAGGGTTGGTACATGCCGTCCAGGGCGTAACCGATCAGGTTGTGGGTGCCCACGGGCAGGCCTTCGAGGTCGAAGCGCCCGGCCGAGTCAGTCAGGTATTGGACTCCGCCCGCGCTGACCAGCAGGTTGGGGATGGGAGCGCCCGTGTCGGCGTTGAGAGCGCGTCCCTGGACGCTGCCCAGGTCGCGGGCGTAGGCCTTGTCGGACCAGTCCGCGACGACGTCGTGCACTTCGCCCGGGCCTGCGACGTAATACAGCCGATAGCGGATGGCCGTTTGCAGGCTGGTATCTTCCACGATGGCGGCCGAGGCACGGCGTTCGTAACGATATTTGATGATGCCGTTCATCGTCAGCGGCAGGACGGCGGAATAGGTCAGCCCGTCGACGGACTGCATGGGGTAGGCGGTGGCGTTGTACGGCAGGCCCGTGACCTCGTCGAGCAGGGAGAGCACCAGGGTCTCGCCGGGCGCGAGCGGTTCGGGCAGGGTGACTGTGAAGGTGGTCTGCGCTTTGGGGAGAGGAGTGGGAGTCGGTCCGTTGACTACGGGGCCCGACGGAGTCTCGCGTCCGTAGAGGGATAACGAACAGCCCTGCAACAGCAGGGCCATTGCGCTCAACGCGAGCGCCACAGAGCGAAACGCTTTGTTCATTCTCTCTCCTCGATCTCAGATTCGGACTCGGGCCGTTTGCGCCCGGCCAGGGCGAGGTAACTCAACCCGATGCTGATGAAATACAGCAGAGTCAGCGGACCCATCACCAGGCTCATGTTGATCGGGTCCACGGTGGGGGTGATGGCCGCCGCCAGCACGGCGATGATGACGATGGCCAGGCGCCATTGCTGCGCCAGGAACTTGGGCTTGACGAATCCGATGGCGGTCAGCACGTAGATGACCAGCGGGAACTCGAACGAGATGCCCATCCAGAAGATCAGCCCGTTGACGAAATCGAAATATTCCTTGGCGGTCCATTTCTGGGAGATCTCGGTGAAGCCGCCCAGCAGGTTCAACGCGGGAGGGATCAAGATGACGTAGGCGAAGACCATGCCCGCCACGTACAGCAGCGTGGCAAATGGAATGGACAGCAGGCCAAACTTCCGTTCGCGCGGACGCAGGCCCGGGGCGGCAAACCACCACATTTCGAAGATGATATACGGGAAGGCCACGGTAATGCCGAGGCTGAGCGCGATCTTCATATACGCGCCCACCTCCTCGGTCACCTGGATGGCCTGCAGGTTGGTCAGCCCGCCGATGGGGGCCGCCAAAAATTCCATGACAGGCACGGTGTAGACGAAGGTGATGCCAACGGCAATCACCACCGCCAGGACCGCGCGCAGAAGATGTTTGCGGAGCGAGTCGACCTCCGACCACAGGAACTCGCGCATGGCCTTGTCGGTGACCAGGCCCGTCACCACATCCCCGAGCGGGTGTTCCTCGGGCTCCGTGTTCAGGAAGCGCACGAAACGCGCGATTTGCCGAAACGGGAAGGCGAGGATGGTGAAGATCAACCAGAATGGGAAGCTGATGACCCGCCACAGGCCGCGAAGGAATCTAAGCATCGGGCTTTTCCTCGCTGGGCGGGGTGGGCGGATTCGCCCCCGGGGCTGGTTCCGCTTTGGGGGCGGGAGCCTGCCCTGCGGTCGGCACCGAGGGAGGCGTGCCGATGGTAAAGGGCTTCGAGTCGAAGTTGGGTTTCATCGCCTCGCGCAATTCCTTTTCCTCTTTGCCCAAGTCCAGGTTGGCTTCACGCATGAGCGTGGTTGGCAGGTTGCGGATCTCGCGTGAGGTGGTCTGGAAGATCTTCCAGCCATCCGAGTGCACGAGGTTGTTCAGCCACTTGCCGATGGTCTTGCCCGCCTTCTGCATGTCCTTGGGACCGAGTACCAGCAGAGCGATGATCACGATAAAGATGAGTTCTTGCGGACCAATGCCGAAGATTTCCATGTTTATGATTCTGAGGTTTGCTTGAGTTGTTGAATCAATTCATACTGATGCTCGGCCAGCGACCCCAGCACGCCGTTGACGAAGCGCGCCGTGGAATCGGAGCCAAACATCTTGGCCAGTTCGACCGCCTCATTGATCGCCACCTTGACGGGCGTCTCGCGCTGGACGGCAAACTCCCAGCAGGCGATGCGCAGGATATTACGGTCGATGGCCGCGATCTGGTCGAACGGCCATTCGGGGGCGTATTTTTCGATGGCGTGATCGAGGGGTTGGGTGAGGGGCAGGACGCCGAAGATGATCTGGCGGGCAAACTCGGCCAGTTCATCGGTCAGCGGGGTATCCTCCAGCCGCAGTTTGTACACGTCGACGGCGGAGTGCTGGGTCAGATCAACTTCGTAAAGTACTTGCAGGGCAAGGCTGCGTGCCCTGGTGCGGGACTTCATACAGTTAGGCCTCGGGAACTTCCTCGTACTCGATATCTTCGATGTGAATATCCACATGGCCCACTTCCATGCCGACCATTTCCTGGACGGCGCGGGCCACCTGATGCTGGACGTTGCGGCTGACCTCGCGGATGTTGACATCCTGTTTGAGCACGAGGAACATATCCGCGTAGACGGTGTTGTTCTCCACCTCGATCCGCACGCCGTCGTTCGCGCCGCGACGCAACAGGCGGTTGACTCCGCCCGAGACGGGTGCCATGCGGCTGACGCCTGGCACGCCCAGAGCGGCAAAGCGCGCAATGGTGATCAGCACGTCGGGGGAAACGGTGGTCTTGCCGGGGGTATCGTTATAGTCGGGCATGGTTTCTCCTTACATCATAGCCATGCCGCCGTCCACACCCAGCACCTGGCCCGTGATGAAGGCGGCCTGGTCGGAGGCGAGAAAGGCGACGGCATAGGCGATCTCTTCGGGGGTTCCCTTGCGTCCCAACGGGACCAACTTGAGGGCGGTTTCGAGCGTCTCGGGTGACATGGCGTCCAGGATCTCGGTGTCCACGAAGCCGGGCGCCACGGCGTTGACGGTCACATTGCGGGCGGCCACTTCGCGCGCCAGGGCTTTGGTGAAGCCGATCTGCCCCGCCTTCGAAGCGGAATAGTTCGTCTGGCCCGGGTTGCCCATCTGACCTGCCACCGAGGCCACGCTGATGATGCGTCCGTAACGCTTGCGCATCATGTGCTTGACGGCGGCTTTGGAACAGTTGAAGGTGCTCTTCAGGTTGGTGTCGATGACGGCGTCCCAGTCGGCTTCGGGCATCATCATAATCAACTGATCGCGGGTGATGCCCGCGTTGTTGACCAGGATGCTCAGGTCGCCAAAGGTATCGACGGCGAACTTGACCAGCGTCTCAGCCTGCTTGAAATCAGACACGTCGGCCTGAAAGGCGGCGGCCTTCCCGCCTGCGTCCTGGATCTGCTTCACGACCTGTTCAGCGGCCTCGGGCGACTTATTGTAATTGACGACCACTGCCGCGCCGCGTGCCGCCAGTTCGAGGGCGATGGCGCGCCCAATGCCGCGCGACCCGCCCGTGACGAGCGCCACGCGGTCCTCCAAAGATAAAGTTGAACTCATCCTCTGCTCCTCGGGTGAAATTATACTTCATGAACCGAACGATACAACCCGTCAGGCCGCCTTCGGTTTCAGCCCAAAGGCCAGGAACAGCGCGCCGCCGAGCACGATCACGCCCACCCAGGTGAACACATCCTGCCAGAACTGCATCGGGAACAGGCGGATGAGCGTGTCGGAGTACTCGAACAGCCAGGTATCGCC
>CALFXA010000186.1 GCA_937928015.1 uncultured Anaerolineales bacterium | reverse complement strand
AGATATCCACTCGTGACTGGAGTTCAGACGTGTGCTCTTCCGATCTGGCCTGGCCCGTCATGGTGTCGTAGAGTTGGCTGCCCGAGAGATTGTCCACCATGTAGCGCGCCGAGGATTCGCTGTTGCCCGTCAGCGCCATGTATTTCTTGACCGCCTCCTCTTTACTGCCCCTCTGCGCCATCTGGACGACTTCGCTCCATTGTGCGCCGTAGCCGACCATCGAGTTCAGGTCGATGCCCGAGAAAACGCTGACCTGCGGGCTGGCCGCCGTTTCAGGGGCCGAGCGCAGGCTTTCGGGGATGACCACCGCGTTGCCGCAGTAGGTGCATTTCATGGTGGACTCGCCGCGCGGCGGTTCGAGCGGCCCCCCGCAGGCGGGGCATTTCAACAGGCGCATCTCAGGCATGGGAAACTCCGATTCTGTTTGGTGCTACGGATAAGGTTTTCTGCTTACATCGGCAGGAGGATGGACAGGTTGTACTTCTGGCTTTTATAGCCCTTTTTATGGGCATCCAATAGAGCGGCGTATTGTCGGGTGTAGAAACGGGTATAACCGCATCCTCCACATACATCCGCGCGGAAGCCTACAGATATGCTTTTCGGCACCCAGATGAATGGGCGCTTTTCGGGCTCTGGTTCTATCACACTGACGTAAGGTGGATGCTGTCCAACAGCGTCGCCATCTGAAAATACCAACAAGTCAGGGATGATTTCGGTCGAACCACATTCGGGGCATTGCTTCATCATGCTGTTTCTCCTGGAAACGAATTACCAGAAGTGTACAGCGCTCATGAAGCAAAGTTTATCCGCCATTGGTCGCAGGCGGCTCGACAGGCACAGGGGCGGCAGCCAGCTTCTTGTTACGGCGGCGCTGATAGGCGGCAGCCAGCCCACCTTCAGAGGTCTCGCGGTAGAGCGAGGGCAGGGCGTGTCCCGTCTCGCGCATCACCGATACCACGTCGTCGTACGAGATGCGGTGGCTGCCGTCAGTGAAGAGGGCGTAGTCGGCGGCGGAGAGGGCGCGGGCGGCGGCAAAGGCGTTACGCTCGATGCAGGGAATCTGCACCAGCCCGTTGACGGGATCGCAGGTCAGGCCGAGGTGGTGTTCGAGTCCCATTTCGGCGGCGTACTCGATCTGACGGGCGGTGCCGCCCAATAGTTGGGCCGCCGCGCCCGCCGCCATCGCGCAGGCCACCCCCACTTCGCCCTGGCAGCCGACCTCCGCACCCGAGATGGACGCGTTATGTTTGGCGATGTCGCCAATCAGGCCCGCCGTGGCCAGCGCCCGCAGAATGGAATCCTCGGAGCAATTGAGGACCTCATACAGGTGACGCAGCACGGCAGGAACGACCCCGCACGAGCCACAAGTCGGCGCGGTGACGATCTCGCCGCCGCTGGCATTCTCCTCCGAGACGGCCAGCGCGTAGGCCGAGACCAGTCCCACCCGTTGCAGCACGGCACCCGACAGGTTGGCTTTGCGATAGAACGCCCAGGATTTGCGTGCCACGCCCAATCCGCCGGGCAGAACGCCCTCTGCAAGCAGACCGCGCTCGATGGCGGCTTGCATCACCCGCCAGACCTCGCGCAGATCATCCCAGATCTCGGGACCTTC
Source organism: uncultured Anaerolineales bacterium (assembly GCA_937928015.1). Taxonomy (GTDB): domain Bacteria; phylum Chloroflexota; class Anaerolineae; order Anaerolineales; family Villigracilaceae; genus JACPVF01. The sequence continues at coordinate 16,191 of CALFXA010000186.1, read as the reverse complement.
GTTCTCCTCGACGTATTCCCACAGCGCCTGACCCGTCTGCTTGCAGTGTTCGAGGATCTCGCGCATGCTCTTGGTGGTGTAGACGCATTTCGGTACGGGCAGGCTGCCCTCGTCGCGCAGGGCACCGCCTCCCACCGAGTAAACCTCCCAGCGGCCGAAGGATTTCCCTTCGGCGGTCAGCGCCTCGAAGCGCATCCCGTTGGGGTGGAGGGGCAGGGTCTTTTCGGGTTTCCAGACCAGTTCGAGGGTCTCGTTGTGGAAAACGCTCTTGATGGCGGCATCCGTCAGGTGACCGCGTCCCGTGGCGGCCAGGCTTCCATATAATTTGACGCGATACGCCGCCGCAGACGGGTAGCGGCCGCGGAAAATCTCCGCCGCGCGCCGCGGTCCCATGGTATGACTGCTCGACGGACCGATGCCGATCCGATAGAGTTCTTTGATCGATTCCATTGCTTGCTCCTGATAAGTCGATAATCCCCGCATTATGCCACGGAATTCTGGCCCCCGCACTTCACCACGGAGGTCACAGAGTTTCTTAAAGAATCTCCGTGTTCTCTGTGACCTCTGTGGTGAATTTTCTTGTTCAGCCTTCGCTGGTCATGATGAACAGCGGCTTCATCTCGAAATTCTCATACTTGGGTCGGTAGCGGTCGGTGTCGTAGGAGCGATCCACGTTGACCAACTTCTTGCTGGCGGTGACTACGTCCAGCGGGAGGTTGTCGTAGCGGCCGTTCTTGAGTACGACCAGCCGCCCGTGGATGCCTTTCAGGATCAGATCAAGAGCCAGGTTACCGAAGGCCATCGGCACGATCGAGTCGATGGCGTCGGGGTCGCCGCCGCGCACCATGTATCCCAGTTTCTGGTTGACCACGTCCACGGTTTTGCCGCCGTTGAACTTGGGCGAAAGCTCCTTCATGGCCGAGGAGACCACATCGCCGATGCCGCCCAATTTGGCGTGGCCGAAGGCGTCGGTGGCCTGGCCTTCGAACATCACATCGCCGCCTTTGAAGGTGGCGCCCTCCGAGACCAGCGCAATGGAGTATCGGCTGGGATTGCGCAGGCGGTCCTTGCTCATCAGTTCCGTCAGATGTTCGATGTCGAATTGGAATTCGGGGATGACGCAGCGATTGGCTGCGCCCGCCAGGGTGGGCAGCATGGCCGTGAAGCCTGCATAGCGCCCAAAGACCTCCAGTACCAGGAAACGTTCGTGTGAACCCGCGATGGTCCGCAGGTTGTTGGTCAGCGCGATGGTGCGGGTGACACAGGTGCTGAACCCGATACAATAATCGGTGCCAGGTACATCGTTGTCCATCGTCTTGGGGATGGCGATTACATGGATGCCTTCTTTATACAGGCGCACCCCATAGCTGAGCGTGTCGTCACCGCCGATGGGGATGAGGTAATCCACGTTCAGGAAATCCAGGTTTTTCAGCACTTCGGGCGTCAGGTCGTTACGCTCGGCGTTGAACTTGTCTTTGAGATGTTCGGGGATTGCAGATTTTTTGACGTTGCTGGGATTGGTTCGGGATGTGTGCAGGAAGGTTCCCCCGGTACGGCCTGCGCGGTTGACGATCTCTTCGGTCAGTTCCTGGTAGTTGTTCGAGTTGTCCGCTCCCTTGTCGCGGACGATATCCACCAGCCCCGCCCAACCGCGTCGAAGCCCAATGACGCGGTACCCTTCCCGCAACGCACGGATGGTCACCGCGCGAATGGCCGGGTTCAACCCTGGAACATCCCCTCCGCCTGTCAAAATTGCGATTGCACCTGGTTTCTTTGACATGCCAGCCTCCTGACTGGGTCTCGGTTGCGTCGCCGCTTGCCTCATAAGCAATTAAACTTTTCAGCCCCGCTCGTAGGTTGAAATTGCAAACCAAAGTTTAGATAATTATGCGGCACTATGTAAAAAATTATATACCCGAATCAAATCCCCGCCACACCGGGCGGGGACCGATTTTGGCTTTATCCGCGTCGAAGTTTATTTCAGGCTGAGCAGGTAGGCGTACAAGGTGGCCAGCTCGGCATCGTCCATTTTTCCCATGGATTGCCACGGGATCGTGGACTTGAGTTGGAGCCTGCTCGGGTCGATGCCCGTTCGCATAAAGTCAGAAATACGGATAAAGTCCGACACTATAAATGTTCGGCGGCGTATTTTGTTCCTAGATAACGGAAAAAGAAATGGTCGAATTGGGGGAGTTTTTGCCCGTCCGATTAAAAGAAAATGGACGGAGAAATCCATTCTCTGACCATTTTCGATCACACGGTATGAGTGCAACGGAGTCTACTTTTCTTTTGCTTCAATCTCATCCTTCTCGCTGTCGTATTGTTCTTTCGAGATCAGACCCTCATCTCGTTTTTTTAGGAGCTTTTCCATTCGGACGACGCGATCATCTGTGGAAGCTGTGCGCCTCGACTTGTAGTAAGCGGCGCTGTCGGTTTGGCTGTTGCGGGCGGATGCTGCGTTCATACCGAAGTAAAAGAGGGCGGCGTAAATGATGACAAGCAGGCTGCCCGTGCATATTCCCTTTGGGAGAGTGTATATCTGTAACGCCTGGATATTGTTTCCCATGACAACGGCAACGGCAATGGCGAAGCCACCGCCGATGAAGTATTGGAGGAACTTCACCCAATCGTTATCCACGTACAGGTGACTCGATCCAGGGATCAGCATGTTAAATAAGCCAGCCAATAGGGGATTTCTTCTCTTCATTTTGGACTCCTTTGGAACACTCATGGAGCAAAAGCACAGCAAGAGACCCCCAATCGGTGTGCGCCATTCTTACAAAGTCATTGTAGCATGTTTGCCTGATGGATGTTCTTCAAAAAAAGGCGCTGGTCGAAAGACCAGCGCCTTTTGCGGGTTCACGCGATTGACATTGCCTCCATACACCGACCAAACAGGCGGATATGGACGAGTTGGGCATGTTCCTCTGTCAGCAGCAGGATGCCCTGCGAGATCATCCTCGACTGGAGGCTGGTCCCGTGCGAGAGCGATCCCTCAAAGATCGAGAGGATCGTCGCTGGATCGTCGTCGGCGGCGATGCGGTTGATGGAAAGCGTGCGGCAATCCTCGCATTCGTGAATCAGCATCAACTCTCCGCCCGGGCCTGACTGGTATTTGTTGCGGTTCTTCTTGAGTGTCAGGCCAATCGGCCGCATCCGACCCTTGCAGGCCGAGAGGCGGTCGCCCGAGGTGAACAAGTCCAGATGACAGGACCACAGGCAGTACGGACAGTGATTGCGGTTGAGCACACCCGAGAGTTGGGACAGGCTCGAAACCGGTCCGTCGCAATGGATGCAGCGAAAGTCGCCGAAGGTGGGGCGGGGCGCTCTCATAGCTCGCCTCGCAGGTTGAGGTAACTCTTGTAGCGGTACGGACTGACCTTCCCAGCCGTCACGGCCTTGCGAATGGCGCAGCCAGGTTCGTTCTCGTGCTGGCAGCTCAAACCAAACTTGCATTGGCCGACGTACTCGGTCATCTCGGGAAACAGGTCGGCCAGTTCGTCGGGGGCGATATCCCACAAGCCAAACTCGCGCATGCCCGGGGTATCGACCAGCCTGCCGCCGAAGTCGAGTTCGAACATTTGCAGGTGACTGGTGGTGTGACGTCCTTTGCCGTCCGTGCCCAGGCCCACGGCCTTGACGCGCAGCCCCAGCTCGGGTTGGAGCGCGTTCAGCAGCGAGGTCTTGCCCACGCCCGATTTGCCCACGAGCACGGACGAGCGTCCGCGCAGGGCCTCTCGGAGCTGGGTCAGGCCTTCGCCTGTGTGCGAGCTGACCTGTAATATCGTGTAGCCAATGCGGCGATACGGCTCCAGGTCGGAGTCCAACTCGCGGTTTTGGGCCGCTAGGTCCGCTTTGGTGATGACGATCAGGGATGGCAGACCCGCCGCTTCTGCGGTGACCAGATAACGGTCCAGCAGGCCCCATTTGGGGGTTGGGCTGGCGGCGGCGAAGACGGTCACGACCTGGTCCGCGTTGGCGACGATGACCTGCTCGAAGACGCGCTGCCCGGGGACGGGCATGGCGCGTGAGAGGCGTGTGTGGCGCGGCAGGATCTCGACGATCATTCCGCGCCCGGGGTCTGACTCCACAAAACGGACCTGGTCGCCGATTGCGACGGGATCGATGTGTTCGATCTCGTGCACGGCCATCACGCGGTGCCGCATCGACGTGGGGTCGGCGATGGGGTAGATGAGTTGTTTACGTAACAGGGACGAGAGTTCGCAGTCGATGTCTCGCCCGTGGGTGTGGACGGTGTAATGTCCAAGAGTTTTTCGAAAGACGACGCCGAGGTCGTTTTCGTCGTTGATATTCATGGTCGGAAATTCCTAAAGCGCTTGCGAAGGCGCGAAACTGTTGCGGGTACGATAAGGACTGTCCGTATGGGACAGAAAACAGGGCCTGGGAATTTCGGACTTCTTTCACTTGACCTAACATGCAATGCTCCTTTTCTAATGGTTGGATAAAAACAAAAACTGCCACGGGATTTCCGTGGCAGGCGACAGGCAGGGCAGTCTCCGCTGACCGTTTCGGTGTGCAGCGAAAGACGCGGCCTTAAACAAAAAGCCACGGACATGGGAACGTCCGTGGCAGTGGATTAAAACCGAAAGACTGGCTTAACTGCGATGCAGAGACGCGCCCATGAATTGGTTCGCAACAATCACCGATGCTGACTTTGACATAAAACGACGCGTCTCCTTTCTTTGAGATTTAGAACGGCCCGAGTGTATCAGGCAGGGGAGGGGATGTCAAGGAAACCCGCCTGGATTCGGAATTTTTATCAGTAGCAGGCAGAGCAAGGTCGGCATGACAAGCATCTTAAGAATCGTGATGATTGTCTTTTTGCTCCATCGATGAAAACGTTTGACATCCTCTCTCACTTCTGCTACACTTGAATTTGTCAGACAACTAGACACAAATTTGACAAAAGAACTCTAAAATGCCTACCCTCCTCATCAAAAATGCCTATATTGTCACGATGGACGACCACCAGCGGGAGATTCCCGAGGGTGGTCTTTTTATTCGCAACGGCCTGATCGAAGAGGTCGGCCCGATGAGCGAATTACCCGCCACCGCCGATGAAGTCCTCGACCTGAAGGGACACATCGTTCTACCTGGGCTGGTCAACACCCATCATCACTTCTATCAGACTCTCACGCGCGTCGTCCCGCCCGCCCAGGATGCCAACCTGTTCAACTGGCTGACGACGCTCTATCCCATCTGGGCGCGCCTGCGGCCCGAGGACATCTTCATCTCCACGCAGACCGCGCTCTCCGAATTGGCGCTCTCGGGCTGTACCACAGCCTCCGACCACTTGTATCTGTTCCCCAACGGCTCCAAGCTGGATGATGAGATCGCCGCGGCCCTGGAGGTGGGAGTCCGCCTGCAAGCCTCGCGCGGCTCGATGAGCCTCGGCCAATCTCAGGGCGGACTTCCACCTGATTCCGTTGTGGACAGCGAGGACGCCATCCTCAAGGATTCCCAACGCCTGATCGAGCAATATCACGATGCCAAATTGGGCGCCATGACGCAGATCGTGCTGGCGCCCTGTTCGCCCTTCAGCGTGACAGGCGACCTGATGAAGGAATCCGCCAAGCTGGCGCGCAAGTACGGCGTGCATCTGCACACCCATCTGGCCGAGACCGAAGACGAGGAACAGTTCTGTCTGCAGAAGTTCGGTCATCGTCCCGTGGGCTACATGCAGGAAGTGGACTGGGTCGGCGGCGACGTCTGGTTTGCGCACTCGGTCTGGGTCAACGACGAAGAGATTCAGGTCTTCGCCCAGCACAATTGCGGCGTGGCTCATTGTCCCACCTCGAATATGCGCCTGGCCTCGGGCATTGCCCCCATCAAGGAATATCGCAAGGCGGGCGTCAACGTCGGCCTGGGCGTGGACGGTTCCGCCTCCAACGACGGTTCGCACCTGCTGGCCGAGGTCCGCCAGGCCATGTTGCTGGCGCGCGTCAAGGAAGGCATCACGGGCTACTCGCTCTCGAACGATCCCAATCGCAAGTTGATGACCGCCCGCGAGGCGTTGTATCTCGGCACGCGCGGCGGGGCGGCGGTGGTGGGCCGCAAAGACATCGGCTCGCTCGAACCTGGCAAATGCGCCGACTTCTTCGCCATCAACCTGGACCGCCTCGACTTCACAGGCGGCGCGGTGCATGACCCCGTCTCGGCGGTGGTCTTCTGTCAGCCCGTCCGCGTGGACTATACCGTGGTGGGCGGAAAGTTCGTCGTCAAGAACGGTCAGCTCGTCACCATCGACGAAAACAAGTTGATCGAGAGGCATAATAAAGCCGCCAAACGCTTGCTGGCTGGATAAATCACCCATTCCGATTGATCGATTACGAACGGAGTTTTCATGCCCAAAACCGTCAAACTCACCCGCGCACTCGTCGACGTGGCCATGGGCCGCGTCCCCGCTGACCTGGTCATCCGCCAGGGTCAGTGGGTGAGTGTGCAATCGGGTGAGATCATCCCCCACACTGACATCGCCATCAAGGACGGTCACATCGCTTTCGTAGGTCCCGACGCCCAGCACGCCATCGGCAAAGGCACCCAGGTCATCGACGCCAAGGGCCGCTACCTGGTGCCTGGCCTGCTCGACGGGCACATGCACGTCGAATCGGGCATGCTGACCGTGACGGAATTCGTCCGCGCGGTGGCCGTGCGCGGCACCACGGGCATGTTCGTGGACCCGCACGAGATCGCCAACGTCTTCGGCCTTAAGGGCGTCAAACTGATGGTCGACGAGGCCGCCAAGCAGCCGATCCACGTCTGGGTGCAGATGCCCTCCTGCGTGCCGTCCGCACCCGGGCTGGAGACGCCCGGCTCCACCATCAGCGCCGACGACGTGGCCGAGGCCATGACCTGGCCTGGCATCATCGGCCTGGGCGAGATGATGAGCTTCCCCGGCGTGATCGGCGGCGACGAGAAATTGCTGGCGGAGATGGCCAGCACCCATGCCGCGAACAAGACCATCGGCGGCCACTATCCCACGCCCGACTTGGGCCTGCCGTTCCACGGGTACGTGGCGGGCGGCGTGGAGGACGATCACGAAGGCACCCGTCTCGAAGACGCCGTGGCTCGCGTGCGTCAGGGCATGAAGGCCATGCTGCGCTACGGCTCAGCCTGGCACGACGTGGCTTCGCAGGTTGGCGCGATCACCAAGCGCGGACTCGACTCGCGCCGCTTCATCCTCTGCACCGACGACTCGCACGCCGAGACTCTCACCCGCGACGGTCACATGGACCGCGTACTGCGTCACGCCATCCTGGAGGGCCTGCCCCCGATGACGGCCATCCAGATGATGACCATCAACACCGCCGAGCATTTCGGACTGACCCGCGAAATGGGCATGATCGCCCCGGGCCGCTGGGCCGATGTGGTGCTGACCAAGGACCTCAAGAACTTCCAGGCGGAACTGGTGGTGGCGAAGGGTCAGGTCATTGCCGAGAACGGCAAATGGAAAGTGAACCTACCCAAGGTCACCCACCCGGCCTGGGCCACGAAGTCGGTTAACCTGAAGCGGGCGCTCAAGGCGGCGGATTTCGCCGTGAAAGCCCCCTCTGCGCTCACCCCTCTCCCTGAGGGAGAGGGAAAGGGAGTGAGGGTGATGGTGGCGAATGTCATCGGCGTGATCGAGAATCAGGCGCCGACCCGTCACCTGCGGATGTCCGTCGAGGTCAACGACGGCGAAGCTCACGTGGACATGAAACGCGACCTGGCTAAGATTGCGCTGGTCGAACGTCACAAGGCTACAGGCGGCGTGACGGTCGGCTTCGTGAGCGGGTTCGGTTTCAAAGAAAAATGTGCCATCGGCTCGACCGTGGCGCACGACAGCCATCACATGATCGTGGTCGGCACCGACGAGGAGTGCATGGCCGTGGCGGCCAATGCGCTGGCCAAGTCGGGCGGCGGACAGGTGGTGGTGAAGAACGGCAAGGTCATCGGCCAGGTGGAGTTGAACATCGCGGGCCTGATGTCTGCCGAGCACGCCGACGTGGTGGCTAAAAAGGCGGGCACCGTGCTGGAAGGATTCCGCAAGTGCGGCTGTACCCTGAACAACCCGAACATGCAGTTGAGCCTGCTCGGGCTGGTGGTCATCCCTGAATTGCGGATCTCGGACAAGGGGTTGGTGGATGTGACCCGCTTTGGTTTTGTTCCTGTGTTGGAGAACGCATGACGCACTTTCCTTTTCAACGCCTACAGTCCGAACTGGCTTCGTTGATCGCCCATACCCCGGGCGGACAGCGCCTGCCTTCTGAACCCGAGCTTGCCCGTCAGATGGGCGTTTCGCGCGCCACCCTGCGCGAGGCCATGCGCTCCTTCGAAACGCAGGGATTGATCCGCCGACGGCAGGGCGCGGGGACCTTTGTGGTGGGGCAGGTGTCGGTGATGGAGAGCGGCCTGGAGGTCCTCGAAAGCCTCGACACCATGGCCAAGCGCCAGAACCTGGAAGTCACGGTCAGTGACCTACAGGTGGAAAAGATGTTTGCCGACCAGGATGTCGCCAACGGCTTGATTGTCCCGTTGGGCACGCGCGTGACGCGGGTGCGACGCGTGGTCCGCGCCGAGGGTCGGCCGGTGGCCTATCTGGTGGATACCCTGCCCGAAGAAATCTTCCGCCCTGACGACCTGCCCACCTCCTTCCACGGCTCGGTGCTGGATTATCTCATCCACCGCGGTGACCCGCTCAACGTGGCGCGCGCCAACATCACGGCCATCGGCGCGACCGCCGAAGTGGCCAAGTCCCTGGAAATCCAGCGCGGCGACGTGTTGCTGCATTTCCATTCGCAGGTGTACGACAAGAGCGGCAAGGTATTAACTTATACGTTCAGTTATTTCATCCCCGGCTATTTCCACTTCCATGTGGTGCGGCGCGTGGGCAACGGCTAACATGGGTTCGTCACGTTGATTGGCGGCCTTACAATTTCAATTTTCTATGAGGTGTTTGTATGAAGGAAGTTAGTGAGATCAAAAAACGAGTCGGCGAAAAACGCGAGGACATCATCCAGTTCCTGCGCGATATTGTTGCCATTCCCAGCATGGACGGCCAGCTCAAGGACGTGGGTGAGCGCATCCAGGCTGAGATGCGAAAACTCGGGTTCGACGAGGTGCGTTTTGACAAGATGGGCAATACCATCGGCCGCATCGGCAACGGCCCGAAGGTGATCGTCTTCGACTCGCACATCGACACGGTGGGCGTCGGCGACCCCAAGGAATGGGATTGGGATCCCTTCGTGGGCAAGGTCGAAGACGGCCGCCTGTATGCGCGCGGCGCGTGCGACGAGAAAGGCAGCACGCCGGGCATGGTCTATGGACTGGCCATTGCCCGTGACATGGGTCTGCTCGATGGATACACCGCCTATTATTTCGGCAACATGGAAGAGTGGTGCGATGGTATCGCTCCCAACGCCTTCGTGGACGCCGACCCGCAGGTCAAGCCCGATTTCGTGGTCATTGGCGAACCCACCAAGATGCAGGTCTATCGCGGACACAAGGGCCGCATCGAGCTGAAGGTCACTGCGCACGGACGCTCCGCGCACGCCGCGTCGCATTACCTGGGCGACAACGCCGTCTACAAGATGATGGCCGTTATCACCCAGATCCGCGAACTGGACCGCCGCATGCGCTTCGGCATGGGCTATCACCCCATCCAGGGCTTCCCCTCCATTGCGGTGACCGACGTCTCGGCCCGCACTGCTTCGCTCAATGCCGTGCCCGATCAGTTCACGATCTACATCGACCGCCGCATCACCTCGAACGAACCGCACGATGATGTGATCAACCAGGTCAAGGGCTTGGTCCCCGATTATTTGCAGGATGAAATCCACGTCGAGGAACTGTTCTACGACGAACCGTCCTACACCGGGTTCGTCTTCCCGGTCGCGAAGTATTATCCCGCCTGGGTGCTGGAAGATTCGCACGAGCTGGTGCAGGCCGGTCAGCACACCGTCGAGGCGTTGTGGGGCGAGAAGCGCATGTTGGGCACCTGGGACTTCTCGACCAACGGCACCTATTGGGCTGGCAAGGCTGGCATCCCGTCGATTGGTTTTGGTCCCGGCGATGAGAAGACCGCGCACATGCGCAACGAAAATGTGCCGATTGACGAGGTGGTGGATTCCACCGAGTTTTACGCGCTCCTGCCGAAATTGCTGGCGGAGAAGTTGAAGTGAGAAACGCGCAGGGCGGAGGAGGCGCGGGTCCATGAGGTCCGCGTCCGCCCCGCACGATACGCCATCGAAGGAATCGTCGAAGCAAAGGAGAATTTGTCCTCGTCCTAATCTTCCAAATCTGAATAGGAGGTTCGTATGCGTAGTTTCGCAGGTCGTGACATCCTTTCGCTCAAGGATTTCGAGCGGAATGAGTTCTTCCACGTGTTCGATGTGGCTCAGAAAATGGAACCCATCGCACGGTCCAGGAAGAATGTGGATATGCTCAAGGAAAAGACCCTTGTGACGGCCTTTTACCAGCCCTCCACGCGCACGCGTCTGGCGCACGAAGCCGCCATGCACCGCCTCGGCGGGCATGTCACGGGTTTCTCGGATGCCAAGATGACCCGCGCCGGGGACTTCTATCAGGAGTCCATCAAGGATACGGTCAAGATGCTGGAGTATTACGGTGACGTGATCGTGATGCGTCACTTCCAGCAGGGCGCGCCGCATGAAGCCGCCAAGTGGGCCAGTATTCCCATCATCAACGGCGGCGACGGCTGGGGCGAACACCCCACGCAAATCCTCACCGATCTCTACACGGTGCTGCGCGAGAAGGGCCGCATCGACGGCCTGAAGTGGCTGGCGGTCGGCGATATGCGCATGCGAACCATGCACTCCCTGGGCTATGCCCTCAGCCAGTTCGACTGCCCGATCACCTTTGTCTCCCCGCCCGAGATGAGCCTGACCGATGATTTCAAGGCCGAGCTCAAGCAACTCAGCGTGGATTTCAAGGAAGTGGACCACGTGGAAAAGGCCATCGGCGAAGCGGACGTGATCCTGGTCGAGCCGGTCGTCCAGCCCGATTACACCAAGTCACGTGACGAGCGCAAGGGCGATCTCGACCTGACGCCCGCCAACTACAAGATCACGCGCGAACTGCTGGAGAAGAAGGCCAAGTCCGATGCGATCCTGCTTCACTCGCTGCCGCGCATGGACGAGATCCCCACGGACGTGGACATCACCAAGTGGTCCCGCTATTGGCAGGAGGCCTTCAACGGCGTGGTCATGCGCATGACTCTGCTGGCGCTTGTCCTCGGCGCGATGGAGTGATCGATTTGTGAATTTGGGAGGCGGCACGCGCCGCCTCCCGATAAAGAGACGTAACGACAAAATCAGATTTATGAAGACGCTTGAGATCCGCCGCCATTCCATGCGAGACAAACCCGGGGCGCACCTGTCCCAGGCAGGGGTGGAATTGGCACGCAGGGTCGGCGCGGAGATGGGTCCCTTCCAGTGCGTGGTGACCAGCAAGCTACCGCGCGCCTATGAGACCGCCATCGCGATGGGCTTCGCCGTGAACGATCAGAAGAAGATGATGAACACCTACGGCGAAGACGTGGAAGCCGAGGCGCCCTGGCCGCAGTCTTTTGCGGGATATGCTGCCGCCGCGAAGAAACACGGCGCGGCGCGAAAGTTTTCCCGCAAGCTGGCGAAGTATTATGCGGACCTGATGGAGTCCCTGCCCGAGGATGGCGCGGCCCTAGCCGTCAATCACGGCGGGGTGCTGGAGTTGGGCGTGATCGGCTGCCTGCCTGACTTGGATTACTCCGATTGGGGTGGTCCGCTTGGTTTTTGTGAAGGTGTTCGTTTGACTTGGCATCATGGTAATTTCGTGGAAGCGCAGCTTCTACGAGTTGAAGATAAACATAAAAATTAAGGAGAGTTTCTATGCAAACCAATTTCCGCGGTCGCGACTTCATCGGCGACCTTGACTTCACCAAAGAGGAAGTCGAAACCGTCCTGGACGTGGCCTGGGACCTCAAGCGCAAGCGCGCCCTTGGCGAACCGCATGCCTACCTGCGCGACAAGGTGTTGGCCATGCTGTTCTTCTTCTCGTCCACCCGCACGCGCGGATCGTTCGAGGCGGGCATTGCCCAACTCGGCGGCCACGGCGCGTTCATCGACAGCAACACCACCCAGATCTCTCACGGCGACACCCCCGTGGAAATCGGCGAGATCTTCGGCCGGTACTTCGACGGCATCGCCATCCGTCACTGTGACTTTGGCGACGGTAACAAGTACCTCAACGAAGTCGCCAAGAATTCGCGCGCTCCCGTGCTGAACATGCAGTGCGACGTCTACCACCCCTTCCAGTGTCTGGCCGACCTGATGACCATTCAGGAGAAGAAGGGCCGTGACCTGCGCAAGAAGAAGATCGTCGTCTCATGGGCTTACGCCGCTTCCTATCTCAAACCGATCTCGGTCCCGCAGTCGCTCATCCTCCAGATGCCGCGCTTCGGCATGGACGTGACCCTGGCCTATCCGCCCGGATTCCAGCTCATGCCCGAGATCGTCGAGCAGGCCAGAGAACAGGCCAAGATCGCTGGCACCGCCTTCGAGATCATCGAGGACAAGGACGGCATGACCGAAGCCTGCAAGGACGCGGACGTCATCTACGCCAAGTCCTGGGGTCCCCTGCTGACCACCAACGACAAGACCGAGGGCAAGAAACTCCAGGATTCCTTCAAGAACTGGATCATGGATGACTCGAAGCTCAAGGTTGCCAAGAAGGATGCTATCTACATGCACCCGCTGCCCGCTGACCGCGATATCGAGGTCACCAGCGCCGTGCTCGACGGCCCGAACTCCGTCGTGTTCGACGAGGCCGAGAATCGTTTGCACGCCCAGAAGGCCGTCATGGCCCTCACCATGAGCTAGGAGAACAGGCATGGCCAAAAAAGTCGCTGTTGTCGCCGTTGGTGGAAATTCCCTGATCAAGGACCCCAAACGCGTGACCGTGGAAGACCAGGCAGAAGCCCTGCGCGAGACCTCCCACCACATCGCGGACATGATCGAAGCGGGTTGGGATGTGGCCATTGGTCACGGAAACGGGCCGCAGGTCGGGTATATCCTGCGCCGCTCCGAGATCGCCGCAAAGGCGGAGGGCATGCACGAGGTCCCGCTGGATGTTTGCGGCGCGGACAGTCAGGGCGCCATCGGCTACGAATTCCAGCAGGCCCTGCAAAACGAACTGCATCACCGCGGCATTAAGAAGAACGCCTGCACCATCATCACCCAGACTCTGGTGGACCAGAACGACAAGGCCTTCAAGAATCCGTCCAAGCCGATTGGCGGCTTCATGGACGAACCCGAGGCCAAGCGGCGTGAGGCCGAAATGGGCTGGTCGGTGGTCGAGGATGCGGGCCGCGGCTGGCGGCGCGTGGTGCCGTCCCCGCTGCCGAAGGAGATCGTCGAGTTCGACTCGGTCAAGACCCTGATCGATGCGGGCGTGGTCGTCATCACAGTGGGCGGTGGCGGCATCCCGGTCATTGACGCTGGCAATGGCGAATATCGTGGCACGGCCGCCGTCATCGACAAGGACTTTGCCTCCAGCCTGCTGGCCCAGAACATCCAGGCCGACCTGTTCCTGATCGCCACCGCGGTCGAGAAGGTTGCCATCAACTTTGGCAAGCCCGACCAGAAGTGGATCGACAAGATGACCCTGGCCGAGGCCAAGCAATATCTGGCGGAAGGCTCGCACTTCGCCAAAGGTTCCATGGCTCCCAAGATTCAGGCCATCGTCTGGTTCCTGGAGAACGGCGGCAAACAGGCGCTCATCACCAACCCCGAGAATATTGGACGCGCCCTCAAGGGCGAGACGGGCACCCTGATCGTGCCTTAATTGGTTATTCACGTTGGGCGGCTTCCCTCGCGCGGAGGCCGCCCAACGGCCCAGAAAAGGATTTATCCATGCTTCGTTCGCGACTGACCAACCTGATCCAACATCGTTACGCTCCCCTCGTCCTGTTGGGGGCGGTGGCGGTCCTGGCCTATGGGTTGGTCGTGACGCAGACGGGCTTTTACTGGGACGACCTGCCCATGTCGTGGATCCGCTATCAGTTGGGCCCCGCGGCGATGGCGCAATATTTCTCCACCAACCGTCCCGTGTGGGGCTGGCTGTACCAGCTCACCACGCGGGTCTTCCCGCAGATGCCGATCTACTGGCAGGTCTTTGCGCTCTTCTGGCGCTGGTTCAGCGCGGCGTTGGTGTGGAAGATCGCCAGCAAGTTGTGGCCGCAGCGCAAGGGATTCGCCCTGTCGGTGGGATTGCTCTTCCTGCTCTACCCTGGCTTCAACGCTCAGTGGACGGCTTATCTCTACAGCCATTTTTTCATCGTTCTTTCCCTGTTCTTATTTTCATTTTATTGCACGCTCAAGGCCGTCCATCAGCCTTCCTGGAAGTGGACCGCGGCGGGCATGATTGCCTCGGCCCTCAATCTGTGGATGATGGAATATTTCTTCCTGTTGGAATTGACTCGTGTGGCCCTGATCTGGGTGGCCCTGCGCGACGAATTCCTCGACTCTCAAAAACGCATCCAGCGGACCTTCAGCCTGTGGACGCCCTACGTGGCTGTTTTCGCCGCTGCGGTCTATTCCCGTTTCTTCATCTTCAACAATCAAGTGTATGGCATAGGCTTGATGGACCGCCTGCGCGAGAATCCGTCTGCCGCGCTGGGCAATCTGGTCAAGGACGGCATGTTCAGCCTGTGGACGGTCACTTTTGGGGCGTGGGCGCAGGTCTTTCAACTCCCCAACCCTGCCGTCTATGGTCCGCGGACCATCGCCCTGTTTGCGGTCGTTCTCCTGATTGTCTTTGGGCTGGTAGCAGTCTTGCTCTGGCAGAAGGCCGAATCCGCGGAGAAGCGCCGTGAGGCGGGCTGGTTTGTCGGGCTGGGGCTGATTATGCTGCCCTTTGCCAGCGCTCCCTTCTGGCTGACGGGTCTGCCCGTAGCGCTGGCCTTCCCTGCTAATCGCGCCACCCTGCCTTCGATGCTGGGTGTCAGCCTGCTCCTGGCGGGATTGATCGAATTGATCCGCTGGCCGCGTGTGCGCTACGCGGTGCTGGCTGTGCTCGTCGCCCTGGCGGCGGGACGTCAGTTGCTATGGGGGTTGGATTTTAGCCGCGACTGGCAGGTGCAAAAGACTCTCTTCTGGCAGATGACCTGGCGTGCGCCTGGCCTCCAGCCGAACACGATGGTCCTCCTGAACGAGGGCGCATTGGACTTCTATGCCGATAACTCGCTCAGCGCCGCGCTGAACTGGGTCTATGCGCCCGACCTCAAGGCGACGGGCCAGATTCCCTATTTGCTGTTTTATCCCACCAACCGCCTGGACGGAGCGCTCTCCGCGCTGATGCCCGGGCTGGATGTCAAATACGATTACCTGGCGGGCAGGTTCGAGGGTAGTACCTCGCAGGTGGTCTCGTACTATTTCTTGCCGCCTGCCTGTCTGCGCGTGCTCGATCCCGAGATCGACGGCGACAATCACTTCATCCCCGATCAGTATCTGATGCGCGAAGGCGCAGCGCTGTCCTCGTCCGAGTGGATTCTGCCCGAGGGAACGGCGACCCCGCCCACGGTTTACGGTCCCGAGCCGACTCACAACTGGTGCTACTATTTCGAGAAGGCCGACCTGGCGCGTCAGACGGGGGATTGGGAAACGATCACCCGTTTGGGCGATGAAGCTTTTGCCCTGGACGATTATCCTAACGACCCGTCCGAGCGTTTTGTCTTCGTTGAGGGCTATGCCCATGTCGGTGACTGGGCCAAAGCCGTGAATTATTCTGCGCAGTCATATAAAGTTTCTCCGAAATATGTCGGCCCGATGTTGTGCAAATTATGGCAGCGGATCGAGCGTGAGACCCCTGCTAGCGCAGAGAAAGATGCCGCATTGCAGGAAGTCAAGACGAAATTCAGTTGTCAACCATGAAAACGCTACTTGTTTCTTAAAATATCTGCTCCTACAATGGAATTGGTTTTTGTGCTGTGATACAATCGCGACTTGTTTAGACAAGTTTGCCGAAAGGAGGTTGTTCGTTCTGCGAGATACTTTCTTGTGATCGAGTCTCTTGTCCGTTCGATATTGCATATCACTAGTTTTTTGGAGGAGTAACTGATGAATCGCCACAATCTGCTGAAGGTCCTGGGCCTGCTCATGATCTTCACCATGGTACTTGCCGCCTGCGGAACCA
>CALFXA010000185.1 GCA_937928015.1 uncultured Anaerolineales bacterium | reverse complement strand
CAGACCAAGCGTGCGCGTCACCGCCAGGTTCAGCAGGTCAGCCCCCGCGTTTTTGATCCCTACCAGGTTCCCCTCATCCATCAGGACAAAGGCTTCCCTGGCGTATTCGGGCTGCAAGCCTGTGTCCAACGGCAGCAGGCGCTGACGGGCAGGCTCGAACGCGTCCAGTTCCCGCGCGCTGACGCGGGTGGTGATGATAACCTTGACAGGATGGTGCGGCGCGTGCAGGAAGGCGCGCAGCGCCTCATCCAGTTCCGCGTCTCTCACCTGCCCCTTTTCCGCGTCCACCACGTTCTCGAAGTTGTCCAGCAGGACGATGACCTGCTTCAACCCCTGGAACGCCGCCAGCAGTTGCACGGTCTTGGACTCGGTGGAAGTCTGCGGCTCGCGATACAGCGCGGAAAGTTTCTCCGCGCTCGCGGCGGGCAGCAGTTTGCACAAATCCTCGAACAGGTTGGCGAAGTTCACCTTGCGCGAACCCGCCTCGCTGAGATACACAATCCCGTCCACCTCCACCCTGCCGTGCCTGCGCTCGAAGTCATCGGGCAGCCCGCCATTCTCCACAAACTTCAGCAAACGGCAGACCATCGCCGTCTTCCCCGCCCCGCCGCGTCCCACCACCGTCAACACCCGCTGCGCCTCATTCTTCAAAAACAGGATGGCTTGCTCCGTCTCCATCAAACGATCCTGGAAATAAGTCTGCGCCACCCCAGGTGGCTGGTTGATGAACTTCGATGACTGGAAACTGGCGACAGGCAACTGCGGCTTCCGCTCCCTCTCCAACCCGTTTTGGATATTCTGCTCCGTCTGCTTCTTCGCCGCTTCGGGATTTTCCACCACTTTTTTTTGCGCCTCGATCTGTTTCTTTAATTCGTCAATGTCCGCCTGCACGCGGGGAGCATCTTCGGGCTTGGCTCTTCTCAAATCCCGATTAGCATCCTCAAGGCGGTGTTTCAACTCATCGAGTTTGCCCTCTTCTGAATTCAAATAGGCAATATGGTCACGGAGTTTTGCCAGTCCCGCCTCAAAATCGGATGTGAAATCAATGTACTGACGACTCCCCAAACGAAATGGCAGTTGGGCCTTCCGGTCGATCAACAACGGCACGACAGGCTTTTTATACTTCAACGCCCAGACCCATTCCTGCTTGCAGGTCGAGCCTTCGGCAACGCTATCCACGCTCAGGGCGAAGACCAGGCATTTGCAGTCGGCAATGGCTTTGGCGATCTGCTCATCCCAGTCATCGCCAGGTTCCAGGCGGTTTTTATCCAGCCACGCATCAATGTGCGGATGACCGCCTTCTAATTTGTTGAAAAGTTTCGTGGCAAAATCCAAACCGTCCGCAACCGAATAACTGATGAAAATGTGGTCAGCCATCAATCCCTCGCTCAAGTTGTCAGGGGCGCGCTTTCAATTTATTCCAATTATACTCACGATAACCATTAATCCAGAACCTCACCACCTCTCCCAATGCACCACCTCGTCCAAGTCGCGGCGGCCGCCCTTCTTGGGCGGCGCGGAGAGTTTGCCCTCGTCCGCGGGGAAACCGAAGGAGAGCGCGATGCGCAGATGCCACTCGGGCGGGAATCCCAAAATGGAGCGGGTCCGCTCGAAGTCGTAGAGCGAAGCGGGGCAGGAGCCGATTCCAAGCTCCCAGGCGGCCAACTGCATGAAGGCCGCGGCCTGGCCCGCGTCGAACATCGTCTGGAATTTCTCAGTCGGCTCGGGGGTCAGGATGGCGACTCCCAGCGCGGCGCCCGCCAGATGTCCCGCCCACTCGCCGCAGGTGGACAAATCCTTGAGGATGGCCTTATCCTGAATGGCGATGAATTGCCAGGCCTGGGTGTTCTTCGAGGATTGCGACCTGCGTCCCGCGTTGAGGATGGCGTGGATGGTCTCGGCGGACAGCGGCTGGTCGGTGAACTTCCGCACCGCGCGTTTGGTTCGGATGGCTTCCGATACGTTCATGGCACCTCTTTCCTCGTTCATTTTTTATCATTATAGTCATAAATTCGAGGTTGCTCTTGGCACTAGCAGAAAGGGAAGTTTATCAATGGACAGCCCGCCGCATTCCTCGGATAATGAGAATGGCTGAATGGCCGTCAGACTTTCGTTTTCCAATCAGGAGACCTTCCATGACCTTACCTGTCGAATCGACCCTGTTGGGGGAATACACCTACGACCTGCACCCCGTCGAGCGCGGATACGCCAACCGCACTCTCTACATCAACCTGGCCGATAATTCCATCCGCGAGAAGCCCGTCACCCAGCAAATGAAGGACTTGTTCACGGGCGGGCGCGGTTTTGCGCTCAAGCTGCTGTGGGACGCGGCCACGTCCGAGACCACCTGGGATGACCCGCGCAACGAGCTGGTCATTGCCAACGG
>CALFXA010000184.1 GCA_937928015.1 uncultured Anaerolineales bacterium | reverse complement strand
GACCACCGAGATCTACACTCTTTCCCTACACGACGCTCTTCCGATCTTGTGCGGCCACCATCGGACTGGCACCCGATACGCGAGCTTTCGCGTGTCGGGTGCTTTTAATTTCCTGGAAAAGGAGAATCCATGAAACGCTTTACCCTTTCGTTCGTGCTCGTGCTCGTCCTATTGGCGCTGCCCCTCATGGCGTTTGCGCCCATGCCGCTGCATACCACCGCTGCGGCCGCTCCTGATGTCCTCTCGATCATCCTGGCTGTCGGTGCTGGCTTTGCTGCGCTGATCGGCGTAGCTGCGCTCGTGTCCGCGCTGGTGCAGCTCGGCAAGATCATCGGCTTGATCAAGGATGGCAAGTCCGATCAATGGACTGCGATCCTCAACCTATTGGCTTTCATCGCCTTGGTCGGTCTCAGGATCTACCGTGCCGAGTGGACGCTGGAATATCTCGATACCTATGCGGGCCTGATCGCGCAGGCGCTGGTTTATATCCTGGGTTTTGTCATCCAGATCACCAGTTCCAAGCCGATCTATGACCGCATGAAGGCCGCCCGCGTACCGCTGCTGGGTTGGTCATTCAGCCGTAGCGCTGTAGGATAAATAAGACAGATTGGTGAGAGAGTGCTGGGTCGAAAGGCCCAGCACTTAAACGCAATATGCCCAGCCAGTCTCTGCATGAGTGCACATATCCAGGCTGCCACCAACTGGTGCGCGGCTCTGCCCGCTGTGCCAAGCACTCTGCTAAAACGGTGGAGCGAGATCCAGTTGTCAAGAAGTTGTACAACTCTGCCCAGTGGAAGTCGATCCGCGTCAGGCAACTGGCTGAGCATCCGTGGTGCGCGCACTGCCTGGTGAAGGGATTGCATGTTCCAGCCACTGAGGTCCACCACCTGGAGCGGCACAAAGGCAACCCTGTTTTGTTCTACGCTGGTCCATTTGAATCATTGTGCAAGCCATGCCACTCAGCAGAAACAGCGCGTGAGGTAGGTTGGCATGAATAAAGTATCCCCCCCACTAAAAAAGTTTTGCCCTCCGGATATAGAACGGCGGGGTTCTCAAACGCGCAAAAGAGTCCCCGATCGAGCGCATATTTTTAGTGTGTACAGCTCAGGCTGCCTGCTTGGCGGACGGTGGGAGGCTGCGGCCAGGCGGACGGGAGTCGTGATCTGATGCCAACTCAGGTCGTTTCAGCAGCAACGATGCAGGTCGGGAAAAAAGGCGGGGGCAAACATTTCACCGCGGCCGAGGTGGATGCCCGTAAAAAGGCAGCCGAGGCATTCGAGCGCTCCGAGCCGATGCCCATCGAGCCGCCAATCTGGCTGCCAGAGGAGGCCGTCGAGATATGGGACAAGAAGATCAGGGAGATCAAGGGGCTGAACGCTGGCACAGAATTATTGGATGCGCTTGACAGCGAGCTGCTCGCCGTCTACTGCGACAACGTTGTCAAGTACAAGAAATTATCGATCAAGAAGCGCCTGAGCGTGGATGAGCATAAGCTGCTGCAGGCGTACACGCGCGCATTATTACAATGCTCAGAGCGCCTGGGTTTCACGCCTGGCGCACGTGCGCGGCTGATTAAGAGGCGTGCTGAAGGCGGGAATGAGGATCCATTCTCGAAGTTTGACTGATGCCAAAACAGACACATCCTGCCACACAATATGCATTAGATGCCATCGAGGGTAGAGTCGTTGTAGGGCGATACGAGCGCCTCGCCTGCCTGCGACATCTCTATGACCTGGCGCGCGCTGGCCAACTTTCGAAGGCGTTGGCTGAGCGCGTTTCTACAGCAACGGACCGCCCAGTGCCCGACCCAGATCCAGAGTTCGGGTACATGTTCGATGAGGTGCAGGCCACCTTTGTGGCTATCGACTGGTTTGCCCAGCTGGTGCACGTCGAGGCAGAGCTGGCTGGCCAGCCCATCACGCTGATCCCTGCACATGTGTTCGAACTATCGTGCATATTTGGGTGGGTCTCGAAGACAGATAAAATCACACGGACCGATAGCAGGCAGGTGGGAGTCCGAAGGTTTAGTCAGGCATTCGTGACCGAGGCTCGCAAGAATGCGAAGACGACCCGTGGTGCGGGAATTGGCCTGTATTTCATGGTCGGTGACATGGAGGTCGGGCCTGCCGTATATTGCACTGCTGTGGACCGTCAGCAGGCGAGAGTCTTATATAACTATGCCAAGCGGATGGCCGAGGAAAGCAAAGGCCTGCGCGCCCGCCTAAAGCTCGGTGAATACCAAATGCAGCACCGTTCGCGCGGCGGCGAGATGAAGGCCTTTTCGGGTGAGGTCAAAAACAAGGATGCCTTCAACCCCTCCTGTGCGTTCATCGACGAGTATCACGCCCATCCCACCAGCAAGCTGTTCGACCTGATGGTGACTGCCCAGGGGCAGCGCCAACAGCCGCTGATCTTCACGATCACCACGGCTGGTGATGATGTGCAGAGTCCATGCTACAAGGAGTATGAGTATTGCAAACTGATCGTCGAGGGGTCGGTGAGCGATCAGCCTGGCGCCGTCAGAAATGATCGGTATTTCGTGATGATCCGCCAGATGGATGAGGGTGACGATGAGCATGATCCGCGCAACTGGGCCAAGTGCAACCCGCTGCGGACCTCGAACCCCAAACAACTGGCGCGCCTGAAGGCCCAACACGACACAGCGTTCGATTCGCAGAACCCTGCAAAGATCAGGTCCTTCCGTGTGAAGAACCTGAACATCTGGGTGCAGGGCAATGAGCAAAGCTACATGTCCGAGTACATGGTCGCGGATGGAGCGAAACTCTCCAGGTGGGACCAGCTCGCAGTCACGCGCTCCGAATTCCAGGACCTGACCAAGGGACGGCTGTGCGTAGTGGGCGTGGATATGTCCAAGCGCATCGACCTGACCGCCCTGGCTTATATATTCGCGCTCAAGGATGGCCGCGTCGGAGTCAGCGCGCACGGATTTATCCCAGAGGCTGCGGTCGACCGACACGAGAAGACCGACAAGATCCCATATAGGCAGTGGGCCAAGGCTGGATGGTTGACTATTACCAACGGCGAGGTGACCGATTATTCCGCGCTGCAGGAACAAATCCTATTACGGGACGGCCGCTGGCGCGATGCGAAAATGATCGAAGCTGAATATCTGGCGTGGTGCGCGGCCAACTACCACGGGTGGAAGGTCCATGAGATCGCATACGATCCGTATGAGGCGACCTATTTCAAAAATCAGATGGACACGTTGGGCTACACCACCATCGAGGTGCGCCAGACGATGGCCACCCTCAACGAACCGACCAAGAAATTCAAGGAGCTGGTGGCAGAGTCCAAGCTGGTGCATGACGGCAGCCCGCTGCTCACCTGGTGTGTGAGCAATGCCCAGTTCATCCAGAACAGCAAAGAGAATATCATGTTGACCAAGAAAAACGCGAGCGACACGAAACGGATCGACCTCTTCGCAGCTGCGATCGATGCCATGTCACGTCTGCAGCCGCTGCAGGAAATCGGCAATTTCGATCCCGATGATATAGGAGTGTAGGATGAGCAGCTTACGATCACGCCTGAGCGCGAGTGATCGCGCGCTTCTGCAGCATGCGGACATGGAGTCTATGGCGCTGCGAGATAACTGGCCAAGGCGATTGCAGAATGCACTGATCGCGCTGGCCAGAAGTGAACCTGGATGGATGGCATGGGTAGAGCGTGAGATCGATCCGCAGTGGGAACTCGAACGGATCACGCGCCTGGTGGAGGCACGTACGCGCGCGTATTATTTGCGATCTCACAATTACTTTGGGCGAGGCCAGATCGGCGGGATGTTGTTCGATGATCGATCTGTGTTCACGGATGAAGCATCCTTGCGGATTGGATAATAGAAAAAATTGCCCCTTGCAATTTCTAGATAATATGTGCTATATTGTCGGTGTGGCCGAGAAGGATGCCCCCCTCATCCTTCTCCCCACAATTGAATAACTGAGCATCCGCTATTTGTGCGGATATCGTTGGAGTAGAGCGCCCAACAACCAAATGGTTGTTGGGCGCTTTTTGTTTGCTTATTTGCCTATGTTGACAAAACTTCTTAAGTTCGCTGATGACATACTGATACTGATCGGGTGCGTGATGTTCATATACGGCGTCAGCCTGATCTGTGTGCCTGCTGCCTGGATGGTGGCGGGCGCAATGTGCATCGCGGGCGGAATCTTGTATGGGAGTGTCTCATGATCATCGGCAAGATCGTCAAGAGTTTTGTCAACTCAACTCCGCAATCCATGACCCTGACCCAGTTCGTGGACGGCCTGGGCACGGCTACGACCTCGGGAGAGATCGTGACCCCTGGCTCTGCCAGCAGCATCGATGTAGTATATCGCGCGGCTAACGTCATCAGCGACGATGTGGCAAAGCTGCCCTTTCAGCAGATCCAGCGCGTTGGGCGTAGCGTCGAGCAGGTACAGCCTGACCCATTCCTGCGGAATAACGCGTATCTCATGGAGATCACACCCAATGAGTGGGGATGGACGCCGTTCCTGTTCAAGAAACAGGCCATCCTATGGCAATTCCACTACGGAAACGCATATATCTGGAGTCCTCCTGTTTGGCCGCCTCAGAAACTTATCCTACCTGCGAACCGCACCGCGCCAGTCTTCGATGCGGCTGGGAATATCTGGTACCGTCATACGTTCTCGAACGGTGAGACCGAATACATCCCTGGGGTGGAAGTCCTGCATTTGTTGATCAACCCAGACGAGACAGGCGTTGAGGGACGCGGAATGATCCAGTTTGCGCGGGAAACCATTGGCCGCCAGCTGGCTGCCTTCAAGACACAAGGCAAGTTCTATAGCCAGGGGCTGAACCCTGCAGCCTACATGCAGGTCATCGTTCCGCTGGATGAAAAGGGGCGCAAGAAATATCGCGATTCGTACGGAGAGGCCATTGGAGGGTCTGAGAATGCCTATCGCCTGGCGGTCTTTGACAACAAGATCACCAAATTCGAACCCATCACCATGAAACCTGCCGACGCGGAGTTTCTGGCCAGTATCGATGCCAATGATGTGCGTTTGGCCACCTTCTGCGGTATCCCGCTGCATATGGTTAACCGTGGCAAGGAGGCCTATAACAGCAACGAGCAGAAGTACATCGAGTATTTACAGGGCACGCTCGACGCGTACCTGGTGCCGTTTGAGCAGGGCGCCCGCATCCGCTGGTTGCGCGAAGACGAGCAGCAGACCAACTACTTCCGCTTTGTGCGTGAAGCGCTGCTGCGCATGGATGCGAAGGCCCGCGCTGATATGAATGAGGTCAAGATTCGTACTGGACAAATGATGCCCAGCGAAGCCCGCGAAAAAGAGGACCTTACCACGTATCCAGAAGGTGACAAGTTCTACATGACCAGCAATTACGTTCCGATCGATAACGGAGGATCGAACCCATGACCAAACCCATTCGCGTCGTCGAGGGTGACGCCAAACCCTTCGAGCCGTTTTGGCAATTCCGAGACGCCGCCCAAACCGAAAGCGGAGAGACCGAGATCGAGCTGTATGGTCCGATCTCTGAATTCTCGTGGTGGGGTGACGAGGTCACGCCCAAGATGTTCAAGGATCAGCTCTATGCCAGTGGCAAGGGGAATGCGGTCACCGTGCGCCTGAACAGCTATGGCGGCGACCTGATCGCTGCCTCTGTGATGGCTGCTACTCTCAAGGATTATCCAGGCAAAGTCACGGTCAAGATCGATGGCATTGCGGCCTCGGCTGCGGTCATGGTGGCTTTGGCTGGCGACAGGGTCAAGATCCAGGCCTCGGCCTACATGATGATCCATAACCCGATGGTGGGCATTCTTGGGTACTTCGGAGTCGACGAACTCAAGGGCCTCATCGACGAACTCAAGGTCATCTAAAACGGCATCGTTGAGGGCTACGTTGCGAAGACCAATCAGGACGCGGAGATCGGAAGAGCGTCGTGTAGGGAAAGAGGGTAGATCTCGG
>CALFXA010000183.1 GCA_937928015.1 uncultured Anaerolineales bacterium | reverse complement strand
ATTGAAAGGGTCCTGCCGTGAACGCCAAAAAGAGGATCTGGTCTCTGGTAATCGTTGCACTGCTGGGGTTTGCCTGTGCGCCAACTTTGTCGTTGGCGCCTATCCCCACGCTCGACCCCTCTTCCATGGGGACAGCCATCGCGCAGACGGCGGATGCCGCGTCTGTGCAGACGGCTGCCGCCGGGTTGGGCGTCCAGCCCGCATCTGCGGAGCAGGTCGTTGCCCAAGGCCCGACCCTCGATGCCCAGTCCCTTGGCACGGCCATCGCCCTGACTTCGAATGCCGCCGCTGCGCAGACCCAGGCCCTCATTCCCAACACTCTCACGCCTAGCGTGACCTCGCTTCCTACCTGGACTCCGTCCATCACGCCCAGCCCCACGAACACCTTCGTTATCACCCTGCCGCCAACCTTTAAAGTTACCATACCACATCCGTCTGCTACCAAGAAGCCCAAGCCCCCCAAGGATACTGGCGGCGGTGATGATGGCGAGAAAATGCCTTATGAATGCAAACAGGGACAAGTCACACCTCCAAACGATACCGTGATCCCACCCAACACTCAGTTTGACGTGGTTTGGATCGTCAGGAACAAGGGGCAGAATTGGCCTGGTGGAACTGTCAGGGTTGCATACGTGGGCGGGGCCTTGATCCCTGTCACGAATCCAGATGATCTCCCCGTGCTCTCGCCGTATGTTATCAGCGGCGGGGATATCGTGACATTGCCCACCATCTCTATGAAAACCCCCGCCGACCCTGGAACCTATGAAACGATGTGGAGTGTGACGGTCGAATACTTCCCAGCCTGCAATTTGCATTTGACGGTCGTTGTCCAATAAAGAGGATCGAGCTATGAGTAATAGAAAACGGATCGGGATGATGTTGCTGGTCGCGATGTTGGGATTTTCCTGCACACCGACCTTTTCGCTCGCATCCGCACCGACGCTCGATCCCTTCTCGATGAGCACAGCCATCGCCCAGACAGCGGATGCCGCTTCGGCGCAGACGGCAGCCGCGGCCCCCCAGCCCGCAATGCAGGCATCGCCTGTTCCGGGCGGTCCTCTTCTGGACCAGGATGCTTTCAACACATCCATTGCTCAGACATTCGAGGCGGCGGGGACCCAGACGGCCGCGTTGATTCCCAATACCCTGACCCCCACACCGACTTCCCTGCCAACCCAAACGGCCATCAATACCCCGTCTCCCACTTCGACTTTTCTGCTAACCATTCATACTGCCACTCCCTTCAAACTCCCGAAACCGACCGCCACAAAGAAACCGCATAAAGGCGGAAAGCGGAAGGAGGATGACGATGACGGTGTGGTGCTGGTTCCCAAGGCATATAGTTGCAGTGTGGTAGGAGTGACCCCCCCGTCCAATACGGTGATTCATGCAGGAGCGAATTTCACCGTCTATTGGACGGTGATGAACACGGCTTCTCCCTGGGACGTGAACAGCGTTGACCTGATCTACGGCGGCGGCGATATACCGGTCCGTGGTTTGGGATATGACATGCTGGTCTCCGTCGGCACTGGTTCTGTGGTGACCCTGCCTGGTGCCGAACTGAAAGCTCCGTCGAAAGCCGGGAGTTACACCTCTCGCTGGCAGTTGGTTCGCGGTGATAGAGGAATCTGTACTTTGTATATAACCATTATTGTTGGTGCGCCGACGCCGACAAGCCTTCCCACGATCATAGTTTCACCTCCCCCGTAAAACAAAAAAATCCCGCAACTCTCGTTGCGGGATTTTTTTGTTTTACAAACTTACGAAGCGGGCGGCAGCGGTTCGTTGCTGACGGAGACTGCTGCTTCAGGCTTCTTGCGCAGGGTCACGAAGCCCACCACGACGGGGATGGCGATGAAGATGATGCCCACGCACAGGCCGCCCAACCCCGCAAACAGCGCGGACTGCGGGCTACTGCTGCCACCGATATTGATGTCGGCGCCGGGCATG
This sequence comes from uncultured Anaerolineales bacterium, assembly GCA_937928015.1. GTDB lineage: Bacteria > Chloroflexota > Anaerolineae > Anaerolineales > Villigracilaceae > JACPVF01. The sequence continues at coordinate 37,682 of CALFXA010000183.1, read as the reverse complement.
AAACTGACCGCAGCAGATGTGATGCCCCAGCACAACGAAGCCAGGCCCGGGCAGCCGCAAAAGATCACGGCGACTACAGTGGCAATGATGCCAGTATTCTTGTTGCTCATGAATTCAAGCTCCTCATTAAATTTTTGGTTGCTGTCAGTATACAGAAAATAAAAATGGGGCGCAAGAAAATCCCGCGCCCCATTTGTCCTAGACTAACTGCGTAACTTGGCGTCCACTTCCTGCGCCAGCCGCTTGACGATCTTGTTGCGGATCGCGGCGGCTTCGGCGTCGGTCATGGTCTTGTCCGACTGGTAGGTCAGGTTGTAGGCCAATGACTTCTTGCCCGCGCCAATCTTTTCGTCGCGGTAGACGTCGAACAGGCTGACGGCGCTGACGCTCTTACCGCCCGTTTGCTTGATCAGCTCCTCGACGCGTGCGGCGGGCACCGACTCGTCCACGATGACGGCAATGTCTTCGAAGACGGGCGGGAACTCGGGCACGGGCACGATTCCATAGGCGGGGCTGGCGGCGCGCAGCGCGTCAAGGTCGAAGTCGGCCACCAGGACGGGCTGGTCCCCAACCTCATATTTTTCCTTGACCAGCGGATGCAATTCGCCGAACACGCCGACGGTCTGCCCGTTGACCTTGACCTCGGCCACCTTGCCTGGGTGCAGGTAGGACGGCCCTTCGGCTGCGCTCAGGGCGGCCGGGGCGTAGGCAATGTCGGTGAAACGGAGCCCAGCCAACATCAGTTCGATGCGGCCCTTGAGGTCGAAGAAGTCCATCGCGGGGGAGTCCTTCACGTCCCAGGCGGAGGCTAGGCGGCGGCCCGTCATCACGAGGGCCAGCTTGCGCGGTTCGTTTGGCAGAGCTTGCCCTGAGCCTGTCGAAGGGTCATTTTTGCGCGGCTCGAAGACGGGGCCGATCTCGAACAGCGAGAGCGACTCGGCGCGCGCGTTCTTCTCGGCGATCTCCAGCACCGACGCGACCAGGCTGCGGCGCAGGGTGGTGCGCTCGGGTGTGATCGGGTTGGCGATGCGCGTGTACTCGTCGAAACTGACCAGGCGGCCTTCGCGCTCGGGCGAGGTCATGCGGTAGGTGACGACCTCCTGAATGCCGAGGCTGACGAGCAGGTCGCGCAGATGCTCCTCCCACTCGTGGACGGGGTTGCCGATCTGCGGCGGGAGCGGGTCGGAGATGCGCGTCTCGGGGATGCGGTCGTAGCCGTAGCTGCGAGCCACCTCTTCGAGCACGTCCGCCACGCCGACCACGCCTTCGCCGATGTCGAGACGATGCGGCGGGGTCTTGACCGTGACGGTCTCGCCGTCAATGCTGCATTCGAATTCGAGATGGCCGAGCAATTCGGCGATCTCTTTGGCGGAAAGTTGGATGCCGAGCAGACGCTTGACTTCCTTCGGCGTGACCTCAACCACCACGTCCTTGGGCGGCAGCGGATAGTTGTCCACCAAGCCCGGGGCGACGGCGCCGCCTGACCATTCGGCCATCAGTTGCAGGCCGCGGCGTACACCCATCTCGGCCAGGGTGGGATGCACCCCACGCGAGAAGCGGAACGAGGCCTCCGACGGCAGGTTGTGCTGTTTGGCGGTGCGGCGGATGTTGATGAAGTTCCAGGCCGCGCCTTCGAGCAGGATGTTGACGCTGGTGGGCGCAACTTCGGATTCAGCGCCACCCATCACGCCCGCCAGCGAGAGCGAACCTTTTTCGTCGCAGACCAGCACGTTCGAGGCGGTCAGCGTGCGGGTGTTGCCATCGAGGGTGGTGAGTTTTTCGCCGTCCGCCGCGGTGCGGGTGATGATCTTGACGTTCCTGCCGCCCGCGCGCTGGGTCAGCACGTCGTAGTCGAAGGCGTGCAGCGGTTCGCCCAGTTCGAGCATGGCGTAGTTGGTGGCGTCGACGATGTTGTTGATGGGACGCACGCCCGCCAGCCTCAGCCTGCGCTGGATCTGGTACGGGCTGGGCTTGATCTCCACATTGCAGATGAGTCCCAGCACGAAGCGCGGGTTCATCTCAGGTTCCGTGATCTCGATCGAGACCTTGCCCTCGATGGACTCGCCCGAAGTCGCATATTGGATGGTCGGCTTCTTGAGCGGGCGGCCCGTCATGGCCGAGAGTTCGCGCGCGAGGCCGATCACGTTGGCGTTGCGTGCCATGTTCGGCAGGATGCTGATGTCGAGCACGGCGTCGCCCATGTAATCGACCAGCGACATGCCCGTGGGGGCGTCGTCAGCCAGCAGAATGATGCCATCGTGTTCCTCGGAGATGCCCAGTTCCTTCTCCGAGCAGACCATCGAGTAGGATTCCACGCCGCGGATCTTGGTGCGCTTGAGCGTGGTCAGCACCAGGCCTTCGGCGTGACCGTCGTACAGGGTCGTGCCTTCCTTGGCCCAGGCCACCTTGAGCGGCTTCTCCAACTTGCCGATGCCCTTCAGGTGGAAGATATTGGGCGCGCCCGTCAGCACGGTGTGCTGCTCGGTGCCATCGTACAGGTCGCACAGCGTGAGGCGGTCCGCGTTGGGATGCGGCATCACCTCGCAGATCTCCGCCACGACCAGTTTGTCGGGCTGCCATGAAATGCCCGTAGTCTTGAACTCGTGTTTCTCGCCCTTGCTGTAGTCGGGCATGGCGAGGCCCACATAGTGGATCTCGTCCACTTCCATGCCCGCCAGGGTCAGCTTGCGGGCCACGTCTTCGACGGTGAGGCCGTCGAGGTCGATGAAGTCTTTGAGCCAGGAAATCGGTAGCTTCATGCTGGCCTCCTAGAATTGGGAGAGGAAACGTGTATCGTTTCCCCAGAAATAACGGATGTCGTTGATCTTGTAGCGCAGCATCAACTGGCGCTCGGGACCCATGCCCCAGGCGAAGCCTGAGTAGACCTTCGGGTCGTAGCCGCCGTTTTGCAGCACGACGGGATGCACCATGCCGCAGCCCAGGATCTCCAGCCAGCCCGAGTTCTTGCAGACCTGGCAACCCTTGCCGCCGCACACGAAACATTCCACGTCCACTTCGGCGGATGGTTCCGTGAACGGGAAGTACGAAGCGCGGAAGCGCGTGCGCACGTCCTGTCCGAACATGCGGCGCGCGAAATCGGCGATGGTGCCCTTCAGGTCCGCGAAGGTGATGCCCTTGCCGACCACCAGCCCTTCCACCTGATTGAACTGCATTTCCGAGCGGGTGGTCACCTGCTCATAGCGGTAGCACATGCCAGGCAGGGCGATGCGGATGGCGGGCGGGTCTGAGGGGTTCATCGCCACGAATTCGCGCATCGCGCGGATCTGGCCCGGGGACGTGTGAGTCCGCATCAGGATCGGGTTGTCGCCGTCCTGCCCTGAGCCTGTCGAAGGGTCGCCCGCCTCGACGTAGAACGAATCCTGCATCTCGCGCGCGGGGTGGTGCGGCGGGAAGTTCAGCATCTGGAAGTTGATCTCGTCGCTTTCGACCTCGGGCGAGGTGTAGACCTGGAAGCCCATGTCGGCCAGGATGTCGAGCACGCGGCGCAATTGCTGCGTGGACGGATGCAGGCGACCGACGTTGACCGTCCGCCCGGGCAACGTGACGTCGAGCTGCTCCTCCTCAAGGGATTTGGCCAACGCTGCAGCCTTGACCGCCTCAGTGCGCTCGGCGAGCGCCGCTTCCAGCGCCACCTTGACCTTGTTGGCGGCCTGTCCCACGACGGGCCTCTCCTCCTTCGAGAGTTTACCCAGTTCGGAGAAGACCTGCATCAGCGGGGAGCTGCGGCCCACGTGGGCCACGCGCCACGCATCCAGCGCCGCCTGGTCCTTGACGGACTCGAGCGACTCGAGCGCGGCCTTTTCGATGGCATTCAACTTGTCTTGCATTCATGCCTCCATGACTTGGATATTCGATCTTACAAATATCGGGTTTCAAAAATAAAAACCTCCCGTCCGCATTGGGACGGGAGGGAGTTCCCGCGGTACCACCCAAATTAATCGCCCTGAGCGAAGTCGAAGGGCTGATTCACTTTGCGCCGACCATCATCGGCCTCCCCTGTAACGCTGGGACTGCGTTTCAGACTACTGCAATTTCACCTGAACGGCTCGGGAGGGAACTTCGGTCGGTTTCGGTCGAGCGCGGGTTTCAGCGTTTCCTGCGCCTCTCTGGCGGCATCTGCCGACGTACTTTCCTCTGTCACTGCCTTTATAGGCTCGCCTGTTGACTTGAATTATCTGCAAAAACGGCGGAATGTCAAGATGCTCAGAAATGGGTGTTTGAAGTACACTATAAATATTATGAAGCGCGGGTTAACACTTGGCAAATTTGCTCCCCTGCATAAAGGCCATCAATTGGTAATCGAAACTGCCCTGGCCGAAATGGACGAATTGATAGTTATTATTTACGATGCCCCAGACACAACTGATATTCCATTAAATGTTCGCTCCTGCTGGTTGAGAAAATTATATCCACAAGTTAAGGTGGTAGAGGCATGGGATGGCCCTGTGGAAGTTGGGGACACGCCTGAAATCAAAAAGCGGCACGAGGATTACATCATCACTACGCTTGGTATTAAAGGCATTACTCATTTTTATTCCAGTGAATTTTACGGAGGTCATATGAGCCGTGCATTGGGAGCCATAAACCGACTTGTCGATCCTGAACGAAAAGAGATTGCCATCTCGGGAAGCCAGATACGCCAAAACCCCTACCAATGCCGTGAGTATCTTTCTCCGATTGTTTATCGCGATATGATTACGAATGTCGTTTTTCTTGGCGCACCATCCACTGGCAAAACAACAATTGCAGAAAGAATGGCACAAGAATATGGAACTGTATGGATGCCAGAATATGGAAGGGAATACTGGGAAAAGAATCAGATTGAGCGCAAGCTGACTTTGCAGCAATTGGTCGAAATCGCAGAGGGTCATCTGGAGCGAGAGGAAAATCTTCTCTATCAGGCTAAAGATTTTCTGTTTACGGATACGAATGCGATCACAACTTATATGTTCTCCCAGTATTACCATCAAACTGCCTTGCCTCGTTTGATTGACTTTGCGAATCAATGCTCTGTCCGATATGACCTTTTTTTCCTCTGTGACACAGATATTCCCTATGCAGATACCTGGGATCGGTCTGGAGATGTGAAACGAAATGTATTCCAGAAACAGATTATTGGCGATTTGCTAGCCAGGAAAATTCCGTTCTTTGTTTTAAATGGTGATTTGGAGACCAGAGTATCGCAGGTAAATGCGGTGTTGGGCAGGTTTCGAAAATATCAAAGTCTTTCAAGTTTATTTTAAGGAGGTCAGTAACATGTTGAATTTTTTGAGCGTAAACAATATTGCTTTTGTTGCTCTTGGATATCCAATGAGCTATGTGGAGTTCATCGGTACGATTCTTTACCTGTGGTCGGTCTGGTTGATCGCAAAAAGAAAAGTTTTGACTTGGCCCGTGGGGATTGCCAGTGTTTTGTTGTATATGGCGCTGTTTTATCAAATTCGACTTTATTCAGATACTCTGGAACAGGTCTATTATCTAGGCGCCAGTATTTATGGGTGGATTATTTGGAATAAGTCCACGAAAACAGATGGACAGATAAGAGATGTGACTTATAGCCAGAAAAAAGAAGTAATTTTCTGGGTTGTTATTACCGGCATCATCTCTTTGGCGGCAGGAATATTAATGAGCAATATTCACGTTCTGATGCCAGCATTTTTCCCGGAAGCAGCTTCCTTTCCTTTTTTGGATGCCTTGACTACCATTATGAGCTTTACAGCCATGTGGCTGATGGCAAAGAAAAAGATCGAAAGCTGGATCTATTGGATCATTGTCGATTTAATTGGAATTGGACTGTATTATGTCAAGGACGTGAAATTCATTTCATTGCTCTATGTAATTTTGCTTTTGATAGCAATTAATGGATACCGATCCTGGCATAAAGTGCAAATTCAAGAGGCGTCTGTATCATAAGGACCGCTATTTCCTGGGCCTAATTCAACACCTCAATATTCGGCTCCAGCGGAATGCGCTCGATCAAGTCGAGGAAATCGGCGTCGGTGACCTGGGACTGCGGCTTGTCCATCAGGGCCAGCAGGGTGGCCTCCATGACATTGGTGCCGAAGCTGCGTCCTTCCAATCGCGGCGTGACCGTGACCAGGATGTGCAGGTTGCGCTTGCGCAATTCCTCCACGTTTTTGGCGGTGGTGGTGTTGGTGACGATGATCTTGCCCGTCAGGTCATCGGGCATGAACTGGCGGATCTGGATGAAGTCACCTCCCAGCACCTGTGCCCGCTGGTAGTACTTGTCCCATTTCGGTTGCGGAGGTTTATCCTGCTCGGAGCCGAGGGCATAGAACCATGAGAACGGCATCCTCGTGATGACGGGCAGCAGCGTCGCCGCCACAACGCGCACCGTGGATAGTTTCCTGATCGGCAGGGGCAGCCCCAGGGTGAACATGAAGTCGCCGATGGTCAGGTCCAGGCCTGCGTCGAGCATGGCTTCGCCCATGCCATAACGGTCCACGGCGGTGGTCAGCAGGGCGGGCAGACCCCTTAGAGTCCGATTCTCTTTTTCGTTGAGATGTTTTTCCAGGGTGGTAAAGGCGCGGCGTTCGAGCAAACCCTTGACCCCGTTTCCATCCCCGATCTTGCTGATTTTCACCGCGCGGCGGATGCGGCTCACGTCGCGGAAATAATATCGGCGCTGCCCCACCCGCAGGAAGAATTCCACCCCGCCCACGCCGAAGGCATCCACCTGGCCATCCATGTCATGATAACGCTGGACCGCCTTGTCGAAATCCCCGTCCGTGCCCTGGCGCGAGAGCTCACATTCCTGGCCTAGAAAAGTATGCCGCGTGGTGTGGTCGCGTGACGATGAACCGACGCTGATGGACAGAATTTTCTTCATGGGAAACCTCTGACGAAGGGGATGCCTTTTGCCAACTATAACCCCGCCGCGCTGAAATGGATGTCTAATGTATAATCCGCTCGATGACCTCGAAATGGAAAGATATTCTCCTGTACTTGGGCCTGGCGCTGGCACTGTTGATTCCGCGCCTGCCCGGGCTGGATTCCTTCGCCACGGGTGACGAGCCCTACTGGCTGAGCATGGGCGCGAACTTTTATTACGCGCTCGGTCAGCGTGAATTCCAGAATACCATCTACGAATATCAACCCGCCGTGACCACCATGTGGGAGGTGACGGGTGCGATGCTGGCCTACTTCCCCGAATACCGCGGGCTGGGACAGGGCTACCTCGAATTCGAAAAAGGCGTGCTCGACCCGTTCATGTTGAAGCATGGCAAGGATCCGCTGATCCTGTTGCGCGACGCGCGCCTGATTCAAGTAGGAAACGTCACCGCGATGTTGCTGCTCGCGTTCTATCTGCTGCAAAAACTGCTCGACCGTCGATTGGCGGCCTTCGCGATTCTGCTGGCGGGCTTCGACCCGTTCTTCCTCGGCCAGTCGCGCCTGCTCGACCACGAGGCTTTGCTGGCCTGCTTCGTGCTGGTCTCGGTCCTCGCGCTGGCGGTCTACCTGTTTCAGGGACGCAGGTTCGTTTATTTGCTCGTCTCCGCCGTTGCTGCGGGGTTGGCGCAGTTGACCAAGTCCTCGGCGGTCGCGGTGCTGGCTCCCATCGGCGTGTTGCTGCTGGCTGACCTTTACCAACATCGCGCCGCGTGGAAGCAGGCTTTGCTCGACGCCTTCAAGACTTTTGCCTTGTGGTTCCTCGCGTTGGCCCTGACCTACGTCCTCTTCTGGCCTGGGATGTGGGTGGCGCCCGCCAAGATGCTCGGCAACGTCTACGGCAACGCCTTCAGCTATGCGTTTCAGGGCGCGCGCGTCATCGCAGTCGAGGATGCCGAGCCCGCCGCCACAGGATTGAACACAGACCTTGGCGGTTTCCTCGCTTTGACGGGTGACCTGTTTGCGCGCCTCACGCCCCTGACCTGGCTCGGCCTGCTGTTGGCGCTCCCGCTCCTCTTTCAGCGGACCCGTGAGCTAGTCCCGCCATCGACAGGTCCGCTGGCCGCCCTGAGCGGGTTCACGGCGCTGGTCTTCGTCCTGATGTTTGCGCTGGCCAAGGGACGCAACTCCCCGCACTACATGCTGACCAGTTATGTGATGCTCAACCTGTTGGCAGGACTCGGTTGGTATGTGGCTGTACGCTGGCTTTCCGCACGGATCAATCTTTCCTGGCTTCCAGTTACTGTTTTGGCATTGGTCCTCGTCTTGCAGGCGGGCAGTGGGCTGATGAAATATCCGTATTACTTCACCTATCAAAATCCGCTCGTGCCGCGTAGTGACAAACCTGCCTTCCCGTACGGCGAAGGCCTGGAACTGGCTGCGCGTTATCTCGCCTCCCAGCCTGATGCAAAGGATGCCACGGCATTGGTCTACTACAGCCGTGGATGTTTCTCCTATTTCTATCCTGGCCCCGTCGAACGCTTCAAACCCTACTTCGTGGATGCGGGTCATGAGGCCGATCTGCAAAACGCCCTCGATGGTGCGGACTATCTGGTCATCTACTACGCCATTCAGGGTCATCTTGACAAGTACCAGCCGCTGCTGTCCTCGCTGGCAGACAAGCCGCTCGTCAAAGAAATCTGGTTGGATGGCTATAAGTATGCGGTCATCTATAAATTGAAATAAGCATCCATGCAAAAGATAAAACTTCCGCTCTGGCTTTCGATCCTGCTTCTGCTGGCGTTGATTACGCCTTCACATCTGGTCGGTCTCGATAAGTTCGCCACCATCGACGAGCCGTGGTGGGTCATCTCAGGCTCGAATTATTACTATGCCCTCACGCATCGAGACTTTGCGAATACCATCTACGATTATCACCCCGCCGTGACCACCACTTGGGTGGTGACCGCTGGAATGCTGACCGTCTTCCCCGAGTATCGCGGATTCGGTCAGGATTATTTCGACGTGCGTAAGCCCAACTACGACGAGTTCCTTCAGGAGCATGATGTTCGCACGCTGGATGTGCTGCGCAACAGCCGCATCATCCAGTCGTTGCTGCTGATTGCGCTGGCGGTACTGGTCTTCTATTTGCTGCAACTGTTGATTGATCGTCCGTTGGCGTTGGCAGCTGTCGCTTTCGCCTTCGATGCGCCCTTCTTCCTCGGGCACTCACGGCTGATCAACCATGAAGGCATGTTGACCATGTTCGTGGCGGTCTCGATCCTGGCGGCCTACGTCTACATCCATATGGACCGCAAACTTGTCTACCTGCTGCTCTCGGGCGTGACCTTCGGCCTGGCGCAGTTGACCAAGTCGCCGTCGATCATCGTGCTGGGCATCGTCGGCCTGATGTTGTTCGTCGGCCTGTTCGAGCGCGGGAAATCCTTCGGCGCAAAGTTCTGGGATGCGGTCAAGGTGATGTCCATCTGGCTGGGCGTGGCGGCGCTGGTGTACGTCGCCTTGTGGCCTGGCATGTGGGTAGCCGCCAATAAGATGCTGTACGAAGTCTACGGCAACGCTTTCAGCTACGCCTTCCAGGGCGCGCGCCTGGACGTGACGCAGGAGGTCGAGCCGAGCAGCTTCGACCTGAACAACGGGCTGAGCGGTGTGACCCTGTACCTACCACGCCTCGTGCTGCGTACCACGCCGCTCACCTGGCTGGGGTTGCTACTGGCGATCCCTGCCATGTTCGCGGCGAAGGTCAAGCCTGCGGTCAAAAAACTGGTCGGATATTTCTTCCTCACAGCGGCCTTGTTCATCCTCATGTTCGGCATCGCCAAGGGACGCGACTCGGCGCATTACATCCTATCTAGCTATTTTCTGCTGGACTTGATCGCGGTGATCGGTTGGGGCTTTGGTCTGTCCTGGGTGGGGGAGCGCTGGTCGAAGCTGAATCAGGCCTGGGTCCAGGTGGGGGCGGTGGCGTTGATCGTCCTCGCGCAGATCGCGAGCGGGCTGTCGTTCTATCCGTATTACTACACCTATGGAAATCCGTTGGTGGTGCGTTCCCCCGGGCAATACGTCACAGGTTATGGTGAGGGGTTGGATCAGGCGGCGGCGTATCTCGCGCAGAAACAGGATTCGGACGGGCTGCGAGTCTTTGCTTATAGCGGCATGGGGCCGTTCTCGTATTTCTTCCCCGGGCGGACCGAGGTGATGAAGAAGGCCTATTTCTGGGAGGCTGGAATCCCTTCGGTGGTGAGCGGGATGCGCTGGTCGGAGTATGTGGTGGTGTACTCGGTGGTGCAGGAGACCCTGCCCGAGTGCGCGACCTTTTTGGAGGCGATGAAGGACGTCAAGCCTGAGCATGTGGTCATGTTGTATGGCGTGGAGGTGGCGCGCATCTATCGCACGGCGGACATCCCCGAGAGTGTGTACGAGGCGCTGGCAAAATAAAAAGACGGCCCGCGAGGGCCGTCTTCGTTTTAGCGGATGCCGCTGTCGTAGGTGACGATGACCTGGGTGAACTGGCCCGTCGTCACCGTGAACTCCTGGTCGGAGGCGGTGGGATAGCGGCCCTGCGTCTCGGGGTGCAGGACGTACTTCCCCGACGGGAGCGGGATGCGGAATTTGCCGTCGGCGTCGGTCTGGACCTTGAGAATTTCCTCGCCCTGCGGGTTGCGGATGACGAGTGCGGCCTGATACGGCTTGTCGGGGCAAGAGGAGTCGGCTTGGGTGACGGGGCAGCCCGGGCCGATGAAGACCTGGCCTTCGACGCCGCTTTCACCCGAGGCGGCGGGCGGGTTGGCGTAGGCGGGATCGCCGTTAGGGTAAGCTGTCAATGGGGTGGAGGCACAGCCTGCCAGCAGGAGCAGGCAAAGGGTCAAGGGAAGAGCTTTTTGCATGTCAAACTCCTTTCCATGCATGGACTTCGGTCGGTTGGGAAAAGTTCCTACGGCGCTGCGTCGGTCTCGGGTGTGGCGTTGGGCGAGAGCGTGGCCAACGGGATGTCGGTGGGGACGACGGACATATCGCCCTTCCAGGGCAGGTAGGCCATGAAGGATTTCAGCTCGAAGCTGCTCTGCACTTCCCAGCGCTGGAGGAAGAACAGGTTGCTTGGACCCTGGTCGGGGGTGTAGCCCAGGCCCATGCCCGCGATGTATTGCGCGAATTGCACGTAGTCGATGGTGCCGCTGTCGGCCCTGCCAAAGGGATAGGCGAAGGTCTTGACGGGCACGCCGATCATGGCCTCCAGCTTCTGCTTGGATTCGACCACCTCGGCGCGCGCCCGTTCGGGATACTGCACCAGGTCGATGTGCGTGAGGCTGTGGCTGCCGATCTCCCAGCCCGCGGCGGCCATTTCCTTGACCTGGTCGGCGGTGATGTAGTTGGGCTGGTCAATGTAATCGGCCACCAGGTAGAACACACCCTTAAGGCCGTATTTCTGCATGATGGGGAAGGCGTTTTCATACACGTCCACGTCGCCGTCATCGAAGGTGATCAGGACCGGGCGCGGGGGCAGGTCCGCGCCGACGGTGATGGCCTGGACCAACTGGTCGGTGGTGATGGTCTCGTAGCCCCAGTCGTGCAGGAGTTTCATCTGCTGCTCGAAGCGCTCGGGCGGGACGCGGTAGCGGCTGAAATACGGCGTGGATTGAATGTGATGATACAGCAGGACGGGCAGTGTGATCCAGCCAGGGCCCTGGGCGATGCGGGTGGAGGTGGGCGTCGGCTGCGGGGTCAGGGTGGGGGTGACGGTGGGAGTCAAAGTCACGGTGGCCGTCGCGGTCGGAGGCAGGGGAGTGGGCGTCTCCGTGGGCGGCTGCGGCGTGGATGTGGGTGTGGCGAGGAATCCGCCGCAGCCAGACAACAGAACAGATACCCCTAAGGCAAACAGGATTATTTTTTTCATCTATCGATTGAGTTCCCAGAGGATGCGCAGGCCGTCGAGGGTGAGCCAGGGCGCGATATGTTGGATGACGGGCGTCTCTTTGGCGACGACCTCGGCCAGCCCGCCCGTGGCGACGACCTTCATATCGTCCCCAAGCTCGGCGCGGAAGCGGGCCACCATGCCCTCGACCATGCTGACGTAACCGAACAGCAATCCCGACTGCATGGCATGGACGGTGTTGCGGCCAATGACCGAGGGCGGGCGCTGCAGGTCGATGCGCGGCAGTTTGGCGGCGTGTGTGTACAGTGCCTCGGCGGCCAGGTTGACGCCGGCGGTGATGGCGCCGCCCAGGTATTCACCCTCGCGTGTGATGGCGTTGAAGGTGGTGGCGGTGCCGAAGTCGACCACGCAGGCGGGGCCGCCGTAGAGCTTCATGACGGCCACGGCATCGCAGACGCGGTCCGCCCCGACGGCGCGCGGGTCCTCGTAGCGGATCTTGACGCCCGTCTTGATGCCCGCATCCACAACCAGCGGCTCCTGTCCGAGGTATTCGCGGCAGGCCTGCACCACGCGCATGGTCAGCGGCGGCACAACCGAGGCCAGCGAGATGCCCGTCAGGTCTTTGGGCGAGCGGCCCGCATTTTCGAACAGGCCGAGCAATTGCAGGCCGTACTCGTCGGGCATGCGCGAATGATCGGTGGCCAGCCGCCAGTGACGGACGAGCTGGTCGCCTTCGTAGAGGCCGAGGGCCAGGTTGGTGTTGCCAACGTCGATGGTGAGTAACATGCGTGTATTATAACGCCCCGCCTGCGAGCGGACTTGCGGCTTATTTATTTCTTATCTGATGCGCTTCCGCCCAAAGTTCATCGGGTGTTTTTACCCATAAAATGACCGCCAACAGGGCTGACGGGAATAGGTGTAAAAAGAGGCGGCTTAGAGATGTACTCAAATGCCAATTTAAATCATGGGGTGTTGTCAAATAGATAAGAAAATAAACCAATGCCTGCCCGAACACGGCCAAAGCTGTCATGACACTTTCTTTGACAGAAAGTTTTGTTTTTCCCACAAGGATGGAATAGATCATGAGCGCTGTAGTGATACTGACAGGTTGGCTTCCAAATGTCCAGAACATATTAACGCCAGATTCAAAGATCATCCTGTAGTGCTGTATATCGGTGATTTTGACTAGTAAATCATGCTGATCCGTTAGAAGGTCATTGCCTGGCGCGAGAAATATCTTAAATAAAATCAAAACCAATGAAGGAAAAGCTAATCCAAACAGAAACTCCTTAAGGCCAGTCTTGTTTTCTGAAAATAGAAACAATCCCATCCAAAACATCAAACAGATAACAATAAAGGTTAGTCCCTCGTTTTTGGTCCATGCACCCATCCCTGCCATGATCCCTGACAGAAGTGCAATGGGTGATTCGCGGCGAGATAAGAATATAGCACCTAAACCAACAGCGGCCAAAAAGTAATAGGCCTCTGGTACATCTGCATAAAGCGCCATACCATGGTAGGCCACAATGGGTTGTGTGGCCAGGAGGATCGCGGCCAGACCAGCCTGTTTCTGCCCGCGAATTGAGTTGACCAGGGTGAACATCAATCCAATCATGGAAAGGCCAAAGGTAAAGGCGAGCATAATGGGACCACGAGTGGTGTCTTTTTGCAGGAGTTCCCAGGTCGTGGAATTTGTCATCGTTAAGAGGAAAGGATAATCAGGATGGCCGTAAATACGCAGGAAGGTTCCCTGCCAATCTGCCCCGCCGCGATAAACAAAACGGGCGACAACATTCCAATTCGACCAGGCGTCCCAAAGCCCGTGTGGGTTGTTGAAAGAATTCTCCCAAAAGAAGGCTGAGAAAAGAAAAATGACAAGAAGGAGCAGTAGGCTCCAAGTCAGGGATGCTTTTCTCAAGATGGTTCTTGAATCCTGCAGAATGGTCTGAATTTCATGCTTACTACGCCAAATTGCAAACACGCCGGCTGATATCATTAATATCGTTTCTATCCATGCATACCAATTCAGATCCAATCCTGCCCAAATCCACATAAAACTTAACAATGAAGAGATTCCAACGCCAAGAGGCAGGGCCAGAGCGAGCTTAATCAATAGGTCTGAAGGCCGCCTTGAGGGCCAAATCCAATGCGAGATAAAAAAACCGAGCAGCACCCTTGGAAATAGGGCGAGTAAAGAGAGTAGGAACATAATTATTTTGAAATCGTGTGAATTAGATAGATGCCAAAGCCGAATTCTTGAATTTCATAATGTGAAATGCGTTGATCCAGCCAGGCAGAAACTTCCGACAGGGATAGTGTGCTTCCAAAATTGCCAATGATCCACTCGTGATCCGTCCCCTTGATCAAAGCAACGGGTGCCAGCGAATATTGGGTCATAAAGAATTCAGCTTCGTCATATCGGACTGGGAGTGCCACAATATTTGAAGTTTCCAGATATCCAGCCACCAGAACGTCGCTGGGCAGCGCTTCGCGCACGGGTTTCATGTGCTCATCCCATTCAGATACCATGTCGGTGGATGTGTTGGCAGCGACGAACACGGGAAGTTGGGAATAAAAATATTCCGCACTGCCTGCAATCATCACCAGAGCCAGCAAATAGGGTAGATAGCCCCTGATTATTTTTAAAGTATTTAGCATGTTTCCCTATATTTCAAAGGTGGATATGGTCATTATAATTTACGGCTGCTTGATGACCGTCAACACCGCTCCATCGCGCGTGATCTCGTGGACGATCTTCGCGTCAGGGTAGGAGGTCTGGTCCAGGTTGTAGCGGCTGGTCGAGACGATGTAGTCGTAATGGTCGGCGCGCTCGGCTTCGTAGGCTGAATACATTTTGAAATCGGACCGCAGGTAGAACATTAAATGTGCGGGGCCGTCCACCCACAAAGTAGAGCCAGCGGGCGCGTTCTCGTTCAGCCACTCCGACGCCTCGCGATACGACGTACCCCAGTAATCCAGCTCGAACTTGCGGAAGGCGCCGTCCACGCCGCCGATGAAGCGGTTGTAATAAATGTACTCATACGGATGCAGGCGCAGGCCGTCGACCACGCCTGGCAGCAGGCACAGGACGATCAACGCAATTTGCAGCGCAGGCTTCTTGACCTTCTCGAACGCGACGCCCGCCATCCAGAAGACGGGCGGCAGAATGAAGAACACCTGACGGAAGTTGTCATACAACGGCGAACGCGCAGCGATGAATCCCAGCGCCGGCAGGATGAACCAGATCAACGTCGCGATGAGCAGGTCCCGTTTCTCCTTCAGGCTGACGATTGCCACCGCCAAACCAACGAAGAACAACGCCCAGACCGGTTCCGTCAACTGGATACCCAGCAACACGGGCAGATACGAACGCGGAAGTTCGGTCGAGGCGTAGAGCGCACCGTTGAAGAGCACCTGTCCCTGCCAGGGATATTTCGCCATCACCACCACGCTCTCGATCAAATGCCCGATCGGATTCGGCCACAGATACGGCCAGGTCGCATACATGGCGGCCAGCGCAACGAGCGCATAGACAACCAGCGGCATGAAGGCTTGTCTGCCTTTTTTCTGGAATGCGTACAAGGCCACAAGCAGTCCCGCCAGCGGACCCAGGATGCGGATGCAGATGGTTAATCCCAGGAGAGTGGCAGCGGGAGCGATGGTTAGTAGAAAGCGGAAAATGGCGGGGAGGAACTTGCGGTAGAGGAACGCGATGAGGATGGTGGAAAGAATAACGTAAGCAGCGCGGACTTGAATGAAGAGCGTGAAGAATTTCTGAATGTAAATCTGCGGGTCTGCTTTGTGAATGTCCGAGGCGACGCGCGCGATGAGGTTGGGCTCCCCCGCTGCCGCGGCCTGAACCATGTCTGTCAGCAGGGTGTGGACGGCGTCCGTGGCGGCGACGAGGCCGATGACGGAGGCAAGCCACAGGGCGGTGAGAGTCAGCAGAATCCGCTTGGAGCGGGGGGAGAGTCCATTTAAGGAGATTGGTTCGAGCGTGTCGAAGAGTCTCAATCCAAAATGTAAAGAAAGAAGGAAGAACGCAAGGAAGGGAATGTCCTTCGGGCTGATGAAGGCGTGACCGACGAACAGCGGTTGCGTGGCGAAGAGCAGCGTCGCGCCGAGCGCCGCGATGGGACTCAGCCAGCGTTTGCCCAGTTCATGAAAGGCCCAGATGCCTGCCAGGTAGGTGAAGAAATACAACAGATGCCGCAGATCCGAGATGCTCCAGCCGAGGAGGGGCTGCAAGGCGCGCGCACCAAGCGCCATGGCCATCACATACGCGGGACCGTAATTGTCGTAGGTGTTGCCCGTCAGCGGGATCGTGCCTGTCGTGGGCCAGGTGACGTAGGCCTGCAAGGCGCTGTCGGCATACTTGTAGAACTTGAGTTCGTCCCACGACTCGCCGAACTGGCGTGTGACCAGCAGGCCAAGCAGGGCCATGAGAACGAAAACGGCAGTTTTGGTATATTTCTTCATGCGCGTGCAAGTATACAAGGGAACGTGACTTGTGTGCAAAACAAAAACGCTGACCTCGCGGCCAGCGTTTTTGTCGGCGGCGGTTAGCGCATCAATTGCTCGACGCGGCTCTCGCCTACACTGTAATACTTCGCATCCTTGTGGGGAACGATGATCGCAGCGGTGGATTGCTCGGGGATCAACTGGTAGGCGGCGGAGAGCGTCATGCCGAGCTCCTTTTCGACGGGCAGCAGTTGGAAGACTTTCTGATGGTCTTCCAGTTCGGGGATGGCGGGATAGCCCCACGAGTAGCGCTTGCCCTGTTCGGCGGCGAGTCCCAGTTCGCGGCGGATGTGTTCGTGCAGATAGTCGGCGGTGGCTTCCGCAGTTTGGACGGCCAGTCCGTGGGTGAAGTAACCCTCGGAGTAATCGCCTGCCGCCTGAAGTTTGTCGAAGCGCTCGGTGGCTTCGAGGCCGACGGTCACGACCTGGAAGGCGACCACGTCCATCTTGCCCGATTCGACCGAGGCAAAGTAATCGGACAGGGCCAGGTGGTCGTCATAGGGCTGGCGCGGGAATGTAAAACGGGTCAATGGTAGGGGCGGACGGCCGTCCGCCCCTACAGATTCGGGATCGTAAATGATCAGGTCGTCGCCTTCGGACTGGCAGGGGAAGAATCCGTACACGGCTTGCGGCTTGAGCCAACCATCGCGCAGGGCTTCACGGGTCATCTGGTCGAGGCGGGCGGCGAACTCCTTCTGGAGTTTTTCCCATTCGGGACCGTGCGCATTCTTGGCGCCCCACGAGAGGCGATACAGCTCGTTGATATTGAGATGCTTGAGCACCATTTCGAGCGGCATGTCCTTGACCACGCGCGGACCCCACTTGACGGGCCGCGTGATCGGGTCTGGCACAACGTTCGAGCGCGTTCCAGCCGTCTTGCGATGCTCGGGCGTCTGCGAGGCGCGGCCCAGTTCCATCTCGGACTCGCGGCGGGTCCTAGTCAGCAGGTCGGGACGCTTCTCAGGGTTGATGAGCACGTCCATCGTTTCGAGGCCTTCGAAGGCATCCTTGCAATAGAAGACTCCAGGCTCGTAGAAGTCACCACCCTCGGTTTGCAGGATGCGGCGCCCGAAGCGGCGGTTGATGGCCGCGCCGCCGACCAGCACGGGGAACTTCAGGTTGCGCCGTTGCAATTCGTTGACGATGAGCGGCATCTGCTTCGAGGTGCTGACCAGCAGCGCCGACAGGCCGATGGCGGTGGCGTTGACCTCCACGGCCTTGCTGATGATGGTCTCGGCGGGCACCTGCTTGCCGAGGTCGAGGACGGTGTAGCCGTTGTTGGCGAGGATGGTCTTGACCAGGTTCTTGCCGATGTCATGCACGTCGCCGTAGACGGTGGCGATTACGACCGTGCCTTTGGTGACGCCTTCCATCTTTTCGAGATAGTTTTCAAGATGCGCGACAGTCTTCTTCATGACCTCGGCCGATTGCAGCACGAAGGGCAGGATTAACTCGCCCGCGCCGAACTTGTCGCCGACTTCCTTCATGGCGGGGAGAAGGACGTTGTTCAGCGTGTGGACGGCGACCTCATGCCTGGTCCGTAAGACCTCCGAGGTCTTCGAGACCTCGGAGGTCTCGCGGGCAATGATCTCATCGATATCCGCTTCCACGCCTTCCTTGTGGCGGTGGACGATGCTCCAGTGCAGGCGCTGTTCGGGGGTCATGCCAGACGTCGGGTCGGAGGCGGCAGCCTGTTCGGTGGGTGTGACCTTTTCGTAGAATTCGATGTAACGCTGCAGCGCGTCGGGGCGGCGGTTGAAGATCAGGTCCTCGGCCAGTTCCTTTTCGTCGGCGGGGATGTCAGCATAAGCGGTGACGTGGGCAGGGTTGATGATGGCCATGTCCAGACCAGCCTGCACACAATGATGAAGCATGATCGAGTTCAGCACGGGACGGGCATGCTGGGCCAGGCCGAAGGACAGGTTGCTGACGCCCAGCGAGGCCATCACGCCCGGCAGGTTTTGCTTGATGAGGCGGATGCCTTCGATGGTCTCGATGGCCGAGTTGACGAATTCCGCGTCGCCCGTGGCGAGCGTGAAGGTCAGCGCGTCGTAGACCAGGTCTTCGGGCTTGAGTCCGTGTTCGTTGACGGCGATGTCATAAATGCGTTTGGCCACCTCGAGTTTGCGCTCGCGGGTCTTGGCCATGCCCTGCTCGTCGATGGTCAGCACGATGACGGCGGCGTTGTGTTCCTTCGCCAGCTTGAAGACCTTGTCGGCTTTGGCGCGGCCCGCTTCGAGGTGCGTGGAGTTGATCAGGCATCGCCCGGGTGCGGTCTTGAGCGCCACTTCGAGCACGTCCAGTTCGGTGGTGTCGATCACCAGCGGGACGTCCACGCCCATTTCGAGCTTCTTGACGACCTTACGCATCAGCTCGACCTCGTCGGGGCGTTCGGTGACGGCGCAGGAGATGTCGAGCGCGTGCGCGCCGAACTCGACCTGTTCGCGAGCCACTTCGAGGATGCCATCATAATCTTCGGACAGTAGCAGGCGCTTGAACTTGCGCGAGCCTTGCGCGTTGCAGCGCTCGCCGAGCAGGGTGGGCGGCGGGTCCTGTCGCATGGCAAGGGCCGACATGGCGGAAGCCAGCTTCGGTTCCGATTGGGTCGGGCGGGCGGGGTGGGGGTGAGAATCCAGCTTCTCGACCAGACGTCGCAGGTGCTCGGGAGTCGTCCCGCAACATCCGCCCACGACCGAGATGTTGTGCTTGGTCACGAACTCGAACAGGTCGTTGGCGAACGGCTCGGGTTCGAGCGGATAGACCGCCTGCCCGTCGACGTTGAGCGGCAGGCCCGCGTTGGGGATGCACGAGACGGGCAGCGTGGAGTTCTCGCCGAGGATGCGGATCGGCTCGCGCATGTGTTCGGGACCCGTGGAGCAGTTCAGGCCGATGACGTCGATGCCCATGCCTTCGAGGATGGTCAGCGAGGCGTTGATGTCGGTGCCGAGCAACATGCGGCCCGTGGTGTCGAGCGTGACCTGGGCCTGAATCGGCAACGACTGGCCCGTCTCGGCGAAGGCCTGGTGGATGCCCGTGATGGCGGCCTTGACTTCGAGGATGTCCTGCGAGGTTTCAATTAGCAGCAAATCCACGCCGCCGCGGATGAGGCCGACCGCCTGCTCGCGGAAGACATCCATGAGGTCGTCGAAGGTGACATCCGACAGTTGCGGATCGTTGGCGGAGGGCAGTTTACCCGAGGGGCCGATGGAGCCAGCGACGAATCTGGGCTGCCCCGTTTTTTGGGTGAATTCATCGGCGACTTTGCGGGCCAGCTGCGCCGCCGTCTCGTTGAGTTCGAGCACGCGGTCTTGCAGACCATATTCCGCCATCGTGATGCGGTTGGAGCGGAAGGTGTCGGTTTCGAGCACGTCCACGCCGACTTCGAGGAAGGAGCGGTGGACCTTCTCCACGGCTTCTGGATATGAGATGACGAGGAAGTCGTTGCATCCGTTGTATTGTTCGCCGCCAAAGTGCTCGGCGGTCAGGTTTTGCAGTTGCAGGCTGGTGCCCATCGCGCCGTCGAAGACGAGGACTTTCCTTTCGAGGGCATCGAGATAGCGGCGGTTGGTGTAGGTGCGATTAGCCATTTTATTTCCTTGTAATATTTTTAGATATAAACTTTTAGTCATGAGCCTATTCAGTTCATTCAATCCTATTACCTTTTGCGCGATTACAACTTTGACAAAGTAGCTCAATATTACGCTCTGTATTACTTCCACCTTTTGAAACGGGCACAATATGATCGTATTCGAGATTTTCTCGACTTCCACATCGGGCACATTTTCCTTGATCCCTACGCCACACGGCAACTCTAACTGCCTCTGGAATTCTTACTCTCTCGAATTTCAAATCGTCGATTTGTGTAGACGAAAATTTATTTTTAAGATGCTCGAATTTTTGACGCTCTTTGTCAGCGTGTTCTAAAATAAGCAATTTTGTGTCATCAACTGAGAATTTTCCTGTTGCACTATATATGCTGTCTTGATAAAGCCATAAATTTTCATCCTCTGTAATTATGGCAAATATATTCCTTGTGTAAAAAATACGATCTATTAAGATTTCGTCGGCATTCCCTCCTCTTTTCTGTTCTGTTATTAATGCGCGGGAGAATTCTTTTTTTACTGGAAAAATAAGATTAAACCCATTCCTTTTTACTTGAATAGTTGTTGGAAACAAACTATGAAAAGAGGAACCTAAGAGGATGGGCTCTGACTTTGAAACAACATGATTGCTCGATAGAAAAAAAGACATGTCTTGTATTTGTTGATTTTGCCAATTAAACTCTTCTTCTATTAAAAACAAAACAATAGGCGACGAT
The DNA here is from genome assembly GCA_937928015.1 of uncultured Anaerolineales bacterium. Taxonomy (GTDB): domain Bacteria; phylum Chloroflexota; class Anaerolineae; order Anaerolineales; family Villigracilaceae; genus JACPVF01. The sequence continues at coordinate 17,082 of CALFXA010000183.1, read as the reverse complement.
AAATCAACATCTGCGGAATAAAAGACTTGATCTTTTGATCTAAACGCATATATAAATCCTGCTTTATGTGGATGTGACGCCAAATATTCTTCTCTTACTTTAGAAAAATAATTACTACCGAGCAGTTTTTTTCTTTCTAGTTCTCGATCCCATGTTGAGATAATTTGCATTAGAGAGTTTTCGAAATTAAGGAAAATTTTTTTGATTGACATATACAGTGCCTTTCTACATACTTTACTACCAAAAACTGCGTATTTTTGCGAGCCAGATACTATTACGGTAAGTGGTCTTTCTCAGACCTCCAAAGTCCCAAAGACTTCGGAGGTCTATTCGCTCTCATCCAGCACGGACCTGGCCCAGGCGGTCACATCGGCGCAGTAGACTTCAGCGTTCTCCGTGCGGACATCGAGGATGGTCCGCGTCCACGTGGATTTCTGGAGGATGCGTTGGCCGTCACGGGATTTGATTTTGAAGCTGCGCTTGCCGCTGTCGACCAAGTCCCTGTTTTGCTTGCGGATGAACGAAGGCGGTTTCTTCTCCACGAGGAATTCTCGCAACAACTCGCGCTCGTGCAGCCAGCCTTCACGGGTCAACTGGCTGGAATGTTGCAGTATGTACGCGGTCACGGTCAGGTGGTGGACGGTGCCGTAGCTTGCGTCCGTGAACTCCCGGGCCAGAAACTCGTCGAAACGGGAGCGGCAGTCGGGTCCACCGCATTCGGGGCAGTTCATCGCATGACCTCGCAAGAAAATCGCCTCTCCAGAGAGAGGCGACAAAAGAACAACTTCCTCTCTCATCTCTCGGACAAAATTGTCCGCCGAAATTGGCACCGCTTGAACGGTTGCCGAGGCTTCGCAGGGTCGGTCCCTCAGCCTCTCTGGATGAGTCTTCCGTAACTTGTCAGCGCTTTATATCACGGCGGGGGAGGAATGTCAAACCAACAGGAGAATAAATGGGCGGAGGCCTGGTCGAAAGGATGGATTTGCCGTGGAAGCTCCCGACGAAGACTCGACTTTCGTCCATGTCGCCCCGCATGGTTTTGTTGTATACTTAAATTAAGTATTTCCTTAATCGTTAGGAGGCCTGCCATGAAAAAAGTGGAATCACTGCACGCGTTCGATCAGATCAAGCTGCTGGCGGATTCGCGCCGCCTGGAGATTCTGCGCCTGCTCATGGCTGCCCCCGCCACCCTCACCCAACTGGCGCGGACTCTCGGCCAGTCGCCCGCCTGGGTGCGGCATCACATCCTCGCGCTCGAATCTGCGGGCCTGATCGAGATGTCCGAGACGCGCACCACGGGCAAGGTGACTGAGAAGTTCTATCGCGCCAGGGCCAGCGCGCTCCTCTTGCAGGAGATGATCCTCCCCAAGAGCAAAAAGCCTGCCCTGGTTTTTTCGGGCAGCCACGACCTGGCACTGGAAGGCATCGCCGAGCGCCTCTCTAGGCATGTGACTTTACTCAGCCTGCCCGTCGGCTCGTTGGATGGGTTGGTCAACCTGCGCCAGGGCTTGTGCCACCTTTCGGGGTCGCACATTCTGGACGAGAGTGGCGAGTACAACACGCCCACCATCCGCCGCCTGTTCCCCGACCGCGCGATGGACGTGGTCACCCTGGCCTACCGCACCCAGGGCTGGATGTTGGCGGCGGGTAACCCCAAGGGGATTCGCGGACTGGCCGATTTGTCCCGCCCCAAAGTGCGTTTTGTCAACCGCAATGAGGGCTCGGGCACCCGCCTCTGGCTGGATGCGGAATTGCGCAAGCAGGGCATCTCCGCGGAAACCATTCACGGGTACGGGACGGTGGTCAAGACCCACAGCGAGGCCGCCGCCTTGATCGCATCTGGCCAGGCGGATGTGTCCCTCGGTTTGCAGGCCGCCGCCCATCAACACGGGCTCGACTTCATCCCGCTCTTCGAGGAGCGCTACGATCTGGTCCTGTCGCGTGAACAGGAAAAAATCCTGCATCCCCTGCTCGATTACATCCAAACGCTCGATTTCCGCAATTCGCTCGGCTCGCTCACGGGGTACAACTCCGTCCACAGCGGAGAACAAATTCTCTGAAAACAGGATTGTCCATGAAACGTTCCATACTTGCCTTGCTATCTTTGACTCTATTTTTGTCTGCCTGCTCTTCCTCCCCCACGCCCGTTGCCGTGGACCTTCAGCCTGCTCCCGTTACCCACACGCCCGCCGCCCATGGACCCAAGACGCCCCAGGCTCTCCAGCCGACAGCCGTTTCGGGCATGCTCTTCGTGGTGATCCTGCCCGACGGCTCCAGCGTGGACATCACGCTCGCCCAGCTCAAATCGCTGCCGCTGGCGCAATTGACCGTGGACGGCAAGACGCAGGAAGGTCCCAAGCTGATGGACATCCTCACCCTGGCGGGCGTGACCGACTTCAGCGAAGTCTCGTTGGAAGGATCCAGCAGCCCCGCCACGTTGATGCGTGAGCAGGTGGACGACAACACCATCCTCGATTTCAACAATCACGGCACATTGAAACTCGCCACCACCTACATCCCCAAGGCGAACTGGACGAAGGACATCAGCAAGATCACAGTCAAGTAATGTTGTTGCGAGGAGGCGCAGCCGACGAAGCAATCTCCTGATAATTTGAGATCATTTCGCAGCAAAGAACGCTGCTCGCAATGATATGAAGGGCACTTATGAAATACCTGATTGGGATCGACGACACGGATAATCTCGAAAGCCGCGGAACGGGCCACCGCGTGCGTCAACTGGCCGACTGGCTGGCGGAGAATCATCTGGCCGCGCCGCTGGGCATCACGCGCCATCAATTGCTGGTGGATCCGCAGATTCCCTACACCTCGCACAACAGTTCAGCGTGCATGGCCGCGGAGTCTGACGCGCCCGCCGATCTGTGGGAGGCCTGCCGCGAGTTCCTGCTGCGCGAAAGCGCGCCCGGCTCGGACGCGGGCCTGTGCCTGGCCGCGTGGGAGAAGGTCAACGAGTGTGTCGTTTCGTTCGCCCGGCGGGCCAAGATCACGGTGCTGACCATGCTCGAAGCCGAGCAGACCGCCCTCGATCATGGCATCCAGCTTGAGGGTCTGACGGGCACACACGGTGGGATCATCGGTGCCCTGGCGGCGGTCGGCCTGCATCGACAGGGCAGCGACGGCCGTTTCCTGTGGCTGCCCGGCCTGCGCGATCTGCGCGGCAAGCTGCCGGTTTCCGAAATCTGCGCGTCAGGCCATGTGGACCGGGTATGCACGTTGAACCACACCCGGTTGCATTCCAAAACGGTCGTTGACGTCGGCGAATGGATTCGTCCCATTTTGCGCGACGGGTTGGCTACTCTTTATGTCGAGGAGAAAAATCATGAATGGTACGTCCTTCCTAAAGAACACATCAAAAGCCTTTCCAACTGAATGGACGCTTCCCTGGTGGGAAGCCCTGATGTTGATGGGCGCCGGCGTGCTAGCGGTGATTCTGCACCGCAGTTTCGACGCCTCGCTCAGTCTGCCGGGCCATCACGGCATCGAGTGGATGGCGCTGATGGTGATCGGCCGGCTGTCCTCACGGTATCGCGGCGCGGGCACGCTCACCAGCGTCGGCGCGTCTCTAGCCTCGATGGTGCCCATGTGGCACGGCGGTGACCCGTTCACGCCGCTGCTCTACATGCTGCCCGGCCCGTTGATGGATGCGGCCTTCCGCTACCTGCCCGGTTACGTGGACAAGGTCTGGTTCCTGATGTTCGTGGGGGGCCTGGCGCACATGACCAAACCTGTAACGCGCCTGCTTATCAATTTCTTCACAGGCTGGCCGTTTGGCTCCTTCCGCTTTGGGATCGCCTACCCCGTGCTCGGCCATTTTTTCTACGGTGCAATCGGCGGTTTGCTCGGCGCTCTGATCATCCTGGGCCTCAACAAACTGTCTGAAAAGCAAAAATCATAAAGGAATGGAAGAATGAAACAGAAGACTTTTCACCTGCTCTCGACCCTGATCGTGCTCCTCGCTCTGGCGCTTTCGGCTTGTGGGACCTCCGCCACGCCCACGGCTGCTCCCGTTACCGAGGCCCCCGTCGCCACCCAGGCGCCGACCGAAGCCCCGACTGAGGCTCCCACCGAAGCACCTGCCGCTCCTGCCAACCCGAACCTGATCCTGGCGACTACCACCAGCACGCAGGACTCGGGCCTGCTCGACGTGCTGGTCCCCATGTTCGAAGAACAGACCGGCTACAAGGTCCAGACCGTGGCTGTGGGTACCGGTGAAGCGCTGAAGATGGGCGAAGAGGGCAATGCCGACGTGTTGCTTGTCCACGCGCCTTCCTCCGAAGTCACCTTCATGGACGGTGGCTCTGGCCAGGATCGTTTCCTGGTCATGCACAATGACTTCATCCTCGTGGGCCCCGCCGCCGATCCTGCTGGCATCAAGGGCCTGGGCCCCAAGGACGCCTTTGTAGCCATCTACAACGCGGGCGCTCCTTTCGTGACCCGCGCCGATGACTCGGGTACCTACAAGAAGGAAGTCTCCTTCTGGACCAAGGCCGCGCTGGAACCGAAAGGCCAGTCCTGGTACATCGAGACCGGGCAGGGCATGGGCGCGTCGCTGACGGTGGCCTCCGAGAAGGGCGCGTACATCCTGACCGACCGCGCCACCTACCTGGCCAACAAGGACAAGCTCCAATTGGAAATCCTGCTGGAAGGTAACAACGCCCTGCTGAACGTGTATCACGTCATCACGGTCAACCAGACCAAGTGGCCCAAGGTCAACTATGAGGGTGCGCTGGCCTTCGCCAATTTCATGATCGACCCCGCCACCCAGGAAGTAATCGGTACATTTGGCGTGGACAAGTACGGACAGCAACTTTTCGTCCCGGATGCCGACAAGACCGACGCCGACCTCGGACTGTAATCGTTGATAAAATGTGTGGCACGCATTACGAGAGTGATGCGTGCCGCGTGTGTTTATGGCTGACCTCTTTCCCATCACCCTGCTTTCCCTGCAAGTTTCCATTCTGGCTACGTTGATCAGCCTGCTGATCGGCCTGCCGCTGGGGACGATCCTCGCGCTCGGTAAATTTCCCGGGCGCTCCTTCCTGCTCAGCATCGTCAACACGGGCATGGCCCTGCCGCCCGTGGTGGTGGGATTGTTCGTAGCCATGATGCTCTGGCGCTCGGGTCCGCTGGGAGATTTGAGGTTGATCTACACGCCTGCCGCCATCATCATCGCGCAGACCATCATTTCCGCGCCCGTGGTGACGGGCCTGACCGCCGCCGCGTTGCAGCAACTGAATCCGCGCCTGCGGCTGCAACTCTATGGGCTGGGCGCATCCCGCGCGCAGATGGTCCTGTCGCTGTGGCGTGAGGCGCGCCTGCCCCTATTGGCGGCCCTGATGGCGGGCTTTGGCTCGGTCATTTCGGAGGTCGGCGCTTCGATGATGGTGGGCGGCAACATCCGCGGTCAGACGCGCGTGTTGACCACGGCCATCGTGCTGGAGACCAGCAAGGGGGAGTTCGAGCGCGCCATCGCCCTCAGTGCCTTCCTACTGACCATCACCTTCCTGGTCAATTGGGCGCTGACCGTCATCCAGCAGCGAGGCCGCTCGTGACCGCGCTGATCGAAGTCCGCGACCTGCTCGTCCGCCGCGAGAAGCAGACGGTGCTGGAGATCGAGCATCTGGCCGTGCAGAAGGGCGAGGTGCTGGCCGTGGTCGGCCCGAACGGCGCAGGCAAGAGTACACTCTTTCTCACGCTGGCGCGCCTGCTCAAGCACGAGCGCGGGACCATTCATTTTAACGGGACCGATTCCATGTCCACGCTGGAGTATCGCCGCCGCATCGCGCTGGTGTTGCAGGAGCCGCTCCTGCTGGATGCCAGCGTCCGCGAAAACGCGGCCATTGGGTTGGGGTTCCGGGGAATCCCCAGGGTGGATTCCGACCGCCGCGCCGGTCACTGGCTGGAGCGGATGGGGGTCGCGCACCTGGCGGACCGTTCCGCGCGAAGGCTCTCGGGCGGGGAATCCCAACGCGTGAGCCTGGCCCGCGCCTTCGTCCTGGAACCTGAGCTGCTCCTGCTCGATGAGCCGTTCACCGCCCTCGACTCTCCCACGCGCGCCCGTCTGCTCGAAGACCTCAAAGCTGTGCTGGCGGAAACATCCACCACGACCATCTTTATCACGCACGATCTGCGCGAAGCTGAAAGGCTGGGGACGCGCATGGCTGTCATGCTCAATGGGCGTGTCCATCAGATGGGGGAGCCGCGTGAAGTCTTTGCCCACCCCGCTGACGCGCAGGTAGCCGAGTTTTTAGGAACGACACTGGGGTAGGTTGAACAACAATCCCAGGGTGGGGTAATATGGGGCAACTTGTATCTTCGCCCAGGAGCCTTTCATGCATGCCTTTGAACTATCTCAACTGATCACCCGTCAGGCCGATGGAGACCGCCTGTATCTCGAATTTCTCAAGGTCCCTGATTTGAGTATGGGGTTGTACGTGCTCCCTGCGGGCGGCATGGACCCGCAGTCTCCGCACAGCGAGGACGAGGTGTATTACGTGGTCGACGGGCGGGGCAGCATCCAGGTGGCGGATGAGGACCGCCTTGTGCAGGCGGGGTCGATTGTGTACGTGTCAAAGCACGTCGAGCATCGCTTCCATTCGATCACTGAGGAATTGAAAGTGCTGGTGTTCTTCGCACCAGCGGAGTATTCGAATCGGGGGAGATAAATGCGGCGGGATATTTATTGGTGTCCGACAATGGAATGCGGAACATACGGCTCTTCGAGATAAGCGACCTCTTCCAGGCTCAATTGAATCGATAACGCACCGACAGCATCTTCCAGGTGTGAGATCTTTGTCGCGCCGATGATGGGTGCAGTGACAGGTTCCTTTTGCAGTAGCCACGCCAATGCAATGTGTACACGCGGCACACCGAGCTTTTCCGCGATCTCTGCCACCCGTTTCACAACCCGCTGATCGGTCTCGGCGGTGGCATCGTATTTTTTCTTTGCAATCTCATCGGTCTCGGAACGCAGTGTGCTTTCGGCCGACATGGTGCGCGTCAGGCGTCCTGCCGCGAGCGGACTGTACGGGATCACGCCGATCCCTTCGGCCCGGCAGAGGGGCAGCATTTCGCGTTCTTCTTCGCGGTAGATCAGGTTGAGATGGTCCTGCATCGAGACGAAGCGCGTCCAGCCATGTGTCTCGGCCGTGTGCAACGCCTTCTGGAACTGCCAGGCCCACATGGCCGAGGCGCCAATATAACGAACCTTCCCTGCGCGGACAATGTCATTGAGCGCTTCCATGGTCTCTTCGATGGGCGTTTCATAGTCCCAGCGATGGATCTGGTACAGGTCGACGTAATCGGTGCCAAGCCGCCGCAGGCTGTTGTCGATCTCGCCCAGGATGGCCTTGCGTGACAATCCACCGCCGTTCGGTCCCTCGCGCATGACGCCGAAGACCTTGGTGGCGATAACCACCTCTTCGCGCCTGGCAAAGTCCTTCAACGCGCGTCCAAGGATTTCCTCGCTTTTTCCAATGGAATAGACATTGGCGGTATCGAAGAAATTGATTCCCAACTCAAGCGCTTTCTTGATGATCGGACGGCTGTCTTCTTCATTCAGCACCCATTTGTGAACCCACTCCGAGTCCCCGAACCCCATACAGCCGAGGCAGATGCGCGAGACTTTCATGCCTGTCGAACCTAATCGTGCATATTCCATGGCTTTCTCCTTTATGCGTCATTTTCCAGCGCGGCATTATCAATAAGGATCTGATTTTGCGCTTTCTTTTGTTTTTGTTCCTGAATCAAAATATACAGACCACTCACCAGAGTCAAAACAGCGCCTGTGATGGTCGTTCCTGCAGGGATTTCATGCCAGATGAGAAACCCCCACATGATGTTGATGGGCAGCGAGATATATTCGAACGGAGCGATTACTGAGGCTTGCGCGGCGCTGTAAGCGCGGGTCATGAAATACATCCAACCCGCCCAGACGAGCCCCAGGCCAGACATGATGAATAAGTCCAGCAAGGTTGGCATGGTCCACGCATGGAACAGGAAGGCGATGCTTGGGTGAGCATTGGGAATTTCCCCCACAGCGGCAGCCAGTGGCGAGAAGATAAAGGCGGCGATCAGGTAGACCCAGGAACTAAAATACGCCATCGTGGCGCTGCTATTGGTGGCGTTCATCTTTCGGGTGAGGATCACGGTCAGAGCGTAGAAAAGAACCGAAATCAAAACGAAGAGCGAGCCTTCGTTGAAATTCGCCGAGCCGGGTTGGACGATCAGCAGGATACCTGCGAACCCAACGATCAGCGCGAGCCAGCGTCGCAGTTCCACTTTTTCGTCCAGCATAAAAACTGACAAAATGGTAATCATCATCGGTCCCGAAAAACGGATCGATTCAATATCGGCCAGCGGCAGGGCGGCCAGCCCCATCATGAAAGTGGTGTAGGAGAGGAAAAGGAAAATTCCGCGCACCAGTTGCAGCCTGCGTTGGGTGGTGGTCGGGAATCCTCGTCCGCCTTCGAGCCGATAGAAGACCAGCGTGATGGGCAGGGCGACCAGGCTGCGAAAGGTGACGATCTCCAGTACGGAATAACTGCCGCCGATCAATTTGACCGCGACAGCCTGCAGCGAACCGATCAGCATTGCCAGTAAAAGAAAGCTGATCCCTTTGAGGTTGGAAGTGTTTTTCATATTTGTTTCTTTTATTTACAAAAGTGAAGTCTCCACGGAGATAATAGATTCGTTCGATTCGACTTCTTCCGTATCCAGTGATATTTCAGGGATGGTCAGGATGAGTAACAAGGCAAGACCCAACGCAACCGCGCTCACCAGGAAGACCAATTTCAAACCGCTTTCCAGGTCTAGGGCGCTGTTTTGTGCAAACCCCAGAAGGGCTGGGGAGACCGCAATGCCGACCATCTGGAAGAAAAAGATTGCGCCGACCGCCACACCCAAAAGATTCCTGGGAACGGCAAATTGCGCCACCACGGTGTTGATGGTGGGGAGTATTCCCAGACCGATGCCCGCAACGCCCGTCACCAGCACATAGGCCCAGATCGGCGTGCCGGCGGTGAAGCGCCACATCGCCAGCATGGTAAGCGTTACGACGGCATATCCCAAAATGAGCATCCCGCGGTATTTCTTTGTCTTTGCTAGCACGAACCCCACTGGAACGCCCATGAATGCCACCAAAGCGCTGAAGGGAGTCAACATTGAGCCGCTGATGGCGGGACTGACCCTCATCACTTGTTGAACAAAGATTGGTGAATAGCCTGCGATTGCCACCGTGCCGAAAAAAGAAAGCAAACCAGCAATAGCCGCCGTGACGAAGGTGCGGTTGAACAGCACCTTCGGATCGAGGATGGGCGCCTCCGCCCGCTTCTCGATCTGGATGAAGGCCATCCACGTCACGAGTGAGATGAGAAGCTGGGTCACACCTGACCAAAACTTGCCTGCAACGCCGAGCCATGAGAAGCCAAGGATGAGCGTGGTAGTAGCCGCCACCATCACGAAGGTGCCGAGCACATCTATTTTAGGCTTCACCTTTTGGGCGGTATCGGGCAATGCAAAAGCAACCAAACCGCCTGCGATCAGGTTCAGGGGAATGGTGCCCCAAAACAATCCGCGCCAGCCGAATATGCTTTCGGCCACGACACCGCCGATAACGGGACCAAACAGCGCCGCGAATCCGACGGGGATGTTGAGCAGGCCGGTCCACTTGGCACGTTGTGAAGGTGGGAAGAGGTCCCCAATCGCCGCAACGCACAGCGGATAGATCGGAAAATGTCCAATGGTCATGAAGGTTTGCGCCGTCACCAGAAACGACATGGATGTGCTTTGGGAGGAAATCCACAATCCGACGCTAAAGATGACAACGGAGAGCAAAATCATGGTTCGCCGTCCATACACGTCGGAGAGTTTCCCGAAGAGCAATGTCCCTGCCGCGCCTGCCAGGGCAGGTAATGCGATCAGCCACGAGAAGAGTGTCATCCCGTCGAACTCGGCTATCATGCCTGGCTGGGCGATATTTCTGGCGTTGGCAAAAAGCAGGCTGACGAATTCTGCGATGAAGATCGCCCACACGCCGACGGCAACCTTGCGATTAGACGGGTGATGTTGTGGTTCTGAATTGAATTGTGATGACATTTAATCCCTTTCTCGTGCTATTTAAAACCCGCCGCAAGCGGAATCAGTTCGAGGGTCGCGGACTTTGCCGCGGGCTCCACCATGGGGGCGACGTACTGGGGGGAGTGGGCGTATTTCGCGAGGTACGCCGCATCCACCCGCCGATTGACCTCGGGATCGGACTCTTCCATGAAGGCGACATCCTTTTCCATACCGCCCGCGCGGATGCGACCCTGATGCCGCGTTTGAGCACCACGGAACCAGGGCGAGGTCCGCCCCTTATAGGCGCGGACATAGATGTGCCCGTCCACGCGCACCACCCACATGATGACTGGTTTGCGCAACGTGCCATCTCGTCGCAAAGAGGACAGGGTCAATTCTTCCGCTTTGTCAATTTTGTCGAGCTCTGGGCTGGTCCATGCGCTCATTGATTGTCTCCTATTCTTTTTCTTATAAAAAAGTTTATCACTTGGAGTCGACTCCAGGTCAAGGGTTGGAAAAAAACTCGTTGAGTATGGTAAAACTGCGAGGTAAATTGCAAATATTGGAGGCCCCGCATGGATATCGAAATATTGCGACAATGGGTTGCCCAGCGCGACTCGTTCAGCATTTTGGAAACAGTGGACGTTTTCACCGGTGAAAGAAAGATTCTCAAGGAATTCGACTACGTGATTGAGGCGCCCAACTGGACGCGCGACGGCCGCCTGGTCTACAACAGCCGTGGGCGGATATTTTCGTACGATCTTGACAGCGGCGAAATCAAGCAAGTCGACACGGGCTTTGCCATCGACTGCAACAACGATCACGTCCTCTCTCCTGACCATTCGCAACTGGCTGTCAGTCACCACACGCATGAGGATGCCCAATCGCGCATCTACATCCTGCCGCTGACGGGCGGCGCTCCCCGCCTGGTAACGGAATCAGGCCCCAGCTATCTGCATGGCTGGTCGCCCGACGGTGCGCGCCTGGCCTACTGCGCCGAACGCGGCGGACAGTACGACATCTACACCATCTCGGTGGATGGCGGCGAAGAGACTCAGCTCACCAATCTGCCTGGCCTGGATGACGGTCCCGAGTATTCGCCCGATGGCAAATACATCTGGTTTAACTCGGTCCGCACGGGGTTGATGCAGGTCTGGCGCATGGAAGCCGACGGCGCCAACCCGACTCACATGGTCAAGGAGGAGGCCAACTGCTGGTTCCCGCACGTCTCGCCCGACGGCCAGTGGGTGGTCTACATCGCCTATGCCAGAGGCGATGTGGAACCTGGCGATCATCCCGCCAACAAGAACGTGGAGCTACGCCTGATTCCAGCCGAGGGCGGCGAATCCAAACTCATCGCAAAGCTGTTCGGCGGACAGGGCACCATCAACGTCAACTCGTGGTCGCCCGATAACCGCACCATTGCCTTCGTCTCGTATCGCCTCAAGTGAGTTTAGTATTTTCGTCATTGCGAGGAGCCACGTAGCGGCGACGAAGCAATGACGGGAAAAAATTTTTTGATTACAAAAATTGAGGACAAAATGAAAATACAACCCGTCAAAACGGCCATCGTCGGCAGCGGCGGCATCAGCGACGCCTACCTCGGCACCATGATCAACAAGTTCAAGATACTGGACGTGGTCGGTTGCTGTGACCGCACGCCCGAAAAGGCGCACGCCAAGGCGCAGAAATACGGCATCCAAGAAATGACCTTCGACGAGATTCTGGCCGATGACTCGATTGAAATCGTGGTCAACCTGACCGCGCCGATGGGGCATTACCCTGTCATCAAGCAACTGCTCGAAGCGGGCAAGAACGTCTACACCGAAAAGGTCCTGTCGGTGGAATTGGAACACGCCGCCGAGTTGCTGAAGATCGCGGATGAAAAGCATCTGTACCTTGGGGCTGCTCCCGATACCTTTCTCGGGGCGGCCATCCAGACCGCCCGCTACGTGGTGGACAGCGGCCTGATCGGCGACGTCACCTCCTGCGTTTCCATCCTCACCCGCGACAGCGAGATCTTCAGCCGCGCCTTCCCCTTCACCGCCAAGCCTGGCGGTGGCATAGGCTTCGACGTGGGCATTTATTCCATCACTGCCCTGCTAAGCGTGCTGGGACCCGTCAAGGAAGTTTCAGGTGTCACGCGGACGCATAAACCCGAACGACAGATCTTCGCCCTGGAAAACTTCGGCGAGCCTTTCCAGATCGAATGTGAAAACCTGATGGCGGGTACACTGCAATTCGAACGCGGTACGGTCGGGAATGTGCTCTTCGATGCCAACTCCATTTTCACCGCCCCCGAAAGGCCCGTCCTGACCCTGCATGGGACGATGGGCATCCTCTACATGGCTGACCCCGACCGCTTCGGTGGCGAGGTCAAGGTCATCTTGAAGGGCAATAGCGAGCCCATCGTCATGCAGCAAAGCCACGCCTTCACCGAGGAATATCGCGGACTGGGCGTGGCCGAAATGGCCTGGTCGATGCGTATGGGACGCAGGAACCGCGCCAACAAGGAAATGGCCTATCATGCGTTGGAGGTCCTGCATGGCATCGTCAAGAGCAGCGAGACCAAGGTTAACCAGACCATCCAGTCCACTTTCGAGCAGACGCCGCCCATCCCGCGTGGATTTTCGGGGCAGACCTATTTCGAGTTTATTGAAGAAATGGGAATTGCGCTTTAGTTCATAAAAGCAACCCGCTCAAAAAAAAATTGAGCGGGTTGCTTTTCATATCGGATACTGCACACTTGCCGATCTTTAGAATTCGATCATCGCCTTGATGGCTTTGCGGTCGTTCATGGCGCGATAGCCATCGGGCACTTTGCTGATGTCGCCCGTGAAATCGAACACTTTGCCGGGTTGAATCTTTCCTTCGAGTACGTCGGGGAGCAGTTCATCGAAGTAGGCGCGCGCAGGGGCAGGTCCGCCAGAGATGGTGACGTTTCGGAAGAAGGTTGGCATGGCAGCGGGCATGGCTTCATCTTGTGGAACACCCACGCGTCCCACTGTACCGCCAGGGCGGGCAATGCTCAAGGCCGTACGAGTCGATTCTTCGTAGCCGACACATTCCAGGACCGAATGAGCGCCAAGTCCATTGGTGAGAGCCAGCACACGTTCAATTGCGGCATCCCCGCGCTCGCTGACGATATCCGTCGCGCCGAATTCTTTGGCAAGCGCAATGCGGTCGGCATGACGATCTAAAAAGATGATCTGCTCCGCGCCGAGTCTTTTCGCTGCGATGACTCCGCATAACCCCACTGCGCCGCCGCCGACCACCGCCGCGATCTTGCCGGGACTCACTTTGGCGGCCACTGCGGCATGATGTCCCGTCGCCATCACATCGGTCAGAGTGAGAAGCGAGGACATCAGGGTATGGTCCCTGCCAACCGGCAGCGGATACAACGTCCCATCGGCTTGCGGAACGCGCACCGCCTCTCCCTGACCCCCATCCAGTTTTGTGCCGCCCCACCAGCCACCATGCAGACAGGAGGTGTGCAGACCCTGCTGGCAAAATTCGCAGGTGCCATCCGACCAGGCAAACGGCGCGGCGACCAGGTCACCGACTTTGATCTTGTGAACATCCTTGCCTACCGCCTCGACAATGCCGATAAATTCATGACCCATGCGTTGACCAACTTCGCTGGCAGGCATTCCTTTGTAGGGCCAGAGATCACTACCACAGATGGCAGCGTGAGTAACGACTACAAGGGCATCAGTTGATTCTTTGATTTGAGCATCAGGGACATTCTCCACACGAACATCTCCTGCACCGTACATGACTGTTGCTTTCATTATTTATTTCTCCTAAAGTCCCGCTACAGACGGGATGATTTCTCTCGCAAAAGTATCGAGCGGGGTGATAGTGTAAACGTCGGGCATGTTGAAGATCGCATGCGTGAATCCCATTGCGGAAAGCCCTCGGATGCGATCGATGACGCTGCCTACTGTATCCTTCCCCGAAAGATGTACTGTACCGAGGCAGGTTTTCTCGATTGTGTTGTAGTCGCGTCCCAAAGCGTCGCAATGCCGTTGGATGTCATCGAGCGCCTTTTGCATATTCGCCGTCCCGACCCAATCCCCGATGTTGCAGGCATCCGCATACTGGGCAACCATGCGCAGGGTTTTGTTGGGTCCCGTACCGCCCATCATGATGCGTGGATGCGGGCTCGATAGCGGGCGCGGATTATTAGTCATTGCGGGCGCGGAAAAATGCTTGCCGGTGAAAGAGGTCTCGTCGCTGCTCCATAGAGCCTTTGCCAGTTTTAGGCTGTCTTCCAGTTGCTCGAAACGCTCCGAAGTCGAGGGGTAGGGGATACCGTTGCCTTTTGCTTCGTCCTCATACCAAGCTGCGCCGATACCGAAATATGCGCGCCCGCCGGAGAGAATGTCGAGCGTGTTGACCATCTTCATCAGTACGGCAGGGTGACGGTAAATCACGCCGGTCACCAACACGCCAAGATGAGCTTTTTCTGTCAGCCCTGCAAAGTATCCAAGCGTAGTGTAGGCCTCCAACATGGGATCGGTATAAGCCTCGCCGAACAAGCCCTTGATCTGGTAGTAATGGTCCATGACCCACAGACTATGGAATCCCGCTTCTTCCGCCGTCGTGACGATCTCTTTTAACTTTGGACGGATGGCAGCCGTGCCGCCGGGATATTTGAAAGATGGAATTTGCAATCCGATGTGCATTATGGATGTCCTGTTTGTTTTTCGTTGATTTAATAACGGTCGCCAACCACGGTAATCTTTGACATGGCATTCTTGATTTCGCCAAGATCATCTGCCGAGAGTTGGATATTCACTGCGCCGTTGTTCTCATCGAGACGTTCCAGTTTGCGCGAGCCGGGGATGGGAACGATCCACGGTTTCTGGGCCAGTAACCAGGCCAGCGCGATCTGGGCGGGCGTGGCACCCTTTTGAGCGCCAATCTTCTCCAGCAGTTCGATCACGCCGCGGTTGGCCTTGATGGCTTCCTGCGTGAAGCGCGGATTGCGACTGCGGATGTCGGTGCTGTCGAAGGTGCTGGACTCGTCGATCTTTCCTGTCAGGTAACCGCGTCCGAGCGGGCTGTATGGGACCAGGCCGATGCCCAGTTCCTCACAGGCGGCGAGGACTCCATTTTCTTCGATGGCGCGCCACCAGATCGAGTATTCGCTCTGCAGCGCGGTGACAGGCTGCACGGCATGAGCGCGGCGGATTTGCTCCGCATTGGATTCGGACAGGCCAAAGTGCTTGACCTTGCCCGCCTGGATTAAATCCTTAACGGTGCCCGCCACATCTTCCATCGGTACGTTCGGGTCGGGGCGGTGCTGATAGAACAGGTCGATGGCCTCGACGCGCAGACGTTTGAGCGAGGCATCCGCCACACGCCGAATCTGCTCGGGGCGGCTATCCACCCCCACGCTGGGATGAGGCCCCTTTTCACCGTGTTTGAAGCCGAATTTGGTGGCGATCACCACCCGCCCCTTGAACAGCTCCAGAGCCTCGCCGACCAACTCCTCGTTCGTGAATGGCCCATACACTTCCGCCGTGTCGAAAAACGTGACACCGCGCTCGACGGCTTTGTGCAGAAAGTCGATCATTTCCTGCTTGTCGGTGGGCGTGTCGCCAAAGCTCATGCGCATACAGCCCAGGCCCATGGCCGAGACTTCCAGGCCTGTCCTGAGCGAAGCCGAAGGGCCGCTGTTTCCAAGTTTTCTTGTTTTCATTTTGGTCTCCAGTTATGCCAGGTCGATGCGGTCTGGGCGAATGATGACATGCGCACTACTGTTCGAGAAGTTCGGCTGTGGCTCGTTGTTGAAGCGATAGACTTCGCCGATGATTTTAGCCAGATTCCGCAGAGCGTTCCACACGGAGATGCTTTGTGGTTCGAATGGCTGCTCATATTTCTGTTCAACGCATATTTCGTTGCATGTACAAATGTATTCTGTCATGTTCATATTCCTTTCACTGTTCTAAATCTAACACCTGACAGTTTATTTCAAAGCTATTTCGGTGGTCGAGTAGGCGGTGTTCGTCCGCCATATCGAGACCACCAATAAGTGAAAATACTTATCTTCGAAGCAATGTAGTCTCGATACGTTCCTCGCTATGCTCGGAACTACTCGACCACCTTCAGAATTCGTAATTTTTAGGAATTCGACCAGCGGCAAAACGCGTTAGTCGCCAGCCATCAGTTCTTCCACCTGACCGATCTCCTGCTCTTTTTTCAAGAGAGCTTTTTCGTAGGCTTCGATCTTGTAGTTCAGGCGCTCCAACGTTTTTTGCATTTCTTCCAATCGGGCAGCGACCAGATTGCGCTGTTCGATCAGGATCTCTTTTCTGGCCTCGATGGTGATGTCGCCCTGCTGGACCAGGTCCATGTAGTCGATCAGAACTTCCACGGGCAGACCTGCTCCACGCATACATTTGATGAAATCGACCCGCATGAGATCGAGCTCATCGTAGTCGCGGATTCCGCCCTCATTGCGATGCACGGGTGGGATCAGCCCGACGCGCTCATAATAACGCAGCGTATCGACCGAAAGACCAAACCTTTCACTGACCTCTGCGATTTTCATGGTTCACCTCGACAGGCAGTGTAACACCTGGAGTCGACTCCAAGTCAAGGCTTTTGATGGGGAATTTTGGATTTGAGTTTCGGGGGATTAAAAATGAACCATGCACTGTGCATGATTCACGAAAACAATGCTTTTGTTTACAGCATCAACTTCGGACGATACTGCAAGGCCTCGGCCAAGTGCACGGACTGGATTTTCTCACTCCCGGCCAGATCCGCGATGGTGCGCGCCAGTTTGAGGATGCGGTGATAGGCGCGCGCCGACAGGTTCAACTGAGTCATGGCCGAGCGCATCAGGGCCTGGCTTTGGTCATCCACCTGACAGAATTGCCGCACCTCGGCCACACGCATGTCCGCATTGCAGATGATGTCGGAGATCGGTGATTGGGGATTGGTAAATCGGTGATGTTGAATATCGCGCGCGGTTTGCACGCGTTTGCGGATCGACTC
>CALFXA010000182.1 GCA_937928015.1 uncultured Anaerolineales bacterium | reverse complement strand
CTACACTCTTTCCCTACACGACGCTCTTCCGATCTTTTTTTTGTTTAACCTAAATGCCGCAAACAGGAATTAGATCAATTGCGGCTGGGGCTCGGGCGGCTTCTCGTCGCCGTTGACCTCGGCGCCTGCGCGCTTGAGGTCCTCGGCGGAGATGCGCGCCACGGAGGCCACGCTGTCGCCTTCCTGAGGCTTGATCAGGTGCACGCCCTTCGTGGCGCGACCTGACTGTTTGACATCCTTGATCTTCAGGCGCAGCACCACGCCATTGGACGTGATGATGGTCAACTGGTCGTCCTTCTGCACCACGCGCGCCGCGGCAATCCTGCCAATCTCGTCTAGGGTCTTTTGGTCGATGGTGGCGATGCCGCCCGTGGCGCGACCCTTGGCGGCGTAATCCTTGAGCGGAGTCTGCTTTCCAAAGCCGTTGTTCGTGACCACCAGCAGCGCGCCGTCCTTCTCGACCACGTCCATGCTGGTGACGGCGTCGCCCTTCGCTAGGCGGATGCCCTGCACGCCCGCGGCCTGACGTCCCATCGCGCGGACCTTGTCCTCGCCGAAGCGCAAGGCCTGGCCGCCCTCGGTCACAAAGATGACTTCATCCTTGCCCGAGGTCAGGCGGGCCCAGCCGAGGGTGTCGCCGTCTTCGAGGTTCATGGCAATCAGGCCCGAGGGGCGGACGGAGGCAAACTCTTCCAGGTCCACGCGTTTGACCTTGCCACGCGCGGTCGCCATCATGCAGAAGCCGTGACCCGAGAAACTGGAAACCGCAATGGCCGCCGTTACCTTCTCGTTGGCGTCCAGCGACAGCACATTGACCAGCGGAATGCCCTTCGCGGCGCGGTCCGCGTCGGGGATCTGGTAGACCTTCTCGGAGTAGACCTTGCCCTTGTCCGAGAAGAACAGCATCGTGTCGAGGCTGCGAGCGGGGATGAGCATCACGACCTCGTCCTCTTCCTTGGTCGTGTGGCCCGTCACGCCGCGCCCGCCTCGGCTCTGCAACTTGAAGGCCGTGGCCGCCACGCGCTTGATGTATCCACGCTCGGTCAGGCTGATGAGAACGGCCTCGTCGTGGACGAGGTCCTCCTCGTGCAGTTCTTCCTTGGCTTCGGTGGCGATGCGCGTGCGGCGGTCGTCGCCGTATTTCTCTGCCATCTCGTTCAGGTCGCTCTGGATGAGTGCCAGAATCTTCTTGGGATGCGCCAGCAGGTCTTCGAGGTAGTCGATCTGCGTCTGGACCTGCTTGTGTTCCTCTTCGATCTTCCAGCGTTCCAGCGCGGCCAGACGGCGCAACTGCATGTCGAGGATGGCCTGCGCCTGGAGTTCGCTCAACTTGAAGCGGCTCATCAGGTTGGTCTTGGCTACGTCGACATCTTCAGCCTCGCGGATGGTCTTGATGACTGCGTCGATGTTGTTGAGCGCGATCAGCAGCCCATCGAGGATGTGCTGACGGGCGCGGGCCTTGGCCAGTTCGAAGTTCGAGCGCCGCACGATGACGGTCTGACGATGCTCGATGAAAATTTGCAGGGCGCGTTTGAGCGGCAGGGTGCGCGGTTCGCCGTCGACCAGGGCCAGCATCTGCACGCCAAAAGTCGATTGCAGCGCCGTGTACTTGTATAGTTGGTTCAGCACTTTCTTGGGCTGCGCGCCGCGCTTGAGCTCGATCACGATGCTCATGCCGCGCTGGTCGCTCTCATCGCGCATGTCCGAGATCTGGTCGATCTTATCCTCGCGGACCAACTCCGCGATGCGCTCGATCAAACTGGATTTGTTGACCTGGTAGGGAATCTCGGTCACGACGATCTGATGGCGGCTGCCCTTCATCTCTTCGATGTGAGCCATGCCGCGCATCACGATACGTCCGCGCCCCGTGCCATACGCGGAGAGGATGCCCTCGCCGCCGACGATCATGCCGCCCGTCGGGAAATCGGGACCAGGCACAAACTTCATCAACTCCTCGACCGAGACTTCGTCCATACGTTCATAATTCTCGATCAGGTAATTGATCGCGCCCACCAGTTCGCGCAGGTTGTGCGGCGGGATGTTGGTGGCCATACCCACGGCGATACCCGCCGACCCGTTCAGCAGCAGGTTCGGCAGACGGGCGGGCAGCACCAGCGGCTCTTCGAGAGAATCGTCGAAGTTCGGGCCGAAATCGACCGTGTCCTTGTCGAGGTCGGCCAGCATCTCCTCGGCCATCTTGTTGAGGCGCGCCTCGGTGTAACGCATGGCCGCGGGCGCGTCGCCGTCGATGGAGCCGAAGTTGCCCTGGCCGTCCACCAGGGTGTAACGCATGGAAAAGTCCTGGGCCATGCGGGCCATCGTCTCATACACCGCCGAGTCACCATGCGGGTGATACTTGCCGAGCACCTCGCCCACGATACGGGCCGATTTCTTATACGAACCCGTCGAGCGGATGCCCAGCTCGTCCATGGCGTACAGGATACGGCGGTGGACGGGTTTCAGGCCATCGCGCGCGTCGGGCAGGGCGCGCGCAACGATCACGCTCATGGCGTAATCGAGGTAGGCCGAACGCATTTGTGAGTCGATGTCAACTTGTTGAACGGTGCCGATTTCCATACGCTCCTTCAGTTATACGCATAAAAAGACACGAAGACGCTGAGTTTGACTTCGTGTCCATTAGATGAAGCACACGACCAAGATAGGCTAATTATACCACCTCCGTCCGTTTTCCCGCTCGGCTATAATCACCCTCATGACCCAGATCACCCGCGACGAAGTCCGCGCCTATTATGACCGCAACACGCGTCTGTTCCTGCGCTACGGCTCCTCCCCCGAGGTGCAAACCATCCATCGTTCCCTCTGGCCGCAGGGCGTGACGCGCATCGAGCAGGCCCTGGCCGTCTCGAACGATCTGGTGCTGGAAGAGGCCCGCGCCCTGCAAACTCGTCTTGGCCGCCTACGCTTCGCCGATCTGGGCTGCGGCGTCGGCGCGACGCTCTTTCATGTGCTCTCGGGCCTGTCCGCTCCTGCCCAGGCCGTCGGTCTGACGCTCAGCCCCGTGCAGGCTCACATCGCTGCCGAGGCCAGGCGCGGGCTGAGACTCTCCGCCCATCTCCTTGAAGCCGATTTCCATCACGTTCCGCTGGCAGGCGGCTTCGACCTGATCTATTCCATCGAGGCCTTCATCCACGCCCAACAGCCCGAACAATATCTGCGCGAGGCTGCGCGGCTACTCAATCCAGGTGGGCGGCTGATCCTGCTGGACGATTTCCTGGCGACGACCGACCCCAGGGCAGATGTCTGGCTGGAGGCCTACCGCACGGGCTGGTTCGTGCCCCGCATTCAGACCGTGGAAACCGTCCGCGCCACCGCCCTGGACCTGGGGCTGGTCCCGTTGGCCGAGCGGAATCTCACCCCGTGGTTGCGCCTGCGCGCCCTGCCCGACGGTCTAGCCCGTTTCCTGCTGAACCTCGGCCAACGCCTGCCGCAGGGACATCCCATCGTCCCGTCCATGCTGGGCAGCATGGCCTTGCAGCAATGCCTGGCCGCCGGCTGGATCGAATATCGCTGGCTGGTCTTCGAGAAGCAGTAGATTTCATGCGGCCTATCGTTTTCCTCACCAGCGGCACGCGCGGCGACGTGCAACCTGTCATCCCGCTGGCCCAGCGCCTGCAGGCCGACGGTCACACTGTGCGCATCGCCGCGCCGCCCGCCTTCCGCGAGTTGGTCGAAGCGCACAGCGTCTCTTTTGCGCCTGTGGACGGCAACCCGTCCGACCTGATGATTGCCAGAGGCAGCGAAATCCCGTTGACATTCGACGGCAACCCGATCCGCAGCGTGCGTTCCACCCTGCATTATCTGCACGAAGCGCAAGCCGTGTACGCGCAAATGCTCGCAAACGCCTGGGCCGCCTGCGAGGATGCCTCCCTGCTCGTCCTCGGCCTGCCAACCATCTGGGGGACGTCTATTGCGGAGAGACTCAAGATCCCCTGCGTCGGCGCTTTTTTGCAGCCACTCACCCCCACGCGTGAATTCCCCTGTCCCGTGCTGCCATCGGCGCGAAGTTGGGGCGGCGCGTACAACCGCCTAACCTATTCTCTCGCGGGCCTGGCGACCTTCCTGCCATGGCGCAAGGTCATCAATGACTGGCGGACACAGGCGCTTGGGCTGGGGCCCTTGCCGTTCAGCGGACAGTCACCTTGTCCCTTTGGCCGCATGACCCTCAACCTGTTCGGCTTTAGCGAACAGGTTCTGCCGCGCCCACAGGATTGGAACACGGACTCAGTCATCGCTGGCTATTGGCCGCTGACCTCGCACACTCCGTTGGATGATGCGCTCGAAGCCTTCCTCCAGGCGGGGCCACCGCCCGTGTATTTTGGCTTTGGCAGCCCAGGCACATATCAGCCTGACAAAATCTTCGAGGTCATCACACAGGCCACACGCCTAGCCGATCTGCGCGCAGTGGTGGCACTGTCCGAAGACGCGCAAGTCGAGGAGGTGCCAGCGCACATCCACCTGCTGCGCGGAAACACCCCACACGACAGGCTTTTCCCGCGACTGGCGGGTGCCGTCCATCATGGCGGCGCGGGAACGACGGGCACGGCCCTGCTGGCGGGAATCCCGTCGCTGGTGACGCCCGTGGCCGTGGATCAGTTCTTTTGGGGCGCGAGGGTTTCCGCGCTGGGGGTTGGGCCGAAGCCGATTCCGCAGCGGGAGTTGCAGGTGAAAAATTTGGCAGAGGGGTTGGGGATGATAAAAGAGGAGAAAATGAAAGTGACGGCGCGCGAGTTGAGCGAACGGTTACGGCACGAGGATGGGGTGGAGTGCGCTGTTCGGGCGTTGGAAACGCTGGTTAATCGGTGACAGGCTGAGGGTCCACGCGGGTGAAGGATAGCAGGGCCAGCAGAGCCAATCCGCTGCCGATCCAGTAGGGGGCGCTGACGCCAATCTGCTCGAAGGACAGGCCCGCCAGCGTCGGCCCGAAGATGGTCGTCAACCCGAGCAGGGTTTGCATCCCGCCCATCAACTGGCCCTGGCGCGACTCGCCCACCCGCGCCGAGATCAGCCCCGAGAGCGATGGAATGCTCGAACCGCTGCCCAGCGCTGCCACCGCCACCCAGGGATAGAGTGTCCACGCAATGGAGGTAAAGGCGATGCCCGCCATGCCCAACGCAAGACAGGCCAGGCCCATAGCGGCCAGCCGCCGCTCCCCCAAGATTGGCTGCAAACGGGCATAGAGAACCCCTTGCACGATCACCGCCACCACACCGACGAAGGCGAAAAAGAAACCATTCTGCTGGGGCGTCCAGCCAAAGCGGGCATTGCTGAAGAGTGGGAAGTTGGTTTGCAAACCCGCAAAAGCCAGGTTGAGCAGAAAGAGAGCGATCAGCAAAATGCGCAAAGAGGACAGGTCAAACAGGGATTTGAGTTGGGCAAAGGCGTTGAAAGAGACGGGGTGCATCGTGCGATTTTCGGGGGTCAGCGACTCGGGTAAAAAGAACAAGCCGTACAACGTGTTGACGAAGGCAATCCCTGCCGCGACGAAGGCAGGGATCGACAGGCCATAGCCGCTCAGGAATCCGCTCAAGACGGGGCCCGCCATGACTCCCAGACCGAAGGCCGCGCCCGCCAGACTCAGCCCGCGTGAACGTTCCTCGGGCGGGGTGACGTCGGCGATGTAGGCGTGGGCAGTGGTCAGGTTGTTGCCTGTCAGGCCGTCGAGGGTCACGGCCAGGAAGAGAAAGACCAGCGAGTTCGCCAGTCCAAACATGGCATAGGCAACCGCCGTACCGAAGAGACAGGCCAGCAGGATCGGCTTGCGCCCGATGCGGTCGGAAAGGGAGCCAAGCACAGGTCCGCTGAAGAGTTGCAGGAAGGCATAAAGCGAGGCCAGCGTCCCCGCAATGGCCGCGCCTCCGCCCTGTCGCTGCACAAAGAACGGCAACAGCGGGATCATCATGCTGTAGCCGAGGATGTCCACGAAGATGGTGACGAGGATGAAAATCAGCGGGGGACGTTTCATCATTTCCATCATAGAACGCGTCGAAACATTCGATGTTACCCCAATGAATGAAACAAAAAACCCGCTTGCGCGGGTTTTGCTGGTGCCGAAGGTGGGACTTGAACCCACATGAGGGAACCCTCACTACGCCCTGAACGTAGCGCGTCTGCCAATTCCGCCACTTCGGCTTGAGTGCCTGCCTATTTTATCCCAAATGCCTTTTTTGTCAACCTTGGATTAAATCGAGACAATTTTCACACATATTCGACATGCCCTGGAAACACGCGGGAAATAGAATGTGGAACATGGGAACCAAAACGCCCCCGCGTTCGTCCTCGTCGTGCTCTTATCAGAACTGTATGCTAAATGCATTACAGTACTGATAGGGGAGCAACCATTTTATTTAAATCTCGTTAAACTGTTCATAGAAGAAAGGAGAACCTAATGATGATCGCAGTGGTCCTGATCGCAATCCTGCTCATCGGTCTGTTGGCTGGAACCAATCTGGTCGTATCCCAGTACAACGCAGACGAACTGAGCAACATGGGTATCGAAACCAAATGAGTGATACTCATGATCTTCCCTAGCCCGACGCGCACCTCACGGCGTCGGGCATTTTTTATAGTCAATTCTGTCTACCGAACGGTCGGTAGATTTTGTTTTTTTGGGATATAATACAAAAAATTGACAGGAGCCACACATGGACTTCTCCCTTTCCCCTGAACATCAAATGGTTCAAAAGATGGTTCGCGATTTCGCCCGAAAGGAGATCGCGCCCGTCATCAAGGAGTACGACCGCAAGCAGGAGCCGATCCCGTTTGCGCTCCAGCGCATGGGCGAACTGGGCATCCTGGGCATCTGCCTGCCTGTCCGTTATGGCGGCCAGGGCATGGACTACATCAGTCTGGGGCTGGCCTGCGAGGAACTCGAAGCGGTGGACACATCTCTGCGGGTGGCGATGTCGGTGCACACGGGGTTATGTTCGCTGAACCTCTTCCAGTGGGGAACCGAAGAACAGAAGCAGAAATTTCTCATCCCGCTCGCAAAGGGCGAAAAGATCGGCTGCGGCGCTTTCACGGAATCAGGCATGGGGTCAGATGTGGCCGCCATGACGACATCCGCCAAACGCGATGGGGATTTTTACATCCTGAACGGCGAAAAGATGTGGATCTCGCTCGCCTCCAAAGCGGACCTGGCAATGGTCACCGTTAAAACGAATCCGTCGGCACGAAAGGCCTCGGACGGATTGTCCACCTTCATCGTGGACCTGCACAGCGAGGGCGTGAAGACAGGCGACCTGCACGGCAAGCTGGGTGTGCGCGCTGGCGCGACGGGCTGGATCTCGTTCACAGACGTGAAAGTGCCTGTCGCCAATCGCATCGGCGAGGAGGGCGAAGGCTTCAAGATCACCATGTCTGGCTTCGACCACGGACGTTATACCGTGGCTTCGGGCGCGACGGGCATCGTCCGCGCCTGTCTGGAAGCCAGCGTGAAGTACGCTAAAACGCGAAAGACCTTCGGCAAGCCCATCGCAGAGCATCAGCTCATTCAGGAAAAGATCGCCAAAATGGCGCAGGATTACGAGATCGCGCGCCTGCTGTATTCGCAGGTCGGCTGGCTGAAGAACGAAGGTAAGCGTCCCACGCGTGAGACGTCGTATGCCAAGAAGTTCGCCACGGAGGCGTCGTTCAATGCCGCGGCGGAGGCGATCCAGATCCACGGTGCGTACGGCTTCAGTGACGAGTACGATGTGGAACGCTACCTGCGCAACTCGAAGGGCGCCATCATCTACGAAGGCAGCTCCGAGATCCAGTCGTTGATCCAGGCGGGCTATGCCCTCGGCGAGCGAACCGACAAGCCGCTACGCTGCGAGCTGCCTGCGTATGATGAGGAATATTGGCAAGGATAAATTCCGTCATTGCGAGCCCCGAGCCTTAAACGGCGAGGGACGAAGCAATCTCATAGTTATATTGCCATGAAAAGAGAACTTTGCCCGTGTATTTACATCATGACCAATCCTTATAACAAGGTGCTATACACGGGTGTGACCAGCAATTTGTTGCAAAGAGTTGCACAACACAAGAACAAAGAGGTTATTGGATTTACCAGTAGATATAACATGGTCAAGTTGGTTTATTGCGAAGAATATGAAACCATGCCCGAGGCCATCGCCCGCGAGAAACAGATCAAAGGCGGTTCACGGAAGAAAAAGATCGACCTGATCAATAGCGCCAATCCAGAATGGAAAGATTTGTATGAGGAATTCTTTGTTTCTTAAACACATCAACCTTCATCATAGCGAGGGCGGCGCACTTCTGCCCGAAGCAATCTCATACGCGATGTACGTGATATACAAGATTGCTTCGTCGGCCTTCACATCGCTCCGCTTCGTTCAGGCCTCCTCGCAATGACGGAAATTCCTTTCAGCTTCGTGCTCGTCTTCCTGCTGTTCAGCCTGATGTTCTTCCTGAACTCGTACAAGCTCTGGTTCCGAACGGACCAGTATTACGAGGAACTTTATCAGAGCCTGTCCAGGCCAAATTCTCCCTATCCGTTCAGGGATTTCTTCCTCAAGGGATTGCAAAATAAGAAGCAATGGGTGCTGCAACAGAAGCTCTTCAGCGCGCTCGGACTGGCGGCCGTGCTGGCAGCAGATGTGTTCGTGGTCATGATGTGGTTGAACGGATAAATCATGACAATAATCAAACCTTCTTTATTTTTTGTCATCGCTGTTTTTATGGTGACCCTATTATCTCTTTATAACACTTATAAATTTTGGTTTGATGCAGATAATTTCCAAAAGCAATCACTCAAGAGAGCAAAAAACACACCAGCGTTCCCACAAGTCAAAAGCTACGCAGTTCAAAAAATCAAGAACAAGAGAGCATGGATGACAGAAGGAAGAGTGATGGGGACGATAATGTCAATCATCATGATAATTCTTACCAGCTTTCTAATTGTTGCACTATTCATAGGACAATAACATTATCCTAAAGATGAATGCACTAGATACGTTTTCATTGAACTTTTGGTGCCAAAACGAATAAATAATGAACACGCCTTCAGAATCATCCTGGTACTTCTGGACCATTCTTTTCATCATTGCACTCATTTTTGCCTTCATTCGAGATAAAGCCCAAAACAGCAAAAATAAAGGCATCAATCAGGCTATTCAACTCATCAGATCAAATTTTGGTTTTCTGTTCGAACGCGGATTTGAGATCGTCAACAAAATGTACGACAGCCAGGCTTTTGGAAATTGGATCATTGTGCTCAGGTCGAAGGAGTGCATTGTTCGGTTCATTCAAGACAGAAACGACATTCAAATGGAGATTGGTCCTTCCTGGGCCTCAAGTGAGATTTCTCCCTCAAAAGGTTTTGTCGGTGTAGATCTGTTTCTTGAACACATCGAAAATGGCCGAATCATTTCAGTGATAACAAAGGAAAGCCAGACTGACCTGAATACTCAAATGCAAAAACTGGCAGCCGTCTTTGCAGCACATTACGATGAACTTCTAACTTTTGTAAATCGGGATGATTTTTCTGAAGAATTGGAAAAAATAAAATCCCTGTTCACGAACGAATTACGAAAACGGTATCCAAACATCCAATAAGATGTGTCTCAAAGGAGGATCGTCTTGAAAATCATCGCCTGTATCAAGCAAGTGCCTGACTCGGAAGCGAAGGTCAAGGCCGAGAACGGACAAGTATCGTGGGGGGACGCGCCGCTGGTGATCAACCCGTTCGACGAGTATGCCGTCGAAGGCGCGCTTCAGCAGAAGGAAGCCACGAACGGCACGGTCACGGCGCTATGCATCGGGCCTGAGTCGGCGAAGGAGGCGCTCAAGCACGCACTAGCCATGGGCGCCGATGAGGCGGTCCTCGTCTCTGACCCCGCGCTGGATGGGCTGGATACGCTCGGCGCGGCGCGCGTCCTGGCGGCAGCCATCCAGAAGATCGGCGGCGCGGACATGGTCGTCTTCGGCCGTCAGACCCTCGACAACGGCGCAGGCCTGACCCCCGCGCAGACCGCCCGCGTCCTCGGGTGGCCGATGCTCGGGTTGGCGGGCCAGATCAAAGTCGACGGTGGAAACGTGACGGTCGAGCGTGTCATCGAGGAGGGTCGCCAAACCGTCAGCGCCAAACTTCCCGCCGTGTTGAGCGTCGTGCAAAGCATCGGCGAGCCGCGCTACCCGTCGTTCATGGGCATCCGCAAAGCCTCGAAGGCTACCATCCCCGTTTGGTCGCTGGCCGACCTGGGTGTCGCCGCTCCCGCTGCCGTGGTGACGCGCGCCGAGTTGATGAACCCACCCAGCCGCGAGACGACGGTCGAGATCATCACGGGCGAAAGCCCCGCAGAGATCGCCGACAAACTGGCCGACAAAATCCTGGCGGAGAAGGTGCTATGAAAACTTTTGTCTACATCGACCATTTCAAGGGTGCGGTCCAACCTGCTTCGTGGGAGGCGCTCGGCCTCGCCAAGAGCTTCGGCAGCGCCGTCGCGTTGGTGTTCGGCTCGGGCGTGGATGGAATCGCCCAGTCGGCGTTCGAATTCGGCGCGGATGAAGTCCTGCTGGTGGATGATCCCGCCCTGTTGGATTATCGCGCCGAGCCATTTGCCTCCACCCTTTCGGCACTGGCTGCTGCCTCAAGCCCCGACCTGATCCTGTTCCCGACGACCGCCCGCACCCGTGAGCTGGCCGCCATGTCCGCCGTGGACCTAGGCACGGGCGTGCTGACCGATGTCATCGCGCTCGAAGCGAATGGCAATCAGTTGGTCGCCACGCGCCCGATCTACGAAGGCAAGGTGCTGGAGAAGACCGTCTGCTCGGGCAAGCCTGTGATGGCGACCCTGCGCGCGCGCGCCTTCCCCAAACCCGCCGCCGAGGCGGGACGCACAGGCACGTTGACCAAAGCTGAGGCAAGGGCCGAAGCCCTGACCAATGTGGAAGGCTACGCCGTGGCCGAGAACGTCGTCAATCTGACCGATGCAGGCGTGATCGTCTCGGGCGGACGCGGCGTGTCGAACAACCCGTCGCTCGGCCTGGACGAAATGGCTACCGCGCACAAAGGCTTCGAGCTGGTCGGCGAGCTGGCTTCCGTGCTGGGCGGGGCGGTCGGCGCTTCGCGTGCAGCCGTCGACGCGGGTTACATCCCCTACTCCAATCAGGTCGGTCAGACGGGCAAAGTCGTCAGCCCAGATTTGTACATCGCGGCGGGCATCTCGGGCGCGATCCAGCATCTG
Organism: uncultured Anaerolineales bacterium; assembly: GCA_937928015.1. Classification (GTDB taxonomy): domain Bacteria; phylum Chloroflexota; class Anaerolineae; order Anaerolineales; family Villigracilaceae; genus JACPVF01. The sequence continues at coordinate 28,440 of CALFXA010000182.1, read as the reverse complement.
GTGGGCATGCGCAACGCCAAGCTGATCGTCGCCATCAACAAGGACGCCGATGCGCCGATCTTTACTCAGGCGCGTTACGGTGTGGTCGGTGACTTATTCGCGATCCTGCCTGCGTTGACGGAGGCGTTCAAGAAGAAACTGGGGAAGTAGAAAATAGAAAGTGGAAGGTAGTAAAAGACCTCCTTGCTGGAAATGGCGAGGGGGTCTTTCGTCCTGAGCGGAGCCGCGTGTTCTTCGCGGCGCAGTCGAAGGACACGGTCGAGCGAAAGTTTTTATCTTAAACCAACAAGGCCAGTCCCAATTTGTGGACTGGCCTTGTTCTATGTTTTCATTGTATAGGATTCAGGCATCAATTACAAGACACAAAAAATATATTTATTTGGTGGGCAATGATACTTTTTTTGAACGGGCGGGAAGCATAGAATGCAAGGGGTCGACAACCAACTTTCCAAGGAGATAGATATGGATACTTCCCCGCACAAAAGCGACTTTGTTCAAGTGAACGGCATCAAGCTCCACTACCTGGATTGGGGCGGGAGCGGCGACGTGCTCCTGTTCCTGGCGGGCATGGGCTGCAACGCGCACATCTTCGATGACTTTGCCCCGCGCTTCGTGGACCAGTTCCACGTCCTGGCGCTGACCCGCCGTGGGCATGGCGAATCGGATCACCCCGAGACAGGCTACGACGTCGACACCCTGACCGAGGACATCCGTCAGTTCATGGATGCGCTCGACATCCAGAGAGCCATCCTGGCGGGGCATTCCATGGCCAGTATCGAGTTGTCTCATTTTTCGGCATTGTATCCAGAGCGCATGCTCAAGCTGATCTTTTTGGACGCCGCCTACGACCGCAGTTCGGCATCCACCAAGGAATTTCGAGAAAAGAGTCCCTGGAAGAATATCCAGCCGCCGGGCCTGAATGATGACTATTACACAGAGCAGGATTATTTCGCCGCGACGAGACGGGCGTATCCATCGTTTGTGCCGATTTGGAACCAGGCCATGGAGAATCAGTCTTATCACGAGATCAGCAAGACGCCTGAAGGCAAGATCATCGACCGCATGGGAGATACGATCACCCAGGCGATTACAGACACCTTGTATAGTTATGTGCCCGAAGATGCGAAGATCAAGGCTCCAACGTTGTCTTTCTTCTCTTTTTCCAAAGCACTCTACGGCATCTCCGATGACTGGATGACCGAGGAACAGAAAACGCAGATCAGGGAATTCGTAGAGGCCTTCGATGATCCGTGGACCAGAGAGAACCTTGAGCAGTTCCAGCGGAATGTGCCACACGCCAGAATCGTTGAGATTCCACATGGACATCATTATTGTTTTATTAAGCACGAAGAACTGGTTTACGAGGGGATGCGCAAGTTTCTAAACGCATAAGGTTCGCAGAAAACAAAGAGCAGAGGTGACTCTGCTCTTTTGATTTCTTCACAATCTCTCCACTTCTACCCCACCTTCAGGCAACATGCGGAAATTAAGATTGTCTCTGTAATCATCATAAAGGAGACGATCATGAATTCCAAAACTCGCAACAAAATCATCACCGACCTCGTCGTGGCGGCTTCTACGCTCATCCTGCTCTCGGAGAAACTGACGGGTACAGCCATCCACGAATGGCTGGGCGTCGCCGCCCTGGCGGCTGTCCTCACTCACCTGCTGCTCAGTTTCGACTGGTTCGCCGCGGTCACCAAGCGCCTCTTCCAGAAGCAGTCCCTGCAGACGCGCCTAAACTATATCTTCAGTGCCCTGCTGTTCATTGCCATGACGGTCGCGTTCTACTCAGGGCTGATGATCTCGAAGGTGGCCCTGCCTGCACTGGGATTGTCCATCGAAGGCGGCATGGGCTGGAAGAGCCTGCACACCCTGTCCTCGGATGCCACCCTGTACATCGTCGGCCTGCACCTGGCCGTCAACTGGAAGTGGGTCATGCGCCACATGCTTCAACCCATCGGAAATCTTTTCCGCCGGCGCCAACCTCAGCCACTGCAGCCGCAGGCCATGCCCGTCAAGATCAACGAAAGGTAATCTCATGAAATCGACACTCAACACCCTCGGACGCATTCTGATCATCCTGATCGTCGCAAGCATCGTCATCGCAGGCTTCTCGCTGACCGTTTCCAGCAACACCTCGAATGCGGATCAGCCCAACGGTCAATTCAGCGCAGGCAATCCGCCTGCAGGGATGGAACGGCCCGAAGGCGGCGACCATGACGGCGGCGGGGGCGGGGCCTTCGGGCTGCTCGAACTGGTCAAGAACGTCGGCGTGATCGGCCTGATCCTCACCCTCTTCTACCAACTCTTGAAATGGACCGATAACCGCAAGCGCTTTGTCCCACAAGCCTGACAAAAAGAGCCAGCCGTATGGCTGGCTCTTTTGATTCCTCAAAACTATCCCCAAAAGGGTTGATTTTTCTGAAAAACAGCTTCAAAACCCTAAAATATTTCTTCGGAATCTTGACAAAGTTAAATTTATGTTTATAATAATTTAAAATATAGGAAGATAATTTTGAGATTATTGAGGTTGCCATGAAAAATCCTGAGCATTCCGTCCCCCAACATTGGGCTGTCCGTTTCTTCACCATCTGGACAGGCCAGGCCTTCTCTTTATTCGGTTCCGCCCTGGTGCAATTCGCCCTCATCTGGTGGCTGACCGAAAAAACGGGCTCCGCTGTGGTACTGACCATGGCCACCCTGGTCGGCATGTTGCCCCAGGTCGTGCTTGGCCCCTTCGCTGGCGCCGTGGTGGATCGTGGCAACCGCCGTCTGATCATGATGCTGGCCGATGGCTCAATTGCGGCCTTCACGTTACTGCTGGCTTGGCTCTTCGTCACGGGTCAGGTGCAGGTCTGGCATGTATACGTCATCCTGGCGATCCGCGCGCTGGGTGGCGCGTTCCACTTCCCCGCCATGTCCGCCTCGACGCCGTTGATGGTGCCCGAGAAACACCTCACCCGCATCAGCGGCATGAACCAGACCCTGCAAGGCCTGATGGCCATGATCGCCCCACCTGTGGGCGCCATGCTGATCGGGGTGCTGTCCACCCAGGGCGTGCTGATGATCGACGTAGTCACCGCCGCCATCGCCATCCTGCCGTTATTCTTCTTCAACGTTCCCCAACCCGAGCGCAAAGTGCGCGAGGCCCACGAGGAAAAGCCCAGCCTGCTCAGCGACGTGCGTGAGGGCTTCCGCTATGTGCGTAGTTGGCCCGGGCTGATGGCCATCCTGGGCATGGCCTTCTTCCTCAACTTCCTGCTCACCCCCACAGGCTCACTCATGCCGTTGCTCATCACCAAGCATTTCGGCAGGGGCGCCCTGGAGTTCGGCCTGATGGACTCCATCTCCGGGCTGGGCATGATCATCGGCGGGCTGACCCTGAGCATTTGGGGCGGCTTCAAGAAACGAGTTATCACCTCCCTGACCGGCATCGTCGGCATCGGCATTGGCGTAATGCTGAGCGGCGCCGCCCCGTCCAATTTGTTCTGGCTGGCCGTGGCCGGTTCGGCGTTGAGCAGCTTCATGTCCCCCATCACCAACGGTCCGTTGGGCGCCATCCTGCAAGCCAACATCCGCCCGGACATGCAGGGACGCGTGATGTCTCTGGTTAACAGTGTGGCGACTGCCATGACCCCGCTCGGCCTGATGATCGCCGGGCCGTTCTCAGACCTGTTCGGGATCCGCGCCTGGTATTGGGTGGCGGGCCTGCTCACCATCCTGATGGGGCTGGCAGGCTTCTTCATCCCCGCCGTGATGAACGTGGAAAACAACCGCGAAGGTTCAGCGGACCTTCCGCCACAGGCCGCGCTGACCTCGGCCGACTGAGTCTCCTCCCAAAAAATCAGGCCCGAAGTCCATTTTCTGGACCTCGGGCCTGATCCCGTTTAAAGGGAACCGTGCCTAATCGTCGTGCTCGCGGCCGTCGGCATGACAGCGCACACAGTCCTGGAAATTCGAGATACCTTCCTCCAGGTGCTTTGACCGAATACGTGACTCTTCGTGCTCGTGGCAGCCGTAACATGTGTACGCGTTATAACTGACCGGGTGACAGGTGGTGCAGGAGACCTGTCCGCCCTCGCCATGATTGAGCGGAAAAGTATGTTTTCCATTGAATGAAGCGGGCTTCCAGGCATTCGTGCTGTGACAGGCGGCGCAGTCCGTGCCGAATTGACCCGCATGTTGCGTGGGCTCCGCATGACATGAAACACACGTGGATGCCAGTCCCTTGAACTGGCCGTTCGTGTGACACTGCTCGCATTTGACGTTGACGTGCGCGCCTGTCAGCGGGAAGTTGGAACGGTTGTGATCGAAGGAGGCGTCCTCCCAACGCGAGGGGTTATGACAAGCGGCGCAGTCCGTGCCGAACTGACCATTGTGTTCATCGTTCTGCTTATGACAGGAATAGCAGTCGGTGTGTGTTCCTTTGAAGACCCCGTTGACGTGGCATTTATCGCAGGCCACCCGGGCATGTCCGCCTTCGAGTTTGAAGGCCGAAAGGTTGTGATCGAAGGTGGCATCCTTCCAGGCCGTGGGCTTGTGGCAGGCGGCGCAGTCCGTGCCGAATTGCCCTTCATGCTTGTCGTCCACGCGATGGCAGGAATAGCAATCCGACGGGGCTTTGGGAAAATCGGCTAGGGAGCGCGCATCGGTGTGGCATTTGACACAGGTTACGTCCGCGTGGCCGCCCTCGGTCTTGAAGGCGAAGCCTGCATGACTGAATGCCTTGCCAAACCGGTCCACGCCGTCGTGACAGTCGAGGCAGGCCGCCCCATACGAAATGATGTGGGCCTGGGTGAAGACCGGGTCGATTTGACGGTGACAATCCTCGCAGGTCGAAACGGTGAAAGTGGTGATATCTCCCGGGTGACAGTCGGCACAGGTAAAAGGCTGTCCCGCCGACGTGCGTTGATGCCCATTCAGCGAGAATCCCAGCGCCTCGTGCGGGAAGACGTTCGAGCCCAGCTCGGTCAGTGCGGCAGTGGAACCGCGGTGATCGGGGTGGCAATCGCGGCAGGCCAGCGCAGGACTCTTCTTTGTGATCGAGCCGTGCAGCTTGGCCACATCCATCATCTGCGCGGCGATTTCGGTGTGACAAGTCACGCAGTGGTCGGCCATGCGATCAGATGGGCGCAGCCCCGCGTGGCAGGTCGAACAATCGCGGATTTGCGCATGGGAGGTCACACCACCCAGGGTCTCCTCGCCTGCCTGGGCGTTCAACGGCCCCGGCGAGAACATCTGGTTTCCGCTAAAAAAGGCGAAGCCCAGGATTGCGGCGATGGTCACCACGGCGGCGACGATGCCCGTGCTGGTAAGGCAGCCAAGTCGGTTGTTTTGCATGGCGGCCTCCTATCTCAGGAACGTGGCGTAATATAACGCCGCGCCGATGTGTACGAACGCCGACAGGAACAAGGCCATACCAATCGGGATGTGGATCGTGTGCCAGAGCGCCATCAGCCGCCGCGCCTGACGCAAGGCCGCCTCTGAAAGCGAACCCTCGATCTCCAGCCCGTCCAGCGTGCGCGGGATGCGGGTGTAGATGTAGCGTCCGATGAAGCCGCTGACCACGATGACGACCGTCAGCAGTGTGGTGGCGCCCGCCAGCCCGTTGAACTTCCACGAGGTGTGCAGCAACACCATGAAGGGTCCCACCAACCCGGTGTAGATGTGAAATTGCAGCCAGGACGACATCCTGCCCCAGCGCGCGCTGCGGCTGCGTTTGCGCAGGCTATACAATATCTCGGTCATCAACATCAGGACGAAGCCAAAGATTCCCAACGCATGACCGAAAAACTCCCCCGCGGCGGGAATCTGACGGGTGAAGAAGACCACGGCCGCATACAGTCCCGTGACCAGCACCCCCGTCAGGAACGCCGCCCACAATTCGCGATTTCCTCGAAGCATTCTGCATTCTCCACTTACTGTTTTATTCACTCACAAAGCGATTTGTTTCCGCCACTCCATCCAATACTCGACGATCAGGTCCGCGATGGGCGCATCGGGAGCCAGGAGCCTGTCGCGGATGGGAGAGATGTCCGCGCCACCTGCAACCATCTTTTGCAGCGGCCAGGACAGGGTCTGGTCGCCCATCAGCACCGCACCGACCAGGGTCTGCTCCCCCACCAGCAGGCGCATGTGGTTGACGTCGAAACCACTTTGCGCCACGATGGCGTGCGGCAGGTCGCGCCAGGTCTCGCTGTCGCCGCGCGCGATGCCGAACACATCCTCGTCTGTGCCGTGCCCCACCGCGCCGATGATGGTGGTGGTCAACCCGGCCAGCCGCGTGACGTTGAACGGCGCGGACTTCAGGTAGGCCGTCCTGCGTCCCGCCATGTTCAACCCTGCGGCATGACCCTGCTCCCGTGCGGGATTCCAGAGACTATCCAACACCGCCCGCCCCGAGAGTGGATCGAAGGCCTGGGCCACGTCGCCTGCTGCAAAGATGTCGGGGTCATTGGTCTGCAAATGCTCATCCACCAGAATACCGCGCTCGAAATCGAGACCTGTCTCGGCGACCAATTCCATGCGCGGGCGAATGCCGATGGCGTAGGCCAACAAATTACACTGGATCGTCTGCCCGTCTTTCAGGCGGACGCCTGCAACCTTCCCGCCTTTGCCGAGGATTTCGTCCAGGTCGGCGTGGTGACGCAGGGTCACACCCTCCTCCACTAGCCGCTTCTCCACGATCTGCGATTCGTGCGGATCGAGCACGTTGCCCCAATAGCGGTCGCCGCGCAGCAGGTAGATGACCTTCATGCCGCACGCCAGCAGGCCCTCGGTCAGTTCGAGGGCTGTGATACCCCCGCCAACCACCACGGCCGTCCGTCCGCGCTTTGCCAGGTTGAGGATGGATCGGGCATCGTTCATGTGATCCAATTTGACCACCCCATGCAGGTTCACGCCTGGCACTTGCAACGGCACAGCCTGCGCGCCGACGGCAATCAGCAGTTTGTCGTAGGTCAGGCGCGATTTGCCGCCGTCCAGTTCGAGGGCGTGCTCCGCGCGCAAGATGCGTGTCGCGCGCGCGTTGAGGAAGGTCAATTTCAGTTTTTTGGCGTCCTCGCGGGAACGCAGGTAGAGCGCCTTGTCTGGCAGTTCCCCCGTCAGATAATAGGCCAGCCCGGGGCGGGAATAATATCCGTGCGGGTCCTCGCTGACCATCACGATCTCGCCAGCTCCGTCCACCGAGCGGATGGCCTCCACAGCCGACATGCCCGCCACGCCCGAGCCAATGATGACGTATCTCACGCGCTCCTCCCCTCGAACAGGTCGGTCTGGGCGAAGCGCAGCACCCCGCGCGGACAGCGCGCCACGCACTCACCGCAGGTCAGGCACTCGCTGTGCTTGACGGGTTGGTTGCGCCAGGCATGGGCGCGCACGTCGATCCCGATGGGACAGTTGTAGGAGCAAATCCCACATTGCACGCAGCGGGACGGCTCGGGCACCACCTGGCCCGAGGTCAGCACCGTGCGTCGTTTTATATCGCTTTTAAATGGATTAATGAAAGACACCTACGCCTCCGAAGAAATAGTCGCCCGCCACGAATAAAAGTTACGGTTCGTACCAAAAATTATAGACCCATTTCCCCCGCCAAGAGTTTACAAAATAAAAACAGGGCTGTCTCACGACAACCCTGTCTGTTCGCAAAACCTTGCAGTCTTACGAGAGCGGGACCACGTTGGCGGCCTGCAGACCCTTGGGGCCATCCTCAACGGAGAACTCCACCTTCTGCTCGGCTTCCAACTTGCGGTAGCCATCGGTCTGGATCGCGGTGTAGTGGACGAAAACATCCTCGCCGCCCTCGCGCCCAATGAAGCCGTAGCCCTTGGTCGCATTGAACCACTTGACGGTTCCAACAAAACGTTCTGACATCTTACTTTTCTCCTGCTGGAAAATAAATTTTGCCCGGGCACTCGCACGTTCACAGGTGCTCGGGCACGACGGAGGCAAGGTTATCATGCCTAAAAAGTGATGTCAAGTCCGAATTTGAGCTTCTTGCGGAGGGTGGCATAGCGGGAGGTGAGATGCACCCAGGGCGGCGACCAGCGCGTCTGCGGGATACCCTGGCGGATGACCCCCCGCAGCCCATCTGGACCCTCGAACGGTTCCAGAACGAGGACGGAGCGTCCCAACTCGAAGGCGGCGTGCGCGTCCGAGCCGACGGTACCTGCAACGTCGTGTGCCTCGGCAAACTCCCGCGCCTTGCGGTTGTGAACAGGATTCATGCAGCGTGAGTTGTACACCTCAATGGCGTCCACCAGCGGCAGAATCTCCAGCAGTTGGGGTTCCGTCCAGCCGTGACGCTGCAGGTCGTACGGATGCGAAACGCTGATGAAGGCTCCCTGTTCCCGCAGGCGGCGGATGGTCTCCTGCGGCGACAGGAAGGGAGGCACCTTGTCGGTCACGAAGGCGGCCAGGATCTCGCCCTGGGTGGTGAGAATCTCCTCCCCCACGATGACCAGCTCAGGATCCAAGGCCTGGGCCGCCCGTGCACCCGCGATGGTGTTGTGGTCAGTCACGATCACGCGGTTCAGCCCCTTACGGCGCACCGCTGCCACCAGGTCAGTGGGGCGGGTCAGCGAATCCTTCGAGGCAATCGTATGGCAGTGAAATTCGACAGATATAGGCATTTGTCTCCGGAGAAATGCTTGACAAGGCTGTTTTCGCCAGTATATACTGATTTTGTCACATTCGGGCCGGGTAGCATCTTTTTCAGGGTCGTTATGGAAACCGCCAGTACATGGACAATGTAAATTACGTCCTCGACTTGTTGTTCCTGTTCGGGGGCCTTGCGGCCATCCTGGGGTATCTCCTTGTGTTCGTGATACGTGATACAGCCAAAAAAATCCAGACAGCCAGAAAGAAACACAACCGTCCCGACTTGATCGACACCTTGCAACAGACCATCATCCTGGGGGTTGGAGTCCTGATTGTTGCGGCGCTATGGGCCGCCCCCGAACTCCTCCATCAATTTGCCAAAATCAACTTGATAAAAGACCCAACATTCTACCGTTGGCTCCTGGCGGGTGGTTTGTTACTATTTCTCACCTTTCTCCTGGGGCGCGATCACGGCGGACGCCGCTGGCTGTACTCGTCACTCTTCCATATCGCCGTGGTTCTTGGGGGATACTGGCTCGACAATTGGCCTGGGTTGCTCTTCCTTTCAGCGCCCATCCTGCTCTCCTATTATGTGACTCTGTACAGCGTGGCGGTCATCCTGCTGCCTGCTGCAAATCCCGAGGACCGCTTCGAGAAGCGGATGCGTTTCAAAGCGCTGGCTTCGTATGCCTGGGGCATCCAGTCGCCGATGATCGTTGCGGGCGAACACGCCTGGCAGACACCCGAGACACGCATTCCCGGCGACTTCACCTGGGACTTCTCGGACTTCCCTGTGCCTATCATCGAAAAGCTACAGTGGCGCCCGGGCCTGGTGTGGACTCCCGCTCACCAGGTGACGGCCCTGAGTTCCGGGCTGAAGTTCTCGCGGGTGGCCGGACCCGGTCTGGTGTTCACGGGCAAGATGGAACGTCCCGATCAGATTTTCGACCTGCGCCTGCAATTACGTTCGCATGAGATCGACGTCATCAGCAAGGACGGCATCCCCTTCAAGGCAATCGTCTTCACCGCTTTCCGTATCGACCCCGAGCCTTGGGACCACGACCTGTACAACACGCTGCGGCGGATGAATCCCATTCTGCGCGGCGCGGACCGTCCCTCGCATACAGCAGGCAGCTTCCCCTACTCGCCGCAGCGGGTGCAGGCCGCCATGTGTGTGACCGGGACCAAGTCAGGGAATGAGAACACCATCATTTACTGGGACCAGTGGGCGGTCAACGTGATCGAGGACCGGGCTCGCAAGGTCATCTCACAAAAGGACCTGGACGAGCTCTGGCGTCCTGCCGAGGATACTCGCTTCGCCAACGCCATGGACATCGTGGCGCAGGAGATTCGCGAAGGGGCCGCGCTGACCCTGCGGGCGGCGGGCATCCTGCTGGTGGCCGGGCGGGTGGTCAACTTCCACTTCGATGACCGTGGCGAGGAAACCAAGGTGGACGGGATCTCGCAGCAGCAGTTGGTCACCTGGGGCTCGGAATGGGAGCGCAAGCGACAGGAGATCCTCTCGGAGGCCGAAGCCGAGGCCGAGCGCACTCAACTGGAGGCGCGGGCTTTCGCCGAGGCGCGCCTGTTGAAATCCATCGCCGACGGCCTGCACAAAACCCAGGAGATGCATCCGCAGTTGCCGCGCTACGTGATTGCCACCCGATTCCTGAGCACCTTGCAGGATCACCTGCACAAACAGCCCGAGGGGAAGACCATCACCGACCTGGACAACACCTTCAAGGAATGGCAATCCCAGTTCTTCCCGGACTCGGAGGAGTAGCATGCCCATCCAGCCGACCACCAACCCCGCTGAATGGCAGACCGCCTACACCAAGGATGAGGCGTTCCTCGACTCGAGCCGCCACTCCTCCCTGCTGGGCGTGACGCTGATGTTCAGCTTCCTGAGTGTGCTGGGTTTCCTCCTGGTGCGTTGGAACCTGTTGATCCTGATTGCCACATCCGTCTATCCGTGGGAATTCAAACTGGCATTCGGGCTGATCCTGTTCATCCTCGTCCTGGTAGTTTTCCTCGTGGTGTCCTATCAGCCTGCCATGATTGCGGCCATCCATTTCTTCGAGGACTTCTACCATGCGCCCGGGCACATCGCGGAATCTGCATCGAAGATCATCAACCATCGGCTGTACGGCAAGGGAAAACTGCCCCCGCCGTTGAGCATGTTCGCGCCCTTCGATTACATCCTCGTCCGCGACGGAAAGATCACCCAGGAGGATGAATGGCCCGCCTGGGTGACGCGTCACATGGGCGGCCCTGCTCAATTGATTATTTTCGATGGCTTTGCCCTGTACCTGGAGCGTGGCAATCGTTTCTCGCGTGTGGTCGGCCCCGGAGACAGGGTCCCCGTGCTCGAATGGTACGAGACCATCAAATATGTGGTGGACCTGCGGCCCAAGGTCAGGATGGGGAAGTTCGGGGCCTGGACCAAAGACGGGATCAAGATCGAACTTGAGGCGCGGATGGAGTGCCGCATCGGCAATCCATCCGTGAAGGACTCCGAGGCCAACTTGGTGTATCCATTCGACCCGCTAGCGGTAAAAAAAGCCATCGAGCGTTACGCCGTCCGCTGGCCCAAGCGTGAGGAGGGTCACCCCGAAGAATTCGACTGGGTGGATGCGGCCTGGGGTCAGGTAACAGGCGTGGTGCCTGGCTACATCGGCAGCCGCGTGCTCGACGACCTGTTCATCGCCAGCCGCCATAGCGGACAGATCCTCTCGCCCCAGACGGTCCGCGAGATCTACGAGAAGCTCAACCACATCACCAACGGCTTCGGAGTGTATATCACCGACTTCCAGATTCTCAAGATCGACATTCCCAAGACGGTGGAGGAGCGTCAGAAGGAGTTGTGGAAGGCCGAACGGCAGGGTATCTCCACCATCATCGATGGCAAGGCCAAGGCCTTCGACATCCGCGCCCGTGAGGAGGCGCGTGCCGAGGCGCAATACGAGTTGATCCTGGCCATCGCCGAGGGTCTGGAACACAACAACCGGGACGGCAAGTTCACCGAGCCGGTGCTGCTCTCGCTCTCCAGCATCCTGGACGAAAGCCTCAAGGACCCCCTAATCCGCGCCTACCTGGCCAAGGAAACCCTCGACACGCTCGAACAATTGCAGACCTTCCTCGACAGAAATCCGAAGACCCTGGATAAACCCGATGACACTACCAGAACTGGCTCAACCCCTTAATCGGCTGGCCTCCTCCGAGGTCCAGGAACGGGAGGTGCGGGCGTTGTTCGAGCGCATGTTGAACACACACCTGGACCGTGCCACCAGTCACAGCCTGATCCGCGACCTGCAAGCTCAACTGGATACTGACCGCCATTCCAAGAAGACTCCCTACTATTACATCCTCCTGGCCCTGACGCATTATTATTCCGCCGATCTCGAGAACGCCCTGCTGACCGCCGAGCTTTCGGCGCACCATTTCAATAATCAGGGCAAGGACCTGCAATATGCCTTCAGTCGCTGGTTTCGAGGGATGCTGTACTACAAGCAGGGGGACCCGTCCAGCGCGGAGGAGCAGATCGAAGAATCGGTCGAGATACTCGCCGATCTTGGAAAGGAAGACAGGCGCCAGGGGATGTATGACGGGCAGTACCAGGATCATCTGGAGGCCATTCGCGGGAGCAGCAGCGCCATGCTAGGCGTGCTGACCGTGCGCGGGGGGCGTGTGCCCGCCGGGGACCTCATAGATGTATTCCAATTTTTCAGGCCACCCCATTCCGCAAAGCTGGTGGAAGACTTGCGACGCGCGGTATGCCAGTTGAAACTGAACGACGAGGAACAGATTCATGCCACAGCCTCGGACCTGAGTTCCATGCTCAACGAATTGAAGCGGGAGAAGCGGCCGCCCGAGCCCTTCCTCGACGCGTTTCTGGCTCACTGTCGTGCCTTGCTGGCGCACATCCGCGAGGAGCAGCAGGCGTTGGCCTTGCAACATAACTGGAGCGCCGTGCGCGGTTTCGAGAGCGGAAATGACCTGCGCAACCAGGCCGTTGCGCATTGGATGCGCGGCCTGCTGCATTTGAGCCGCGGCGACGAGATCTCCTGCCACATCCACCTGGAGAAGGCCCGTTCCCTGCTCGAAGAATTGTTGGAAAAGAATGCCGCCAATGGTGACGCCGAAAAGAACCAGGAGATCGAGAACCTGATTGAGCGGATCACGGTGCGGCTTCCGCATGGGCCATCTACGCAACCCGAGCGGGCCCCGGTCCACAATCTGGCCAACCACCTGCTTATGACCTGGAGGAAACGCAGGCCTTCCACCATCCCGCGCTCCGCATGGGGACCCGCGTTCCATAGGACACGCTCAACAAGAAAGACTTCTGTGCCGCCCGCCTCGCCGCCGAGGGTCATCATCCCCAGCACACCCTATTATGGGCATGTGGCGGCGGGTCCCAACGGGGAACCCGTGCTGCCCAATCCATCCGAATTGGTCTGGGTGGACGCCGTGGATGAGTCGCATAGTTTCACCTTCGAGGGGAAGGCCTATCATGTGACGTTCGTCCACAACGACCGCATTTGTCTGCCGCCCAACGACGGACAGGAATATGGCTGGCTCAAAGTCCACGGCCACAGCATGGACAAGGCCGAACCCATCCCTATGCAACCAGGCGATATGGTGCTGTTCCGGGTGGCGTGTGACCTGGAGGATTGCGTGGGGCAGATCGTGGTGGCCGTCCTACCTGACGAGACGCAGGTACCGCAACTGGTGGTCAAGCGCCTCGAACGGACGGATCCCTCCTCAACAGACAGGCCAGTCACCTTTGGATTGTTCTCGGAATCGACCTACAAACAGGATCCCAAGACGGGCGTCAGTTACCATAATCCCATCCTGATCACGCGAGATGCCCATGTGCAGGGGCGTGTGGTGGCTGTGACAAGTATGGATTAAACACAAGTTGAGTGAGTTTTCGTCATTATTGAAACAAATTTCAAATTACGAAAAGAATAACATGCTTCACCTCAATAAGTTGACTGAAGAATAAATATGATATATTATTTTCATGCAGTTTCGTATATGTAAAGGATAGTCACAAATGGAAATTGCAAGATGCATAATGGGATTTGCCGGACATATGATAGATAAGCCAACGCGAAAACCACCGCGCTTCCCTCCATCAGCCGAGTCTCTTGTTCGTCTTGCTATTCGCCAATGCCTGGAGAGATACAACCCCGAAATCACAGTATCTTCTGCTGCGTGTGGAGGAGATATTATCTTTGCAGAGGAGTCGATTAACCTTAAAATCCCCGTTTGCATAATTTTGCCCTTTGAGAATAAGGAAGATTTTATTCTTCAGTCTGTTTCCTTCCCAGAGGATGGTGAAAAATGGGTCAAACGATTTTATAATGTACTGGGAAATGCAAAGCATGTTTTTTATGTGAATCCCAAAGGATACACAAATGATAAAGACTTCGAAGACAACCAACATGCGATTATCTTCTTTTTACTCGGCATTCAAGAGATTCTTAATGCTCAAATAGTAAATATAGTCTTGTACGACTCGCAATCTCCAAGCACGGGAAATGGGGGAACAAAATGTTTCTTAGAATTGTGCGAAAGTCTTGAAAGTTCTGGGTATTCTTTGGTCCACGAAAAAATTCGTATGGAAGAAGTTCGTGATGGACACAAATATTGGGAAATTGACATATGAAAAAAACAGTTGCTATTTCACCCACTCGCAAGCAAGGAATCCAAGCATACTTCAGCCACAGCTACCGTGCCATTGATAGACAAGTAAACCTTTTCTTTTGGGAACTATTTAGTGAAGAAAATTTTTTCTTCACCGTGGATCCAAAGTCTGACAGACTTGTAGTTCCGCACCTAGAAAGAATGATGATGTATAGTGAGTGTTTTATTGCAGTTGTTACAAGCCGCCCAGAAAGAATCGAAAAAATAGGAGATATACCCTTAGGCAAACAAGGTGTGACGCATTCTTCCTATATAGCTTTTGAAAACTATCTAGCAGAATTGGCTGGGAAACCTCGTCTGGTTTTCATTGAACGTGGCCTCAACTTCAATATGTTTGGTACTTCAGATTGCGTTCATATTTTTGAAAGAATAACCCTAGAAAAAAAAAGGGATGAGTATCAAGACATAGTACGCAAGTTTGCAGAATTGGTCAGAGACTATGTTGCCTACGAGGGTCGAATCCTAAAATCGACTGCAAAGGCTGGGATAATTATTGATACCACAAAAGATGATGTTTATTCGTCTCAAGTAATTGAGAACATAAAATCGGTACTTAGCAATGTGGGTGGTTATACAGGTGAGGTCATCTCTCCCAACTTTAAAAATGCACAGTTATTTGCTCGAAAGCTTTCAGAACTAGAATTAATTGTAATGGATATTCAACAACCATATATTGCCTTTGATGCGCTTGGTTTCATTCACGCAAAAGGATTACCATGTATTCGAATCGCCAAAGCCTCACATGGAGTGGCCGATTCAAAAATAATACTGCCAAATTTATTAAAAGAATACCACATTAGGGATGAGGATATTCCAATTATCAAGTGGGAAAACGAAGAAAATCTTATTTACGAAATCTATCTATGCCTAAGTAAGTTCTTACAAACGCGTAACCTTTTGGATTCTTTCGAAAAAGGGAAGAAATATTTTTTAAGCGCTGGGCGTATGCCCGCCAAAATTTTTATTAGCAACCCACATTCTTTAAACGCCCTTGCCTTGAGCTTGGTAAAAGGCTTTCAAACTGTAAACATCCAATTTTTTCAGTATCAATCAAGCTTATCAATCGGCGTAGCATGGCAACAAGAACTTCAGAAAGAGCTTCGTGATTGTAATATTTTTGTTGCCCTAATAAATGATGATTATCACAAAAGCGAATGGTGCAAGTATGAATTAAAAACTGCATTTGATAGGTGGAAAGCGAAGGATAAAGACATTGAAATATTACCATATATTGTTGAAAAGACCTATCTACCAGAATTGATTAAAGACGATATTCAATGTGCTTTTGTAAACAATTTACCTACAGCCGAGTTGGTTGATCAAATTGTCAATACAATTGATTCTTATTTAGTTAATATAGAGCAAAAACCCAAGGAAAATGATTTTGAGAGTGAGGAATTACAAAAAGTTATTTATGGTAAAGGAAGACAATGGGCGCTTCTAGCTGGTGTAAATCATTACGAAGATGTGGCTAACTTCCTACCTCTGCAGGTTTGCGCAAAAGACGCAACAGATCTGAGTGAGTTAATAGTTAAGAACGGCTATGAAAAAAGTCGTGTAAAAACAATAACTGATCAAGGCACCGAGATCCCCACTCGTGACAATATTTTAGTTACACTTAAGTCAATGGCGACAGCTACGGAACCAGATGACCTATTGCTATTTTATTATAGTGGTCATGGGACAGAAAAAGATGGAGAGTCTTATTTGGTAACAAGAAGTGGCCATCAGGTACTAATAGAAGAGACTTCTATTTCTATTTCAACAATAAAAGAAATCATGAATTCTGCCCAGGCAAGAGCCAAGGTGATTATAATTGACGCTTGCCATTCGGGAGTAAACTTTGGAAAAGGGGGAGAGAAAATGACTGAATCTTTTATTCAGAGAGTTTTTGATGATGCAAAGGGATTTGCGATACTAGCATCTTGTGAACAAGGACAACGAAGCTATGAGTGGCTTCAGAACAGCAGAAGTGTATTTACCCATTACCTACTAGAAGCCCTACAGGGTAAAGCTGATTATGAAAACAAAGGTTTTGTCACAATACAAGATGCTAATCGATATGTTACAGATCAAGTGAAACTCTGGTCAGTTGAAAATGGTCTGAGTCAAACGCCGACACTACATTGTGAAATCTCAGGTGATATTATACTAGTCCATAAAATAAGAAAATAACTAGGGCCGTTATGAACTAGGGTTAGGATAGTTTTTTGTTGTATTATTCAAGCAAAGAACTCGATTTTTGAGCACTTCCAAGTGGCTATAATATTTTGGGCTATTTCACGTCGAAAACTCAAATATTTTGTCAAACATAACAGACCCTAAAAATTGCTACATTCGCCGAGAAAGAAATAGATTGGTTTTCATTGATTCCAGTTGAAACGATACAAACTATTCAGCCGAAACTTGCACTCATCAAGTTTAGCCCGGGTCCAAGATAAGTGCGAGTGGAAAGGTTTTATAATTGCTATAAAGTATCGAGAAATTGTATAATCTCGCAGAAAATAGCTACTAAAGGTCGTTTTCTCAATCATTTTGGATATCAACCATTCATCTCTTACAAAGAGCCACCACCAAAATCAGTTTGCATAAACTTTCTAGAATATTACCAAATTCCATAATTATTCAGTATAAATTGCAAGCGTATCCCAAATTTACTTTTGCTGTAAAATCACCTCACTATGACTAAGAATCTCTTGCAATCTGCTTTATAAACAAAATGGAATATATTATCCCTCCTAATAACCAAATCATGCACGACACTTCCCTCTCTTCTATCATGACACAAAGTTCGGGCATGGGGCCACGGAAGGCGTTCAGGCAAAGATAGGCGGGCAGACTCTCTGTTACAATTCCGCAAGTCTCATGGCCGCTCTCTTAAAAAAACTCCCCCCTCACCTTCCAAACCTGCTCATTGCTCTTGCATTGGGCAGTCTTGCCTGTCTGAGCCTGGCCCATCACCTGCTGCACTTCTGGGAACAACCCGCCTCGCGCATGGTGGGAATCTTCGCGGCAGGGACCCTCGTTCTGACAGCAGCCAGTTGGGGGCTGCTCCGCGTACTGGGGCCGCAGGTACGGATGCTTTCCAGAGGAAGGCTCCTATTACTACTGGCCTTTTCTATCCTGGCGGGGAGTTTTCTCTCTTGGCGACTGTGGCACCTCCCTGCGGATTATCAAAGCCTGACAGTCACACCTTCTCTCGCACAAGGACAAACGCTCACACTGGTCGAGATCAAGGCAGCGCACAGCCTGGTACCACTCGAACAGACGGCCCGCGCTCAGGGCTGGCAGGTGGATGGGAAGTCAGTTATTGCAGATGAGCACTCGCAGCCGTTGACCCTGACCTTCCGCCGCACCGTCGCCCAACCCGTGACGGTGTTGCTATTGCGCTCAGAACACAGCGGCAGTGTGCGTATCGACTTCGAGCACCAGACGATCAGTGCGGACATGTATAGTGCTGAGATCGGCAACACTACGCTGGAATTCTCCACACGTTATCGCGGTCTGCCCAACGAGATATTCCTGCCCTTCCTCTTTCTGGTGGATGCGCTGGCCTTCGGGGCGTTGACCCTGGCCCTGCTGCTGGTACAGGAGGCGGGGGAGCGCAGTGCGGCCGACCAGCCGTCGGCGGAACGGCTCCCGAGTCATCGCATGGAGTTGGGCATCCTGTTGGGATTGGGTCTCCTGTTACACGGGTTGAATTTCCTATCCACGCCTCTTATCCTGGACGCGGATAGTCCCGCTTATTTGCAGGGCGCGGTCCACTGGCTGCAATATGGCAACCTCGACGGCATCTCGGTCTTTCGGGGTCCCCTAACCACCTTTTTATTCACACCCATCCTATGGGCCTTCGGCCGCAACCCGTGGGGCATGAAGGTGCTGCTCAAACTGGTAGCGCTGGCCTGCATCCCCATCAGTTATCGTCTGGGTTGGCAATTGAGCAAACGCAAATCGCTGGCATTTGTCAGCGGACTGATTGGGGTGCTGACACCAGATCTGTATGTGTATTCCAGCTTCATCATGTCCGACCTGTTTAATCTGTTTATGGTGCTGCTATTCTGTACGCTGCTGCTGGCAGCCTTCGAGCGGCCCACTCGCCGCAATCAGATGGCCGTCTTGTTGACGGGGTCACTGGCTACCTTGTTGCGCTCTGAGAATCTAATTCTGTTTGGGCTGGCTATAGTTTATCTTGCATTACCGTCCTTGCTTGTATGGCTCAAGGCAGCGTGGATGAAGGCCCCGAACGGCTTACAAGGAGTGCGCCTACTTCTGGGTCTCGGCTTGATGAGCTTGATCACAGCCTTGCCGCTATTTTGGTGGATGGGACATGTTCACAACATATATGGGATCTACAGCCTGGGAAATCACCCAGGGATCGTGATGTATGATAGTTGGGTTTATTATGGGGACGCCAGCAAGCTTTCCTTTTCGGACCCCAACTCGCCCGCCGTACAGAAGATCCAGGATGCGTTGAAGGCTCATCCTGCGGCCGTCTCTGATAAAACGGGGGCCGCCACCAGCCTGGAGTTAATCCCCAGCCTGACCCAGGCTGGCTACAGTGACCCACAAATCTATCAACTCCTCGAGGAGGCTGCGCTCGATTCGATCCAGAAAGATTGGGCAGTAACACTAAAGCTGACCTTCTTCAAACTCACAGTCAGCCTGCGGCCTGAGATCACCCACACTGTGACCTATTCCCTGCCCGGTGAACCCGCATGGACCAACCCAATCAAGGCGCAATTCTTCGATGCAGAAAACGTAGACCTGCCCCGGCTGATTGGGGTTCAGCGCGCTATCAATGCAACGGTCAAGGCCAGGTACCCCGCTCTCTCTCCATGGGTGCTGTTCTGCCTTGCCGCGCTGACCCTCAGTCTGCTACGCCGACCTGCCTTGGTGTGGACCGCGGCGGTGTTGATCGTATCCACACGCATCTTTCTCCCCGCCCTGATGGCGCTTTCCAACTGGCGCTATACAGTCTCTGCCTGGATTCCCTTACAGATCGTGGCATTATGCTGGTTGGCCTTGATGGGGCAAGGCATACTGGAATTGGCAGGGAAGAAGACGAGATATCAAGGGGAAAACGCATAGACGCCAGGAGAAGGAGGGAACTGTGGAATAGCCGATTAAGGCCCGATGAATTTCAAAATCAGACCAAGGTACTCTATGAAATTGACAGGCAGGGCCCTATAATGGTCGGCATTCACACTTCACATCTTATATATTTGGCAATAACTTACAGGAGAGACTATGTCCACCACTGACCCGACCCCCAACTTTATGGAAGATGAGCATTTTCAAAGCATGATGAAAGGCAACGCGGATGGAGTCGTCTTTCGCGGGGTGACCTATAAGAGTTTCGAAGAGATGCCCGAGGAGATTCGTCCTCAGATGAAGCAGGCCTTCGATCAACTGACCCAAATGGGGATGATCAACATGCTGGCCTATCAGCTTTTTACGAAGAAATAGAACTCGCCCCCCATCCATGAATAATCTGCGTCCGTATCTCTTCCGCTGCCGCGGATAACGTCTTCTCGTGCCTGTGGTAATAAAAAACTCCGAGAGAACTCGGAGTTTTTTATCCTTTACAAAAACACGGCGCTCGAAACCTTGAACTTCTCCGCAAGAAACCGAATCTGGCGGACATTCAGTTCACGCTTGCCATTCAAAATCTCAGAAACCACGCCTTGAGAACCCACTTCGGATAAATCGGATTGGGTTAAACCATGCTCTTCCATGAGAAAACGCAACACTTCCGCGCCCATAGCATCAGGGATCGGATAATGCTCTTCTTCATAGATTTCAATAAGCGTTCCGAGCGTATCCAACAACCCGTAAAGCGGATGTTTCTCGTTGTCCCCGATCTCATCCAGTAACTCATTGAGCCGTTTGACCGCCGCATTGTATTCGCGCTCGTTGCGAATGGACAGTAACGGCGCGATATTTGCCCAGTGGACTTCAAGTTCTTTCGTTGCGAGTGTCATTTTTCCAGTCTCCTCGGTCATATTCCGCATGGGTCAGAACATGACGAACATACACTTTGCCGCGGTTGAAATGAATGGATGTGATCAACCTGTATTTATTGCCGCCGATATTGAAGATGACCCAATGGTCAAGCTTGTCGGCAGAAGGAAAAACCTGTCTCAATTCAGCGAAGGAGTGAAACTCAGTTTTTTGCACGATCTTGAACCAACGTTGTAACGCCATATGGCTGTCAGGATGTTTTTCCCAGAACTGAATGAGCGTTTTGCGGGTGATGATGTGCATGGGGTTATTTTATATCTCGATTTGAGATATTTGACAAGGGCTGAATTACTGCTTTTCAATAAACCCTTTGATTTTCCCCACCACCGCGGACAGGTTCCTCACGACCTCCTCATTCCGAAATCTGACTACCCTCAGCCCCATCTCATTCAAAACCTTCTCCCACCGTTCATCTTCCTCTTTCTGTAAATTGTGGATGTCGCCATCCATTTCAATAACCTGTGCTAACTCGATGACAATAAAAAGCCCTTCCCCATGCCTCCCTCCCCCCTTTTGACGTTTTCTGCATGGATGCCTTCCCCCCTCTCCCGATGGGAGAGGGCAGGGTGAGGGCCTTTGCCGAAAGCCGTGAAAATCCAGTGCAAGGCAGCCCTTGGGGATAATGATTTTTCCCAGGGGCCCCGCGCCTCTGCGGTGAAGCAACGCACCTCGTCAGAGGTCAATCGGAATTCGTCTTCTTCTTGCGGACAGGCCGTTTCCGCTCGCTCCTGCGCTTGCCGCCCATCATCTCGTACTCGGAGGAGTCGTCGCCGTAAATGGCCTTGACGCCCCCTCGCGCCCGCTTGACCTTGTCCCAGATGGAGAGGAACAGGTTGTCGCGCTGATTGCGCAGGTCCACCAACTGCGCTTCGATGGAGGCGATCTGCGCCAGCAGCGGTTCGGCCTGCAATAGCTCGGCTTCCAGGGCGGGCACACTGGCCTGACCAAGCGTCAAGTCGGCGTCGATCTCCCTCCAGGCGACGAGAGCGTCGGCGGCCTGCCTGAGGACCTGAGTGGGATAGAGTTTGGGGGTCATGAACGGCTTTCCTCCTGAGTTAAAGCGTGCCTGGGGTCGAATTTCCTTGCCTGTGATTAGAATATAGGCGGGCAAAGGGCTTGTCAAGTTACAAAAAAGTTAAGTACGGAGCGATGAATTCTTAATACGGAGCTCCGTAATCAAAATACGGAGGTCCATAACTAAATGACGGTAGTCCGTATTTCTAATATGGAAGGATGGATTCAAAAGACGGAGCTACTGATTCAAATGACGGAGCTCCGTACTTTGAATTTCATGCGGCGGAATCAAACTACGGAGCTCCGTATTCGAGTTACGGAGTTCCGTAGTTTAGGTGAATGGCTGTTTATTTGAGTTTAAGAGGCTGTGGGGAAGGATATCAGGGTCTGAATCGAACCTGCATCCCACTTCGTTGACCCGCAGCAGTGGGTCGGGGGAGTGGAAGAGGAGGTCGGGGTCGTCTTTGAGGTGATTAGGCAGCCCGACCCTTGAAAAAGGGAGGCATTGCCTGTCTCGAACCGCGGAGGAACGGAGGTCGCGGAGATTTCTTCGAGGGTTTCTTTGCGTTCTCTGCGTCTCCGCGGTGAAAATCCCTCAAAATGGCAGATCGAGCGGATTGACTTCCTGCAAAAGGTCCAGAAAATCCAACCACAGGGCACGAAGACGCCGAGGAGACCCATGTCTCAGAGGTTCCAATGGGATTTCGGCAGTGTTCCCCGCAACGTATGCAAGGGGCCAACTATTAATTGGCAGGGTTTGATTCCAATTTACAATCTCTCCCCTCTCCGGTTGGATTTGATATTTCATTCAATCTAATTCGGAAAAAGGTAGTATAATTAATTTCTCGTTCATATATTAAGAGGCTAATAATTGGGTGAAGCATGAAACTAATAGCCACTACTACGGGGAGTTATCCACCACTTCCTCTACCTGCTTCAAACGAAGATTCAATTAAACGTGCGATTAAAGATCAGCTTGAGGCGGGTTTAGACCTCTTAGTAGACGGTCAAGTTGAATCGGATATAGCAGGTATTTTTGCTGGGCATATAGATGGGTTTAGTAGCAGAGTCGGGCGTTATCCAATTGATAACAAGGTTAAACCGCCAGAGCATCCAATAACAGTTGCATCATTTTTATATGCAAAATCACTAGCACCTGAAAAGCAATTTAAGGCACACCTCACAGGTCCAACATTTTTAGCGCAATCTTCAGAAATACGTAAC
Source organism: uncultured Anaerolineales bacterium (assembly GCA_937928015.1). Taxonomy (GTDB): domain Bacteria; phylum Chloroflexota; class Anaerolineae; order Anaerolineales; family Villigracilaceae; genus JACPVF01. Next base: position 5,871 of record CALFXA010000182.1, on the reverse strand, counting down.
CCCACATACTATTCAAAAAACACTGACCGCAAACTAGTTATTGATATTGCTTTCGCCTTAGCTGAAGAAGCAAAAGCACTATCTGCTGCTGGCGCTGATTACATTCAAATTGATGAGCCATCATTTGCATATGGAGCAGACGTAGAAGTTGGTCTGGAGGCAATTGAAATAATAGCCAAACATATCAAACATTCAATTCTGCATGTTTGCAGTGACACAAGGCATATTTTCAATAAATTACTTTCTGCGAAGGTAGATATATTAAGCGTTGAAGGGCAACATCTCAGAAGGCTTATAAGTGTCAATTCTACAACTTTGGTTAATAGCCATAAAAAAATAGCCTATGGGTGCATGCCCGTAAACGATAATCATATTGAAAGCCCGCGCCGTCTTATTAGAGAAATTGTAGAAGCAGTTGACTTATATGGCGCCGATAACTTATGGGCAATAACCCCTAATTGCGGACTTCGGCTTATTGAAAGTGATGAAAAATCACAAAGAGAGCGATTAGGCTTAAAAATAATAAGTAGATTAGCAGAAGTGGCGCGTAAAGTTGAGCAATTCATTAATGCACGAGAAAAAAATGAAAACTGAAACAAGTACAAATTCGATAAATATCGTAAACAGGTTTGAAGAAATCAATCTATTTGAAGATTATTTCCTTAAACTACGGAATAAAAGTAATACTGCAAAATCCATCATAGATTTTTGGGGAATACCAGGGATAGGCAAAAGCACGTTGATGCATGAAATCATGGAGAAAAGTTTAGCTAATAAACATGAGATAGTTTTTATTGATTTTAAGGACGTTTTTTTGGGGGCAAATAGAATCTCATATACAAAGTCATGTGAGATGATTTTTACAGAATTGAATAAAAAAATACTAAGTAGCCCTCATCGTCAAGCGACAAACCTTTTTTCACTCCAGGTGACAGAAAAGTCCATAAACGACTTAACCTTGGATTTTGTTAATAGTACGAAAAAATATTTATTTTTACACGAAAAGCGTTTTTTGATTTTTCTATTTGATTCTACTGAGTATTGTCGTCCCGACGTTTTTCACTGGCTTGAAAAAACTATTTTTTCTCCATTGACCTCAACCAAGAAGGTTTTTATCGTATTGGCTAGTCAGTCACAAAATAAATGGCGGACTTTTGATGTCAAGCAACAATTAATAGAATGGCACATTCAGCCTTTTAATACTAATTCAGTGCGAAAACAAATTGGATATGATGGTAATTCGGCAAACGAGTTAGCAAGTCGGATCTTCGAATTATCTTTTGGAATTCCTGCATGCAATGCTTTAGTATACAAAGCTGTTGAAAATGTATATGAAAAAAAAGGAATAATGGCAGCATTCAGTGACACGAAGAAGGCAAAGTATGTTCATGACGAAGTTCAGTTTTTTTATAGGCACACGGTACGTAAGTTAACACCCGAACTGAAATATGTTTTAAGAATAGTATCGCAACTTAAGTGGTTTGATTACGCTTTATTACGTGAAATTCTTGTTTCGACTCGCCCAGAATCTTATACGAGTGGGAAGGCGTCAAAGTATAGAGATATTACCCGACAGCTTGAAGAGACAAAATACATTAGCTGGGATATACAAAACAGGGGATTTGCCATGGATTTTACAATGAGAAAAATTTTGTCCTTGGATTTGAAGTTAAATCACAAAACACTGTTCATTCAAGTTCAAAAAATTGTACTTCAATGGTTCAAACGGCTTACAGATCAATACAATTCGTCCTATTTATTTTTTTTAGACTTAATCTATTACAGAGCCCTATTTAATGAGTTAGAACCAGCATCACTGGAAATCAATAAAGGAATCAATGAAATTGCAAGCTCAAACATTAATCCCTTAGAAAAGATGTCGCTTCTTGAACAGATTATACGTCTCGCAAATGAAGCTGAATACAAAGATGTTGTTCCCAGTATGTATGTCGAGCTAATCCGAAAATCTTCACTTTACGAGCTCGAAAAATTATTGAATACTGAATCTTGATAAGACTCCGGTGCGATGTATCGTTTTTATTCCAACGATTTCAAAGCTTTTTCAAAAGGTGATATATGAATCGAAAACCTAGGGTGTTCATTAGTTATGCGAGGGAAGATGCAAAAAAAGTAGCTGTATTGTATAAAAAACTCGAAGTTGCTGGCATAAAGCCTTGGATGGATCGCGAAAAAATTCTTGGTGGTGCAAACTGGAAAGATAGTATAAAACAAGCAATCAAGGAGTCGGATGCTTTTGTCTTTTGTATGTCAATGAATTCGGTTGCCAAAAGAGGTGTTTTAGTAGAGGAACTGAATTTAGCAAAAGAAATAGCAAGTGGGATGTTTAGTTTAGATATTTTTATTATCCCCCTTAAACTTGACAGATGTAGTGTTCCTGACGAACTTAATGACCGTCAGTATATTGATTATTATGCAAAAGATGGTTTTCAAAGATTAGAAAATGCGATACGACAAAGCTATCGTGTAAAAAAAAATAATGTAACTAACACTAGCGCTACAATTGCTATTCCATATAAGACAAATGAAAAAGAGATTGAACAAACTCAAGCATCGAATGTTTCAAAGTATTTTGTTGGTAGAGCTGATGCATTAAGAGAGTTTTACAGTATTTTTAGTTATCGCAGACAAAAGAATATTATTTACTATGAAGCGGGTGGCGGTCTTGGAAAAAGTTGGCTTTTAAGAAGAATTTACGAAGATAGCAAATTTGATTCCGAAAACAGAATGGTAGCAAGACCAATCGACTTTTCTGAAATAAAGAACCGAACAGTTAAAGGCGTACGAGAATTAATAATAAATATATTGGGACAAAAAAACTTCGCGCAGTTTCGTAAATCAGAGGAAGAACAATTGACTGCCGAAAAGATGAATAAAGCATCATCAATTTTGGCCGCTAAGAAAGAAAAGGCTGACTTTGACTTTTTTGAAGACTTAAATGACTTGTCTGCGAATCGTGAGATCGTTTTTCTTTTTGATACTTTTGAAGTCGTTCAAAATACAGAACTAGGAAGATGGTTTATAGATGACTTTCTAATCAAGGCAGAAAACCTTATTGTGGTATTCGCAGGCAGACCAACTAAACCTTTATTAACCTTGCCATTTAAAGCAATTAGAATCAATCTTGCGCCTTTTGACTATTTAGAAACAGAAGAGTTTTTTAAGCGTCAAGCGGCTAGGTTTAATTACGATATCAATTTAATCTCAACAGAAAATATCAAAAAATTACGGGATCAACCAGGCATAGATGGTTTACCCCTTCGTCTCGAATTAGCGCTTAATTATCTTTCCACATCTGGGGATCCTGGATTAGAGAGCATTATTTCAAAAGACCTAACACGTCAAGATGTTGAAAAAAATCTAATCCATTTTGTCAAGTCAGAAACGCCATCCATTAATCCAGTGCTTCGCGATATGGCAATTCTGAAAAGGCGGTATGATCGGGAAATAATAAATTACCTTCTTAAATCTGACGAGAATTTATATGAATTCAAATCATACGGACAAATATCTAAAAAACTAGCAGATCACTTTATTGTAAAATCTAACCCTGATGGGTCATTTACTTTACACGATCGCATACAAGATCTTGTTGAAGAGCACGTCTTAACTAAACCAAGTTTTGGGATTAACGATCTTATAGGAAGACAACTGTTTGATACAGTTGTTGAGACTTGGTATTCCAATAGGATCGAGCAATTAAAAGCAGACGATGAACGCCGTTATCTCTTGATGACAGAACAGCTCGGATATCGACTTGACCGCGCCGATAATAATGCAGGCATTGAGACGTATAAGGAATACTTTACACAAGCAGTAAATCGCAACCTGTTTTCATTTAATGAATTAATTGTTAATGAGCTTTTAGCGCATCGTCATACGCTAGAAAATAAGGGGTATATTTTCTTAAGGGAACAAGCAGAATGGCTTTATAAACAAAATCGGTTCACTCAGGCGGCAAATATTTTTAAATTATTAGTTCATGAATACCATGAAACAGAGCTATATTTCAGCAATCTAGCGTATTGGGGATCATGTTTACTCCTTCAAGGGAGATATCATGAGGCTTTGGAAACCCTTTCTTTAGGCTATCAAAATGTAACAGACAAAATTAATGATAACTGGCTTGGCGTGTTCGAAAATTATTTTGCTTATATTTATCAAGCCTTAGGCAATTGGGATGGTGCAAAGAGTTCCTACTTGAAGGGTTTATCTTTTGCTCGCTCATCCAAAAACATACCATTAGAATGTCGACTCTTGATCCAGTATAGTGAATTTCAAGCCTTGCTAGGGGAATATCCAGAGGCTTTAGGGCACTGCGATGCTGCAATAAATTTAATTAATAACAAAAAACTCAATATTCAATATAAAGGAGAGGCATTTCTTGCTTTTGCAAAAATTAACCGTTATCAAGGCAATACATCTGTAGCAGAACAATATTACCAAGAAGCAATTGGAATATTTCAAGCAAATGAAAGCGGACAGGAATGGATTTGCAATGCCCTCCAGAGTTTAGGGGCCAATCAATATTTATCAGGACATGCAGCTCGAAAAATACCAAACGCCAAAAAAATAGCTGAATCAATCTCTTTTCAAATGTCGGCATATCAATCATTGAGTGAATCGCTCCGACTATGTCGCGAATATAGTCTCTCACCGTATTTGCCAGAATGTTTATATCGATTAGGAAGAGTAATAGCTGAGATAGGCGATTTAAGAGACGAAGTGAAGGGATTCAAACCACTATCTAGCCAAGACAAGGTGGATATTAATAATGCTAATAAATCTCTAAAGATCTTTATCAGTAAAGTGCTTAACGAAATCGACCTTCCTGAAGAAGATTTTTGGCGTACTAGAAGGAAATTAGTTTTTAGTACACCTTTTAAGGATTTAAAGCAGGAGAAAAATCTTTTAGGACTAGCGCAGAGACTTTGTGAGATTGGTTATCTGGAAGCAGATGCTAAAGAACGAATTCACGCGAGCTTGGAGAGTCTTCTTGAAGCGATTAGGTTTGCCCTTCGAAGAAAGAAATATGATGAAATGGAAAGATATGCAGAAAGGGTCGAATTTTCAAAAGGTATTGATTACCAGGAAGGCCTTTTTGTCGCACTGGTTAATATCACATTGGGAGATTTGCTTTTTGAACAAACAGACTACGCTTCTGCGTTAAGTAAATATAAGGAATATTTCCCTTTGCTCGTCCGTCAAAAGGGGTATGGGTTTTATAGATTTGACAGGCATTATGACAATCTTGTTAATAAAATAAATAGTCTTCCAGAAGAAAAAATAAAAAAAGGGGAATGGTGCAGAGAATTATATGATTCATGGACTATCCAAGGATTAAGGGAGATATACCCTGCGATAATGATAAGGCTTGAAGGTTTAGTGAATTCGTTCAAGGATTAATCTTCATCTTATTTTATAATATGGGTTTGGTGAATAAACAATGAAAATAAACATAGAGGCATTTGCTTTCAAAGCTAACTCAAAACAACGAGTTTTAAATCAAGTTGCCTCTAATGGATCTTTGAATGCTTCAGATCCTCCTTCTGATCCTCCGCCAATGCCTCCACCGCCAGGTAGTTTCAAGAGACCCAGAACATTAAATTTAATATTTCAGTATTTCAGGAAATTTCGGGAGTGTCTAAAATCGTGGGCTAACGAAGTCCATTAGATGAGAGGCATAACCAGGGAAACGTTGCTTATGAAGTTGTCTGCTATTGAAGCAAAAGACAAATAAACGCAAGACATACTCCAGAGCATACGGACAACGAGAAAAGCAACGAGATTTACGAACCAGCCGAGCCAAGTAGTGGCGCAGTTCAGCATTGTCTGCTTCGACCGAGTAGGTAT
>CALFXA010000181.1 GCA_937928015.1 uncultured Anaerolineales bacterium | reverse complement strand
CGACCACCGAGATCTACACTCTTTCCCTACACGACGCTCTTCCGATCTGGACGGACCGTTCATCTGGGCACCGCTGGTGAAGACCAGTTTGTAGTCGGGAGTCCACGCGCAGGTGCCGCGGTTCTTCAACCGCCAGATCTTGGTGAAGCTCTCTCCCGTCGCGAACGTGGACCCGTCTGGGATGGTCACGTCTTTGACGAACTCGACCCAGTCACAGTACGAGACGGGGGTGGCCGCATAGACGGGCGTGCTGGTGGCGGGGACAGCCGTCGGCGGGATGGGAGTCGGTGAGGGAATCAGGGCCGTGGGTTGGGGCGACGCCGCGGACTGGGTCAGTACCACTTGGATGGTGGCTGCCGCCTGGGTGGCGGGGGCATCCTCCGACGGGGCGGCGGGATAGGCCATGACCATGGCAAGGGGCATGCAGGCGATCACGGCCAAAAACAGGACGCCAAAAACGATCAATATGTGCTTGGTGGTAATTGTGATATTCATGTTCGTATACCTCAATAAAGTTTTGCTCACGAGGGACGAACAGACAACAAAAAAGGTTCCACCGTTTCGATGGAACCTTTGGGGGATACGGCAGGATTATTTGCCGAACCACATGCGGGCGAACAAATTGTCCTTGCGGATGAATTGATGGAAGAGGGCCGCGCCGATGTGCAGGCCCAGCAGCGCCAGCAGCAGCCAACTCGTCAGCCCGTGGACGGCGTAGGACGGGAAATCCAGCAGGTGGTCTGGGATGGCGATGACGCTGCCCGACAGGATGGGAGTCAGTTGGGCGGTCAACATGGTGCCCATGCCGCTCAAAGCCATGATCAGGATGAAAACGTACAATAGATAATGAGTCGCCACGCCTACTTTATCGAGGAGGGCGTTGCCCGTCGTGGCAGGCGCAGGCTTGGGGGTCCGCAGGCGGATGATGAAGCGCACGATCACCAACACCAGCAGGAACATCCCGATGAACATATGGGTCCGCACCATCTCCGACTCCCTGGCTGGGTCCCCGCTCAGGGAAGGGAAGACCAGTCTGCCCACGGCCAGCATCGTCAGGATGAAGAGCGCCATGAACCAGTGCAAGCCCACCAGGGCGGGATGATAGCGCTTCGGCAAATCAGGTTTCTCTGTCATATCGCACCTCCGTTTGGTTACCGCACAGACAAACCCGTTGCCGCGATTCTTACGCGGCATGGTCCGCATGAATATCGAAGTAGTGTACAATAGTGGAAATTCAAAACGCCGCGCAATGCGGCGTTCCCTATACACGAGAGGAGATTCCCCCCCCATGTACCACACCCTGATCATCGTCGGCAATGTCGGCAAGGACCCTGAAATGCGCTATACGCCTTCGGGCCAGGCGGTCACATCATTCTCGGTCGCCACCAACCGCCAGTACACGGCCTCGAACGGCGAGCAAGTGAAGGAGACCATCTGGTTCCGCGTTTCGGCCTGGGGCAAGCAAGCTGAGATCTGTAACCAATATCTGCGCAAGGGCTCGAAGGTGCTGATCGAAGGCCGCCTGACCCCCGACAAGAACACCGGCGGACCGCGCATCTGGTCCAAGCAGGATGGGACGGCGGGCGCCTCCTTCGAGGTGACGGCCTCCACTGTGCGTTTCCTCTCCTCCCGTGGCGAGGGCGAGGGCGGACCCGTGGCCGGCGGCGATATGGGCATGGCCGAGATGCCGCCCGAAGACGACATCCCATTCTAGGCCGCCATGACCACCCCGCCCAAACCACCTGCCGGGCCCAGCCTGGTCATCCCCGCGGACTTCGAGCCTGTCTACGCCAATCTGGCGCGCATCTCGCACTCTCCCGCAGACCTGGTGATCGACTTCGCCCACCTGCTGCCCGGCGAAACTCAGGCCAAGGTCACGGCGCGCGTGTTGATGGCGCCGCTCAGCGCCAAGTTGTTTTTGCGCGCGCTGGCCGAGAACGTGGCCCGCTACGAGGCCGCCTTCGGAGAGATCACCGTGCCGGGTAATTCCTCGCTGGCCGAGAGTCTCTTCCGCCCGCCGCATCCTCCCGAACCACCCACCACTGAGTAACCCCGTGCAAAAACTCGAAACCATTGCCGAACAGATTCGCCAGACCTTTGATGCCCGCACCGCCGCGCGTGATAAGGCCCTGGCCACCGCGCGCCAGTTGACTCGCGCCTGCTCGTTGTCCATCCGCGCCGTGCATCGCAGCGACACCGAAACGATGACCGCGCAATTGGCCGAGGCGCGCGCCCTGGCCGACGATTTGCGCTCCAGCCTGGCACAGTATCCCGACCTGTTTTACGCCGGGTACACCCAGGACGCGCTCAAAGAGTTCGTCGAGGCCAACGTGACCTGTGCCCTGATCCAGGGCCAGCCGCTGGTCACGCCGCAGGAATTGAACGTGGCCGAGGCCACCTACCTGAACGGCCTGGCCGAGGTGGTGGGCGAACTTCGCCGCCGCACGCTCGACATCCTGCGCCACGGCTATTCCGCCGAAGCGGAGCGCCTGTTGGGCATCATGGACGACATCTACTCGGTGCTGGTCACCATCGACTACCCTGACGCCATCACCAACGGCCTGCGCCGTCAGACCGACCTGGCGCGCGGCATCATCGAGAAGACTCGCGGCGACATCACCTTCAGCCTGCGCGGTCAGCATCTGGAACAGGCCATCGGCAAACTGCTCACCCAGTTTAACGGCGAACAGGCCGAAGGGTCCAGTTCCTTCACCCAAGATAACGAGGAATAGGCATGGCGCGTTCGGGCCGCCGTTATCCGTTGGTGATCTACACCCGTATGATGGACCGCTGGTGGCCCGCCACCTTTGCATTGGCCTTGGGACTCTTCGGTCTGGCCTGGGCAGTTCGCATGTATTATCCCGAACCCGTCTACGATTGGCAGTGGTTGACACTGTCCAGCGTGGGCGGGTTTGTGTTGGTCGTCACTCTGTTCCTCTTCACCCTGCGCAAGTCTGCCTACGTGCAGCCCAACCCCGATCACCTGCGGCTGGTCACGCCCTTCCTGCGTTTGAACATTTCCTATAAACGCCTGCGCCGCGCCACCTCCGCCACCATGGAAGGGTTGTTCCCACGGAAGGGTATATCCAGTTGGCGGCGGGAGATTATCGAGCCGCTGGCCCGCAAGACCGCCGTCGTGGTGGAGTTGACGGGGTATCCCATCTCGCAGACGGTCCTGCGCCTTTTCCTGTCGCCGTTCTTTTTCAAGGACAAGACCCCGCACTTTGTCTTTCTTGTGGATGACTGGATGCATTTCAGCACCGAATTGGAAACCATGCGCACCGGGGGCGGGCAGGATGTCCCGCGCAAAAAGACGGATCGTTCCATCCTCTCACGATTACCCCAGAAATGAACATCTACTTTGCCTGCTCCATCACCGGTGGACGGGAATTTGAATCCGTTTACCAGGCCTTTGTCTCCGCCCTGGCCGCGGACGGCCACGAGATTCCCACCTTCGGGTTGGCCCAGCCCGACGTGACGGACGAAGCCGTCCTTGAGCCAGTCTTCGTCTACGAGCGCGACACCGCCTGGATTCGCGGCTGTGACGCGTTGATCGCCGAGGTCAGCGTGCCGTCACACGGGGTCGGCTACGAGATCGGCTACGCCCTGGCCTCGGGGAAACCCGTGCTCTGTCTGGCCCGCGAGGGACGCAAGGTCTCGAAGATGATCACGGGGAATCAGCATCCGCTTCTGTGGGTGAAATTCTACCCAGGCGTGGACGAGGGGATTGCCTGTATCCGGGGTTTCCTCTCTAGTCTTAAATTGTGAATAATATCACGAGCAAACTATGACATTTGGAAATATGTAGGAATCGGCAGGTGATGTATCATAAGGGTGGAGACGGAACAAAGACACCTCCAAATGCTCCTCACTGTCTCCTCCTTTGGCGAAAGCCGACGCCGGGTCCTCCCCCGGTGTCGGCATTTTAAGTCAAAAAACGCGTCCACTTGGACGCGTTTTTTTGATTCTAAGCTCGTTTTTTTATTCCTGTGAGGGAAGGACTACAAAGAAAGACGAACCTTTTCCCTGCACCGATTCCACCCAGATGCGCCCGTGGTGATTCTCCACGATGGATTTGACGATGGCTAGGCCCAGGCCCGAACCTTGCGTTCCATCGGGGACGTTTGTGGCGCGATAGAACTTGTCGAAGATGCGACCCTGCTCGTTCTGCGGGATGCCGGGGCCGGTGTCGGTCACTTCGAGGATGATCTGCTGATCGCGCGCGGCCACCTTGATCTGCACACTGCCGCCGGAAGGAGTGTACTTGATGGCATTGCCCACCAGGTTGTCGAGTAGTTGGCGGATGCGGATGGGGTTGGCACGTACGGTCGGCATGCCCGGGGCCACGTCGAACTTCAGGTCGACTTTCTTGGTGACGGCCTGCCCCTCGAAGGTGTCGATGGTGAACTTGAGGATGCCATCGATGGACACCGCTTCGCGGCGTGTGTCGAAACCCGCCTCGATGCGCTCCAGGTCGAGTAGGTCGTTGACCAGACTGGTGATGTGCTGGACGCTGGCCTGCATGCGGTGCAGGAATTCCTTTTGCTGTTCGTTGAGCGGGCCGATGCGGTCGATCAACTCGGCGTAGCCCAGCAGGGCCGTCAGCGGGGAGCGCAGGTCGTGCGAGACCGTATGGACGAAGTCGCTCTTCATGCGGTCCAAATCCTTGAGATAGGAAATGTCCTGCATGGTGATGGCCGACCCGACGCCTGGAATGGGCGTGAACTGAGCGTTCATCACCTGGCCGTTATCCAGGGTGATCTCGTGATATTTGACCGGCCCCTCTGCCGAGCGGGTGAGCAGGGCGCGGACGTCGGGTTGGGTGATGACCTCCAGCAACGGCCTGCCCTTCAGGTCCTGGTCACCCAGGCCGAAGGTCTCGCGGACGGAAGGGTTCAGGATCACGATGTTATGGCGGCTGTCCAGCACGATGACGCTGTCCTGGATGTTGGCAAAGATGGTCTCATAGCGATTGCGCTCGGACTCCGACAACTGGGCGCGTTTTTCCAGCGAGGCGGTGGTCATCTTGACTTCGCGGCGCATCCAATCGCCAAGATGGTGGGCGCGTTCCATGCTGCGATTGACCGCCGTCACGATGTCTTCTATGCGCAGGGGCGGATAGAGGTAGCCGCTCAATCCCATCCTCAGCACTTCCTTGGCCAGCCCGGTCGTGTCGTGCTCGGCGAAGAGCAGGATGGGCAGGGTGGGGAAACGGTCCAGCATACTCTCGGCGAGCTTCAATCCGCTCTTGCCCGCGAAGGTCTCCCCGACCAGCACCAGCGCCGGGCTGGATTCCTGCAAGGCCTTCTGCATCGACTCGATATCCTGCACGACGGCCAACTCATACCCGGCCGCACGCAAAGCACGCCCGGTCAATTGCAGGGTGGGAGAGTCGTCGAGGACCAGGAGGAGAAGGTCGGGTTTTGCCATTCGGGTCAGGCTACGGGATTCTTGGGTTGGGTGGGAGACTTTTCGGAGGCGCGGGCCAGGCGGTTGACGGCATCCTGGACGGAAAGCAGCGCCTGTTTTTGTTCGTTGTTGAGCGACCCGGGCATTTCGGTCAGCACCAGGTTGAGCGGATACCCAGCCGCCTGGAGTTCCTTCGCCACGGCTGCGCGCATGTTTTCCAGCGCTGCATTCTGACGCTTCTCGCTTTCGCGGGCAGCCTCAGCGGATTGTTCCAGGGCGCGGAACAGGCGCGCGTTGACCATGGAGGTGGAGGCGAAATCGGCGACGGCTTCGAGCAGGGCCTGCTCTTCGCGGCCGATCTCCGTATCAAACCTGCGGACCACGATCAGCAGGCCGATGACTTCGGTTTGTACTTTGATGGGAATAACCGCCGCTGACTTGCCTAGCGCGGCCACCTTGAACTTTTGCAGGGGCGGACCATGCATGACGAGTGTCTCGCCTGAAAGCCCCACCAACGAACTGATGCCGTCGTCCAGCGGCTGGTTGCGTTTCTTGGCCCAGCCTTCGGGTAGGTTGCGGTCGGCGGTGAGCAGGAATTGACGGCTCTTGTCGTCGCGCAGCATCAGCCAGCCGATCTCGGCCCCGGCCACCTGCAACGCGCCTTCCAGGATGCGGTCGAACAACTGGCGCTGGCTGGTGATATTGACCACCGCGCGGGCGATGCCCAGGATGGTGGTCAACTGCTGGACCTTGCGCTGGAGTTCCTCGTTCATCCCCTTGACCTTCTGGTCCAGTTGCTGGCGCGTGCGGGATTCACGGGTTTGGCGCAGGGCGCGCTCCACCACGGTCACAACCTCTGCATCGCGGGCGGGCCAGAAGAGCACGTCGCTGGCGCCCAGGCGGAAGGACTGGATCACATCCGCTTCCTGGCCTTTTTCGGCCACGAGGATCAACGGCGCGGTAATGCCCTGGGCTGAGAAAGCCACCAACAGGTCCTTGGCGCTCAGGCCAGGCAGGTTCAGGTTGGCAATGACCAGGTCTGGGCTGGAGAAGATCGCCTCCTGGATGGCGGAAGCGGCTTCCGTGACAATCGACACTTGATACCCGAGGGGCTTGAGAGCCTGTCGGGCGATGAGGTCACTGATGTCGGGGTCGTTTTCCACGACCAAAATGCGTTCGTTGGGAGACGCCATATCTGCCTATGATAGCAAGGGTGGAACTGTAGGTACGGGCATTGTAACACTTTTAAAAGGGACTGCGTATATCGAAACGATTTCGACACGGATGTGATTTCAGGTACAATCGTGGTATGGACAATTTCACCTGGTGGCGCGACGGCGTCATATACCAAATTTATCCGCGTTCGTTCGCCGACGGCAATCAAGATGGCATCGGGGACCTGCCTGGCATCACCGACCATCTGGATTACCTGGCCGACCTGGGCGTGAACGCCATCTGGCTCTCGCCCTTCTATCCAACCCCCGACAAGGACTTCGGCTACGATATCAGCGACTACTGCAACGTGGACCCGCGCTTTGGCACCCTGGCCGATTTCGACCGCCTGGTCGAAGAGGCGCACAAGCGCGGCATCCACGTCATCGCCGACCTGGTGCTGAATCACACCTCCGACCAGCATCCCTGGTTCCTGGAGTCCAAATCCTCGCGCGACAATCCGCGCGCCGATTGGTACATCTGGCAGGACAAGATTCCCAACAACTGGCAGGCCGTCTTCGGCGGCCCCGCCTGGACCTTCGTGCCTGAGCGCGGCCAGTATTACTATCACATGTTCCTGCCCGAGCAACCAGACGTCAACTGGCGCAACCCCGAGGTGCGCAAGGCCATCCTCGACGTGGTGCGCTTCTGGCTCGAGCGCGGCGTGGACGGTTTCCGCCTGGACGTGTTTAACGTCTATTTCAAGGATGACCAGTTCCGCAGCAATCCCTCGGCCTGGGGTGTCCGTCCCTTCGACCGCCAGAAACACATCTACGACACCGACCGCCCCGAGATGATCCCGTTATTGAAGGAGTTGCGCGCCCTGCTGGATTCCTACCCCGAGCGCTACGCCGTGGGTGAGACCTTCATCTCGACGCCCGAGAAGATCATCCAGTACTCCGGCGCGGACCGCCTGCACGCCGCCTTTAACTTCGAGTTTACCCACACGGCCTTCAATCCCGTGCGGCTGCTGGCTCGCATCCTCGATTGGGAACGCGTGGACCGCGAACACAATATCTGGCCGACCTATGTACTCAGCAATCATGATGTGCCGCGCCCCGCTTCACGTCACGGCTTCGGCGAGGACGATGCGCGCGTCAAGGTGATGATGGCGCTGCTGCTGACCCAGCGCGGCACGCCCTTCCTCTATTACGGCGAGGAATTGGGCATGCGCGATATTTCGTTGAAACGCGACGAAATCCTCGATCCGCCGGGTAAGTTGTACTGGCCGTTCTATAAGGGCCGCGACGGCTGCCGCTCACCCATGCAGTGGAATGCTGAAACCAATGCGGGCTTCTCGACGGCCAAGCCGTGGCTGCCGGTGCATTCCAATTATGTCCAACGCAACGTGGAGGCCCAACGCGTGAATCCCCAGTCGGTGTTGAACCTCACGCGTGCATTGTTGCACTTGCGAAAGGAATACACCGCCCTGCGGCGCGGCGCGTTCATCCCCGTGGACAGCGCCTCGCAGGATCACCTGTCCTACCTGCGCCGCAGTGATGGCGAGACCATGTTGGTGACACTGAATTTCAAGAATCGCCCCACACGCGTGAATCTGCCGCAAGACCTGCACGGCGGAACCTGGCTGGTGTTGTTCTCCACGCACCGCGCCGAGCCTGACATGCTGAACGGACTGGTCCTGCATCCGTACGAAGTCTGCGTGATGCGGCGGTTGTAAAGTTTTCTATTTGAACCGTAAAACGGCGAAGGGCGTCAAGGTTTTCTTGGTACTCTCCGCCGCTTGCTTTTTGCTTGGGGGAAAGTATACTCTTGGTATCTAATGGAACCTCAGTTGTACATCCCTGGTACACAGCCGATTAACCCGGGCCTGTTGTCCCGCTTCTTGCCTGTTTTGGAGGAAGGAACGGTCTCCGCCTGGCTGGCGAACCGCGTCCCGACGGGGAGTTGGCTGCTGGACCCGTTCGGGTTCTCGCCGCGCCTGGTGCTCGAAGCGGCGCGCGCGGGCTATCGTGTGCTGGTGGCGGCCAACAATCCCGTCACGCGCTTTCTGGTGGAGATGGTCGCCTCCGCGCCGACGGAGGCCGAACTCAAAGCGGCGTTGGCGGACCTGGCCGCTGCCCGCAAGGGGGACGAACGCCTCGAAACGCATCTGCAATCCCTGTATCTGACCGCCTGTGAAAAATGCGGCAAGACTGTCCAGGCGGAGGCATTCTTGTGGCGCAAGGGCGAAGACGCGCCGTATGCGCGCGTCTACACCTGTCCGCATTGCGAGGACCAGGGCGAGCGCCTCATCACGCCCGCCGACGCCGAACGTGCCCGTGAGGTGACGCGCTCGGCGGGGCTGCATCGCGCGCGTGTGCTGGAGCGCGTGGCCCCCGTCGGCGACCCGGACCGAGAATACGCCGAGGAGGCCTTGCAGGCCTATCTGCCGCGCGCCCTGTACGCACTGGCCACGCTCATCAACAGCCTCGACCGCCTGCCCGTTCCACCCGAGCGTATGCGTTTGATCCTCGCGCTGGTGCTGGCCGCCTGCGACGCGGGCAACTCGCTCTGGTCGGACGAGCGCCCGCGCCCGAAACAGTTGACGGTTTCGAACCAGTTCCGCGAACACAACCTGTGGTCCGCGCTGGAGTTGGCAATCGGCCAATGGGCGGAAACAGGTTCAAAGGTCCCGTGTGAGGCCTGGCCGCGGAAACTTCCCGAGAGTGGCGGCATCTGTCTGTTCGAGGGGCGGCTCAAGGACCTGTCCGAGCAGGTCCGCAAGGAGATTCCCATCGAGGCGGTCGTGGCGGCCGTTCCGCGCCCGAACCAGGCCTTCTGGACCCTGTCCGCGCTGTGGGCGGGCTGGCTGTGGGGGCGTGAGGCCGCCGAGCCATTCAAGGTCGGGCTGCGCCGCCGCCGTTACGATTGGGCCTGGAACGCCACCGCCCTGAGCGCTACCTTCCGTCACCTGGCCGACCTGCTGCCCGCGGGCAAGCCTATGCTGGCGTTGATGTCCGAGCCCGAGCCGTTCTTCGTGGCCTCAGCCCTGACCGCCGCCGAGACTTCGGGCTTTGACCTGAGCGGCATCGCCTTGCGCACGCAGCACGACCCGCTGCAGACGACTTGGACCCACAGCGACGCCGTCCGCCCGTCCTTTACTCGGGACCTCGAGCCTGTCCGCCGCGCAATGGAGTCGTATCTCAGCGAACGCGGCGGACCCGCACCCTACCTGCATCTGCACGCCGCCGCTCTGGCCGTGCTGGCCGAGACACACGCGCTCAAAGGCGCCGACGAAGACCTCGACGATGCGTTGCGTCAGACCAACCTGCTGGTCGAATCCGCGCTGACGGGGGACGCGCGCTTTGCCCACTTCAGCGGGGGCGAGAGCGTGGACACGGGTCTATGGGGCCTGCGCGAAGCCGATGGCGCGGTCGAGTCTCTAACCGACCGCGTGGAGATGGCAACCGTCAACTTTTTGGTGAAGAATTCGCCCTGTCTGTACCTGGAGATCGAGAACGAGTTGTACGCGCAGTTCCGCGGCTTGAACACGCCATCGAAGGCCATGCTGTATAACGTGTTATATTCCTACGCCGACCGTGAGCGTGGCCTGTGGACCCTGCGCAGCGAGGACCATCCCGCCGCGCGGCGCGAAGAGCTGAAACAACTGGCGGGGCTGATCGAGATCGTGGGCGCGCGCCTCGGCTGTGGAACCCGCAGGGATGATTCGGCGTTCTTATGGGAGCGCTCGGGTGTCGTGGAATATGCCCTGTACCTGAGCGCCTCGGCGCTGGTCAGCCGCGTGCTGACGGTCAACACACATCCCGCCGAAAAATGTGTGCTGGTGCTGCCCGGCGGACGGGCCGCCCTGGTGGCCTATAAGCTCAAGCGCAATCCCGCCCTGGCGGAACACATGCGCGGCTGGCGGATGCTAAAATTCAGGCTGCTGCGCGCCCTGGCTGAGATTCCCGTGCTGACGTCCCAGACCTTCGAGGAACAACTGGCTGGCGACCCGGTCAAGCAGGCGGAAGGCCAGTTGATGATGTTCTAAAAATCCAATGCCTGCCCTTCGACTGCGCCGCGGGTTTCGATACGTCGCTGCACGACTACTCAACCACCTCGGCTCCGCTCAGGGCGGAGTCACATACTTATGATTAAAAAACTTCTTCCCCTCTTCCTGACCTTCGTGATCGTTCTGACCTCGTGCATCAAGGTGTCTTCCAACCAGCCCGCCGAGGAGACGCCCTACTTCGTCACGTCCACGCTGCCGCCGACGCGCTCGCTGGTCTCACTGCCCTCGCCGACCGCCACGGACCTGCCCACCACGTCTACGCCGACGCTGGCCGTCACGGCCCCGCCCAACTGCAAGGTGGTGGCCGTATTGCTCGAAGACGTCACCATCCCGGATGGGACCAAGGTCGAGGCGGGCGCATCCTTCGTCAAAACCTGGAAGTTCAAGAACACCGGCACCTGTCCGTGGACGGGGTACACGCTGGCCTTCGCCAGCGGCGACCGCATGGGCGCACCCGATTCCGCGCCCGTGCCGCAGACCCTGTCGGGCAAGGAAGTGAACGTCTCGGTGGACTTGGTCGCGCCGAGCCAGGACGGAGACTATACGGGGAATTTCGAACTGCGCGATGAGAAGGGCAAGGTCGTGTTGATCGGCCTGGAGAAGACCTTCTGGGTCAAGATCAAGGTGGGAGCGGGCGGCATCGGCTCGACTCCCATCAGCGGGTCCACGCCTGCCACGGGCGGCTCCACCCCCGTCAGCGCGACGAGCACCGGCACCACCAGTTCGGGCGGCTGTCAGTATAGCGAGAACGCGGCTTACATCAATGAGCTTTTATCGCTCATTAACGCCGAGCGGACCAAGGCGGGCGTCCCTGCGCTGTCGCTGAATCCGCAACTCGGCGCGGCGGCTCAGGGTCACAGTGTGGACATGGCGTGTAGCAACTTCCTCAGTCACAGCGGCTCGAACGGCTCGACCATCGGTCAACGCATTGCGGCGGCTGGATATTCCCCGTCTTATTATGTCGAGATCATTGCCATCGGCACGCCACAGGACGCCCTCGCGCAATGGAATGACGATGCCCTGCACCGTAATGCCATGCTCGACCCGAAGGCCACGGAGATCGGCATCGGTTACGCCTACTCGGCGAACAGCGACTACGGCGGTTACATCACCGTGGACCTGGCCAGTCCGTGATTGAATCCCTCTTGTTTCTGCTGTATACTGGTTTTGCTTAACAGTAAGGAGCAGAGATGAGAAAAACTTTATTCGTGTTTGTTCTGTTCGCCTGGATGTTCTCCGCATGCAGTGGGACCCCGATGCCGACCACCACAGCCCAGGTTCCCGCACCGAAGACTTCCGCGCCTGCCACGCAAGCCACCTCCACCAAAGCTCCATCCGCCCCGACGAATACCGCCGCGCCGTCCAGTGCAGGGACCTGCACTGACAGCGCGGCTTTCGTTGCCGACGTCACCGTGCCTGATAACATGACGGTCGACAAGGGCGAGGCTTTCACCAAGACCTGGCGAATCCGCAACACGGGCACCTGCACATGGACCCCGTCCTACACGCTGGTCTTTAAGAGCGGCGAACAGATGAGCGCGCCTGACTCGAGTCCGCTCGACGGGCAGACCAAGCCCGGGAATGCGCTCGACATCTCGGTGGAGATGTCCGCTCCGAATGCTGCCGCCTCCTACCGTGCCGACTTCGAAATCCACGACCCGTCGGGCAAAGCCATCCCCATCGACCAGGCCTCCACCCTGTGGGTCATCGTCAGTGTGGGCGGATCCACCGCCAGTTCGGGTGGCGGCGCCACGTCCACACCGAGTAGTGTGACATCTACACCGGGCGGCGCGACATCCACGCCAGGCAGCGGGGGAGGTTCAGGGTCGGGATATGCCTCCGCCACCTGTGCCTACACTGTCAGCCAGACCAACGTCGACGCGGTGGTGGCAGCCATCAACGCCTATCGCACTCAGAACGGATTGCCCGCCTACACGGTCAACGCACGGCTAACCGAAGCCGCCCAAGCCCATAGCGCGGACATGGCCTGTCATAACCTGTTCACGCACAAGGGCTCGGACGGATCCACGCCCACCTCGCGCGTGGCGGTTTCGGGATATACCGCCTCGTCCGTTTCAGAAAACGTCTATGGCAGCTATCCGCCCCTCACGGGCCAGGGAGCCGTCTCATGGTGGGCCACCGATCAGACCGACCCGAATCACAACGCCAACCTGGTCTCCACCAAGTTCACGGAGATCGGTGTGGGGTATGCGTTCTTCAATAATTACGGATATTATGTGGTGGTGTTTGCCGCCCCAAACTAAGTAAACAAAAGGGCGGGGTACCCCGCCCCTACTTTAAGATATTCAGCATCCGCGCCCGGTAATTGGGGAAGATGTCGGCCAGCGCGGGATTGTTCAGCCGTTTGACCAGCACCTCTGACAGCACATCCCGATAATCGGTGGTGACCGCTAGATCACCTGGTCCCACCAGTTGAGCGGGTTCCAGCCCGGGCCATTGACCGTACACCCGCCCGCCAAGGACGTTTTCGCCCAGCACCATCATCATGCTGCCGTGACCGTGGTCCGTGCCGAGGCTGCCGTTCTCTGAGGCGCGTCGCCCAAACTCGGACATGGTCACCACGGTTAACTTATGCAGGTGGTCACGCATCGCCGCGTGGAAGGCGGCCAGCCCGTCGCCCAGGTCGCGGATGAGGTTGGCCATCTGGCCTTCGGTCGAGCCTTGGGCGAAGTGCATATCCCAGCCGCCCAGGTCGATGGCGGCCACTTCGAGGCCCACGTCCGCTTTGATGAGCATGGCCACTTGTTGGAGGGCCAACCCAAAGGCGGAGGCGGGGAATCGGGAGTCGGAGTCCGCTGTCGGGTCGAGTTTTTGCAAAATGTCGAGAATGCCGAGGGTTTCCTGCCCCAGCGCGGAGAAGGAGGCGCCGCCTGCGTAAAGTGTATCCAAAGCGGAGCGCATCTGGTCCACGGCACGCGCGTCGCCATTGAGGTGGAAGTCCGCGATGGAGCGCAGGGCCGAAACGGGCACGGTGCCGCTCAGGCTGCGCTGCGGCAGTTCGCCCACACCCACCGCCCGCAGCGGGGATGTATTGCCTGTGTCGAGCGTGGCCAAGTGGCGGCCGATCCAACCCGAGGCGGGACCTTTGGCGTCGTCCACGCCGCGCTCCATCAACTCCATCGCCTTGAAGTGACTGCGCGACTCGTCGGGCGCGCCGCAGGCATGGATGATGGCAAGCTGTTTTTCGTTCCAAGCATCCAGCAGATTTTGCAGGGCGGGATGAAAACCGAAGAAACCGTCCAGGTCGAGCGTGCGCAGTTTGGATTTGGAATCATCGGGGCGCGGGATACCGAGTGTGGGGCGCAGGCCGTAGTAGGCGTCCTCACCGTGCGGCACGACGATGTTGAGCACGTCCGCGGCGCCGCGCAGGAAGATGACCACCAACGTGTCGCCGCGCGGGGCGGAATTCTTGGGTGCGAAAGCCAGGCGTGGCATCCACGGGGCATGCAGGGTGTAGTCGTTCAGTAAGGGGAGAGTTTGTAAAGTCATAAAGGTATCCACAGATTAATGCATCGCGCTGAGCGGAGCGTAGCGAAGTCGAAGCGTGATGCTATTTCCATTGAAACGCAGGCGAGGACAGTATTCCAGCGGTAAAGATGTTGAGGCTTTCGGTCTCGTCAGCTCCCGCAGAGCGGAGAACGATCAGCAGTTCATCGCGTGAAGTGGGCTCAAGCGGTGAACCAAGCAACAGCGATGCGATTTGGTCAGTAGATTCTTCCAGTGTCTTTGCGTTGACGGTTTCCATCAGCCTGGGCAGATCGATCTCAGTCCCTTTGATCTCGTTGCGCGCTAAGGCAAAGGCGAACTGCCAGCGTGGCATGAGATTGCCCTGCCAGGCCTGGGCCTGGTCAGGATAGCCATCGGGGGTGGGCCATAGGAAGGGGATTTGTCCCATACGCAGGAGGTAATCCTGTGCCGCGTCATCGCCATCGGTTTCGGCGTTGAGCGCGCGCAGCGCAGACGCGATGAAGTGGTTGGGGCGTTTGTATTTGGGCTGGGCCAGGGGCAAGCCGTCGAGCAGAATCACGCGCAGCACGGCGCGGATGTCTCCATGCGTCCGCTCGAAAGTCCGAGCGGCCTTGTCGACGATCTCGGCGGGCGGCTCGTCAGCCAGGAAGCGGCGGGCCAGTTTGGTCGAGATGAAACGCGCGGCGGCGGGATGTTCTGTCAATCGCTCGATCACGCGCTCGGCTTCGGCCTGCCCCGCCTCGTGAATCTCCACGCCGAGCACGTGCTTCGTGCCCGTGTCGTGGACTTTCGCATCGAAGGTGAATTGTCCGCGCCAGAAATGTTCCTTCACGGTCCAACCCGTCAGGCAGCGCGCCAGGTCCATCACATCCTGTTGGGTGTAGCCCGCCTCGACGCCCAGCGTGTGCAGTTCCATCAACTCGCGTGCGTAGTTCTCGTTGGGCGCGCCCTTTTGGTTGGACTGATTGTCGAGGTAGACCAACATGGCGGGTGAATGCGCCGAAGCCCACACCAGGTCATGGAACGAGCCGAGCGCATGCTTACGGATGACCTCGCGGTCATCGACGGTCTTGAGATAGTAGCAGTCGCCCTTCTCGGTGCTGATGTTGAAGTGGTCGGACCAGAACTCGGCCATGACTTCGAATAACTGTCGGCGGCTGTAGACCTGTCGCAGAAGCGCCGCCTGCCGCAATTCCTTCGGGACCTTGAGCCTGTCCACGTTATCGAAGATCTGGTCGCTGACGTCGAACAGGTCCGAGGCAGACATGCCAAACGTGCCTAGGTTGCGCAGGCGGAACTCACAGCCACCATCATCGATGGACTCGGACGCAAGCTGTTCCTCGATCCAATTCGCCAGCCCGATCTGCGCAAAGCGGGCGCGCTCCTCGGCGTTCGGCCCGAACGTAAGACGGTTCAGGGCCAGGAAATCCGCGGGGGTCAGGGTAGGCCAGGCGACGTTCGTCAGCGGAGCCAGCAGTCGGTCCGCGGGTGCGCAGGAGGCCAGGGCCGTGCTGGTGGCGATCAGGCCAGTCAGTTTGAGGAAGTCGCGGCGGGAAAGGTTCATGGTCATTCACCAGGGATGAACGGAGATAAACAGGGATGAATCTTTGTTCATCGCCGTTTATCTCTGGTTGGATTTAGGCCTGTGTGGGCGCGGGTTCGACCGCCTGCGCTGACTTGGGCAGCCAGTGCAGCAGGGCGAAGGCCACCGCTCCCAGCGTGGCGACGGTGGCCAGCGGGAAGAAGATGAACCAGCCGATGACGGGAAAGAACGAAGCCAGTTCGAGGATAACCGCGCCACGCACGAAGGCGCCGAGTCCACTGGCGAGGCTGAGGCGGCCGACCTGCTCGCCGAGACGGGCGGCCAATCCCGCCGCGCCGAGTCCCGAG
Organism: uncultured Anaerolineales bacterium; assembly: GCA_937928015.1. Lineage (GTDB taxonomy): Bacteria > Chloroflexota > Anaerolineae > Anaerolineales > Villigracilaceae > JACPVF01. The sequence continues at coordinate 7,195 of CALFXA010000181.1, read as the reverse complement.
AAGGCCAGGGTCAACGCGATCAGGATCCAGCCGAGGAACTTGGCAGGGCCGAAGGGCAGAGCCAGCAGGATTACGGTCGGGATGACCAGCACGGCCAATACCACGCCGCCCAGCCAGAACGATTGCCAGGGCGTGCGGTCGAGGCGCACGCGGGCGCGCTCCACCGTGGACGGGAACAGTAGCCACCAAGCTGTCAACAGGGCGGGATACGACACGCCGATGATAAGCAGGATGAAGAAGATCGCGGAAATGTCAGCCATGAGAAACTCCTTGTGAGTTCGCGCTGAGCGTAGTCGAAGCGCGAATGAACTTTGTTACCTGCTATACATCGGAGTCCGTTGAAATGTTGCAGAGTATCCACGAAGGATACGAAAATAAAAAGACGCGCCTAAGCGCGTCCTAAAATTTCCTTTGTGTTCTTAGCTGCTTCGCAGTTAACTTCCTTGAGGTTTCGAGAAGAAACTCAGGATGAATGCCCCCAGCCCGGTCAGGCCGACGTAGGGCAGCAGAAGGAACCAGCCCGCCACGGGGACAGCGCTGCCGAGGCTGAGCGCCAGCGTGCTCCACAAGGTGCGTTTCCACGCGGACTGATCGGGGAGGATGCGCTCGCCCAGAACTCCCACCATGCTCGTCAGCCCGAAGGACAGGCCGATCAGCAGAATGCCCGTCAGGAACAAGGCGGGGATCAAGACGATGCCTTTGACCAGCCCCGTTGCGTTATTGCTGATACTGAACAGCACAAGTGCAATCACGCCGAAGAACAAAAAATTCACCACGCCCACCATCAGCGAGCGGCCGGCCATGTGCTGCGCGGCAAAGCGGGTCTTCTCCACGCGCGCGGGGAAGAGCGCTTCGACGACCAGAAAGAATCCCACCAACCCAACGGCGAGCAATACGACCAGGATCACGAACCCGACGATGTTGTTCATGAAAGAAACTCCTTACGAGCGGATCAAATTCGACTTGCGCAACAACAGCCCGTTGCCTACCAGCCACAACAACGTCACGCTGAAGACGGCCACGGTGATATACAGGCTGGATACTTCGAAACTCAGGCGCGGCATCTGCCATTGGTATGGCGTGAACAGGGTTTTCATCTCTACGACCGCTTGCTCGAAGCGCAGGGTCAGGTCGAGCAGGGTCGGCAACGTGATCGCGGGGACGTCCATCGCGAACATCGTTTGCAACAGCGGCAGTGAAGCGACCAGTGCCGTGAGCGCGGCCGCCACTTGCAGAAGCGCCATCCACTTGAGGAGGCGCGGCAGCGGCTGCGGGGTCAGGGTCCGCACCACATCGGCGGAGAGATCACGCGTCAGTTCAGCATCGGGCAGAGCGGACAACTCGAAGAACAGGTCCGCCAACTGGTCCAGACTCAGCTCACAGTCGGCGCAGTCGCGCAGATGCGATTCAACCTCCGCCCGCGCATCGGGTGGCAGCACATCGTCGAGATATTCATTCAGGATTTCATCGGAGAGATGGTTCATGGCTCAAACTCTCTGCCAAAATTTTTCGGGCGCGGAACAGGTGACTCTTCACGTTGCTCAACGGAATCTTCAACTCGGCTGCGATCTCATCATACGACAGGTCTTGATAATGCCGCAACTCGATCACCGCGCGATAATGCGGCAGCAGCCTGCGCAAGGCGTCTCGCACGCGTTCGGCCTCTTCCTGGACCTCGCGGCCTGACTCTGGCAACGGGGCGGGGTCGGCGTCCCGTTCCTCGTCCAGTTCGGCGGGCTCGGGCTTGTGCGCGGCCAGTTGATTCAGACACACGTTGGCGGCCACGCGCCGCATCCACGGGCCGAAGGGACGTTCCACATCGAAGGTGTGGATGCGTTCATAAGCGCGGAGGAAGGCCTCCTGCGCCATGTCCTCGGCCTCGCGGCGTTCGCCCATCATGCGATAACACACGTTGAACACGCCCGCTTGGTGGGCGCGAACGAGTTCGCCGAACGCCTCGGGGTCACCGCGACGGGCACGCAGAATCAGGTCGCGGTCAGGGGACGCTTCCATGCTTGTAGTGTAATACAGGCGGGCAGGGGTAAAAGTTGCAATCAAAAAATTACCACGGAGATCACAGAGTTCACAGAGATTTTTAAGAGCTTTTCTCTGTGTTCTCAGTGTCCTCCGTGGTGAATCTAAAACGGGTTATGCAAACGGGTATTTCTTCTTATACGCCGCCACCTCGGCAGGCTGGATCGGTCGGCGCAGGATCTTGCTCCAGTCGAGCATGCGCGCCAGGTCCTGCATGGGTGCCTGTCCCTCGGGCACGTAGCCGACGAAGGAACGGTTGTAGTTGTCTTCGTCTCCGTCGGTCAGGAACCATTCGAGCGGTTTCTTGAAGATGCCAATGGACGAGGTGCCGCGGTCATCGTCGGGCAGGGCGGTCTCGTAGGTGAGGATGACCTTGCCATCCGCCGTTTCGCCGACCTCGGCCACGGTGGCCTCGTGGATCCAGCGCAGCCATTGCTGCTCGTTGACGCGCTGCTTATTGGCATCAATCGTAGAACGGCTGCGCGTGACCGTGTCGCCGCTGTGGTAGGTCCAGCCTGAGCCAGCCTTGGCGTTGCCGGTCGTGGTTGGCATCAGCCCCACGCCGCTCTTGGTGCTGACGGCCTTGGCGATCTGCCATGGATTCGGCTCGGTGTTGACGAAGCGCAGCCATAGGATGCTGGCGCCCACGGTGTAATCCTTTTCGGAGGTGGCATAGGTGTAATAGGGACGCGGCATGCCAGGCAGTTTGTTCTCGTCCTCGTTCTTGCGATACCAGCCCGGCTTGGGGGTCAGACCGCCGGGCGGGAGGTGTCCGCGGATGTGTTGACAGTGTTCGGCAGTCTCGTTGCAGACGGCGCGTGAGACGATCAACTCGTGCGTGCGGCCATGCTCCTCGCGCCAGGCCGTAGCGTCAGCATTCTCCCAGGCATCCAGAATGGCGCGGATTTCATTATGCTGCGGCAGGTAACGCTCGGATTCTTCCTGCGCGGTGAGTTTTTCCCATCCGACGTCGGTCACTTCGGTGACTCGCAGCGGGGTGAACTTGACGATCTCCTTCCAGGCCCAGGCGGGGAACTGGCTCATCGAGAGCAGCGTGTCGAGCACTTCCTGCGTGGGCTTGCTGCGGATCTCGTAAGCGGCTTCGTCCTTGGACAGTTCTGTCAGGCCGATGCGGCGGGTCTGGGGCCCAAGCGCCTTGACGTTGGGCAGGTTCCAGCCGATGCGCTGTTTCCACTCGGGGTCGGTGGTGGTGGCAAGTTTTGGCTTGGGCGTGGCCGTCCCTTCGTATTGCGCGATCTTCTCTTTGCAGCGCTGCTCGACGGCGGCATCGTCCAGCGCCTTGATTGCGGCCTCGACCTTCGGCGCGCCGAGACGGATGAGCAGGTCCTTGGGGTCGGCCCACGAGCCGTGGGCGCTGGCGTAGCGCATGCCCGAGAAATGCACCACCATATATTGCAGCCAAAGCGGATAGCGCTCGGGCTGGGCCCAGAAGCGTTTGACCACTTCTTCGAGCAGGGCGGCCTGGTCCTTGCCGACCAGCGAGGCCTTGAAGGCTTCACTCTTCCACAAGGCGATGTCGCGGGCGGTGACCTCTTTGGGCGGGGTATAGGTGGTCATGAACTTTTCCATCGAGCCGCCCGCCGCCGCGTCGATGGACTTGAGTTCGGCTTGCAGGTCGGATTGTTCCTTCTTGTAACCTGTCAGCTCCTGCTGGACTTTCGTCAGCTCGGTCTGCCTGGCCTGGATGTCACGATCACGGTCGGCCTGCGGCTTGAGTGTGAACTCGAAGGCGGCGTAGAAGTCGTTAATCTTGTTCAACTCATCGTTCGTGACCTTGAGCTCGGTGTTGCGGATCTGGTCCAGCCGTGCCTGGCGGGCGGGACGTTCCTTCCAGTCGGCGGGCATGTTCCTGAGATTCGTGTCGAGGGTGACGGCTTCCTTCTCAAGCGCCTTGACCTCTTGCGACCAATTGAAGCTGTGGTTCTTGATGGTCGCCAGCTTGACATTGGGATCGGCGACGTAATTGAACTCGTCCATCAGCGCCTTGTGCAGGCCGTTGACCTTGGTGATGCGGGCCGGGTCCACTTGCGGGGCGAGCCTGCGCAGTTGGGCGGAAGCGTCCGGGCTGGAGAAATACGCTTTGATGGGATCCAGCGCGGGCGGGTTCTTGAGTCGCGTCAGGGCAGTGGAAAGCTCCTGCTGTTTCGCCTCCAGCGGTTTGATCTCCGAGTCGAGCGCGGGCAGGCGGCGATTGATCTCCGCCTTGCGATCCTGCGAGGTCTTTTGCGATTTGTCGTATTCCATCTTGCGCGGCTTGATGCGCGCGATGGAATCGGCAAAATCCTCCACGCGGTTGAGTTCAGATTCGGCCATTGGAATGGTGACATTTTTGAGCTGTTCCAGTTCCTTGGTCTCGATGGGGAACTTGGGGTTGGCAGGGTCCATGTTTTCGAGGCGGCGGGTCTTCTGCCCGAATTGCAGGCGCAGGATGCGGCAATGTTCCTTCCAGGGCAGGATCTGGTTGAGGACCAGGTTTTCCTCGCTGCGCACGTCGGTGGATTTTGGCAGATAGGTGATGAAGCCGCCGTGGAATTCGTTGATGCGCGCCAGTTCGTTCTCATCGATGGGCAAGAATTTGGCGTAATCGGTGCGCACGTCGGCTTTCATGAAATAGGCACGCAGGCCGGTGTAGGTCTTGTAGGCGCTGACCAGTAGGGCGGCCTGCGCGTCGTTATACGCCTTGACCTCGGCTTGTAGCGCGGCGGGAGTTTTATCTTTATATTGCTTCCACAGGTCGATCTCGTTGAAGTAGACCAGGAAGTCACGCAGTTTGACTTCACGCATCGGATAAATGGTTTTGCGCAACGCGTCGTTCTGCCACTGAAAATACAGGTTCCCAGCCATCTGCCACTCCTTGAATCGGTCGCTTTATGGATATTACTGGTACATATTGTACGGGATTTTCGAAAAATTCCAACAGGGAAAACGGGAGGACTTCGGGGATATAATTTTGAAGAAGCAATTTCTGCAAAACAGGAGCATCATCATGGAGTTCACTCAGCTTGGCCGTACCGGCCTCAAGGTATCCCGCCTTTGTTTGGGGACCATGAACTTTGGTCCGCAAACCAGCGAGGAGGATTCCTTCGCCATCATGGACAAGGCCCTCGATCTGGGCATCAATTTCTTCGACACGGCCAATGTCTACGGCTGGAAACTCGGCGAAGGCGTGACCGAAAGCATCGTCGGGCGCTGGTTCGCCCAGGGCGGCGGACGGCGCGAGAAGACGGTCATCGCCACCAAGGTCTTCGGGCGCATGGGCGAGTGGCCGAATCAATCGCGGCTTTCGGCGCTACACATCCGCGAGGCGTGCGAGGCGTCACTGCGGCGCATGCAGACCGATCACATCGACCTGTATCAGATGCACCATGTGGACCGTCTGGCCCCGTGGGAGGAAATCTGGCAGGCGATGGACGTGCTGGTGCAACAGGGCAAGGTGCTGTACGTCGGCTCGTCGAACTTCGCAGGCTGGCACATCGCCAAGGCGCAGGAGGCCGCCAGGGCCCGCCACTTCATGGGGCTGGTCTGCGAACAGAGCCTGTACAGCCTGAACGATCGCATGATCGAGTTGGAGGTCATCCCCGCCTGCAAGGATTACGGACTGGGTCTCATCCCGTGGAGTCCGCTTTCAGGCGGGTTGCTGGGCGGCGTGTTGCAAAAGATCAAGGAAGGACGCCGCGCCTCCGAGGATATGAAGAAGACCATCGAAAAGAAGCGCTCGAACCTCAAGACCTGGGAGCAATTCTGCCGGGACCTGGGCGAGCAGCCCGCCGATGTGGCGTTGGCCTGGTTGTTGGCGAATCCCGTTGTCACGGCGCCCATCATTGGTCCGCGCACGATGGAGCAGTTGACCGGGTCCCTGCGGGCGTTCAAAATCAAACTCAATAAGGATGCCATGAAGAAGATCGACGAAATCTGGCCCGGCCCCGGCGGCGAAGCGCCCGAAGCGTACGCGTGGTAATTCCTCCTCGAATCAAGTTGGTCCCTGAAAATCAGGGACCAACTGTTTCTTGACTTATTCCGCCAACTTGCTTTCGAGGAAGACGCTCACAATTTTCGGGTCGAATTGTTTCCCCGCCTGTTCCCGAATGTATTCATACACCTTTTCCTTCGACCAGGCCTTGCGATAAGGACGGTCGGAGGTGAGCGCATCGAAGACATCCACCACGGCGAACACACGCGCGGTCAGCGGAATCTCTTCGCCTTTCAGCCCGCGCGGATATCCGCTGCCGTCCCATTTTTCGTGATGACAATAGGAGATGTCCAGGGCATGTCGCAGATAGGTGATGGGGGCCAGCATGTTGTAGGCATACACGGGATGTTGCCGCATGATCTCCCATTCAGGGTCGGTGAGTTTCCCAGGTTTGTGCAGGATCGCGTCGGGTATGCCCATCTTTCCGATGTCGTGCAGCAGAGCGCCGCGCCACAAATCCTGTTTTTCGCCGTTGCTCATGCCCATGCGTTCGGCCAGTTTCAAGGCCATGTCCGCCACGCGTTGGGTGTGACCCTCCGTTTCCCGGTCGCGCAGGTCGAGGGCGCGGGACCAGCCCTCGATGGTGGCGTCGTAGGCCAGCATCAATTCGGAGTTGGAGCGTTGCAGATTCTCCATGAGGGACGCGCTCTCGATGGCGATGGCAGCCTGGGTGGCAAGGGTTTCGAAATAATCGATCCATTCCGTGTTGGGATCGAAACCCCTGCGGTGGAAGACCTCCAGCACACCTTTGACCTGCCCCTTGACGACCAACGGGGTGGCGTAATGTACCTCGAAGCCTTCCCCCGCTAAAAGCGAGGACCGGCTGAAGGGTCCGCTTTGATCGGTCAGGTCGCGGCAGCAGATGGTGCGGTATTCGAGTGCGGCGCGCCCGGCACAACCGACCCCGATTCCGACGTGGGAACGCTCGATGTTGCGGGTGTGGAATCCCAGCCCGGAGGCGTAATCGAGCGTGTGGGTCACGGGGTCCAGCAGCAGGACGCTGGCTGCGTCGACCTCCAATTCCTCCCGTACATTGGAAAGAATGAGATTGAGCGTGACGTTCAGGTCGAAGTTGGTGGTGATGGCCACGTCGATCTGATGCAGGGCGGTCAGGTGATGTAGTTGTTGCTCGGTCTGCTCGTTGAGGATGACGCGGTGAATGGCGTTGGC
>CALFXA010000180.1 GCA_937928015.1 uncultured Anaerolineales bacterium | reverse complement strand
CGTCAATTATACAATAACTGAAATAATGTTGGTTTTGCTCGCTTGTTTCAATTACTTCTTCTGGCTGTGATATTCCTCTCCATGTCTTTGGAAAGTTCCGAGTTAAAGAAAATGAGCACCCCAGAGCTACTCAGCCGTGCACTGGGAAGAGGAGAGATCACGGAAGAGCAATACACACTCTACCTGACCTATGCCGCTTATGAATGGGAGTCGCTTCCTATGCAGTTTAGAGGCCAGGGAGGATGGTGTGGTACGGGGGTTATTATGTATATTTCCAAAGCTACTCATAATGCCTCTTTTTGCTCCATGAGTCCATTCATCAGGAGCGAAATGACAAGAATTCTCGGCGTGGACACCGTCTGTAAATAACATCAAGACAAGACTTCGGAGGTCTTTGAGACCTCCGAAGTCTGAATCTGGAACTACCCCACGCCAATAGGGGTCTATAGTAGGAAGGGACATTCCATGAAAACAAACCTCTCTCGTTCGCTCTCCATCCTCCTCACCCTGCTCCTCGCCGCTTGCGGACCACTCACCCCCATGCCGACCATCACCCCGTCGGCGACGGCGAGCGTACCCAGCAGCACGCCGACTCTCCCACCCACCGAGACGCCTACGCCAGCGCCGCAACAACCGCCCGCCTGCACCTTTCCGCTGGCACAGACGACGATGGAAGAGTCAAAGCCTGAACAATATACTTTTTCTGAACCAGAAGGTTTACCAAATTCCAGCGCATTAATTAATATTATTGAATGGCTACCAGATAGTCAAAAAGTTCTTATAACGCGAGATATTAGCAACACTACAAACGAAAATATTGAATTATTCAATCCTCAAACTGGTGAAACTCATATTTACGCCGTGCGAAAGGCAAATATGTGGTTTCCCCCATTATGGATTGAGAAGTTAAAGTCCGTTATTTATTCAGACATCCTTATTATCTCTTCATCATATGATAATAATGGGAAAGTTATTTCTTCCTCCATTGTTGAGAAGCATCAGGTCAGACTTAGCCGTGGTAATCCCAATAATACTCAGATATTTGAGGACGTGCAGTATAGTCCAGCGATTATGCCACATGAATGGATAATTTCATCTCTTGCCGTTAACCCTAACAGCAGTCAAATCGTTTATTTGAAAAGCAACGGAGAACAACCTTATCAACTTTACAGTCGTTTGATATCAAATGAAACGTTGGAAGCAGAGCAGCAATCCAAAATACAATGGATTAATAGTGGCGAACGTAGTCCGTTCGAAGTTCCCTACAAAATGAGTTGGAGAACAAACTCATCGCAAACATTTTTCTATAGCCCTGGTAGTTTCACAAATCAAACACTGTTATTGGATAATGATAGTGGACAAGTTTGCACATTAAGTTTGGGAGGATGGGTCTACGTGGCTCGTTGGAGTCCAAATGGGCGGTATTTGGCAGCAATCACATCGAAGGGTTCACATTATCCACTCAGCGAAAACTACGACTTGGTTGTGTTGGATATGGCATCAGGAATTTTATATCCAATCGACTCAACGAAAGTCGGCCCGCCTGAGATGAAAGATTGTTGCAGGCACATCATTAGTGAGATTACATGGGCTCCAGACAATAGACATCTAGCAATAGTCGGAACCGCTACTTTTTCTGGTACTGCTAATAATACTTATAAACCCATTGCCACTCTCTATCTGGTTGACTTTCTCTCTGGAAAAGTTGACAATCCTTTTCCTCAATATGAATTTAATCCGAATCTAGGATCTGGTTTAGCATGGTCACCCGATGGTTTAAAGTTGCTGGCTACTTGTTCAACCGAAACGAAAAATGGTTTGTGCCTCGTTCCCGTCCAGCGCACCCCTTCACCCTGAAAACAGACCATCCTTTGCCCCCTGCATTGCCTCCTCCCGCCTGCTTCGGCTTGCGCGAGACCTCCGAGGTCTAAAATCCTCTTGACGTACTGAACATCTGTGCTATACTCCTGAAAACTCAAATCCGACCTTTACACTTGTATTTGGAGAACTAAACATGGCTCGTAAATCTTCTGCCGCCCCCCGTGACGAACAACCTACTGGCAACGTCGACAGTGCCAGAAAGGCCGTGCTCGACAAAGCCGTCGGCGACATCCTCAAACGCTACGGCGACGGTTCCATCATGCGCCTCGGCGAAGCCCACGGCATGGTCACCGAGACCATCCCCACGGGCTCGCTGTCCCTCGATATTGCACTCGGCGTCGGCGGCGTTCCACGCGGACGTGTGATCGAAATCTACGGGCCTGAATCCTCTGGCAAGACGACCCTGTGTTTGCACATCGTGGCCGAGGCTCAGCGCATGGGCGGAATGGCGGCCTACGTCGACATGGAACACGCCCTCGACCCGGTCTACGCCGCCCGCCTGGGCGTGGATATCGACAACCTGCTGGTCTCCCAGCCCGATACGGGCGAACAGGCGCTCGAAATCGCCGAGACGCTGGTCCGCTCGGGCGCGGTGGACGTGGTCGTGGTCGACTCGGTGGCGGCCCTCGTCCCGCGCTCGGAAATCGAAGGCGACATGGGCGACGCCACCATGGGTGTGCAGGCCCGCCTGATGTCGCAGGCGCTGCGCAAGCTGAGCGGCGCCATCAACCAGACCAAGACCGCCGTCATCTTCACCAACCAGTTGCGCCAGAAGATCGGCGTCATGTTCGGCAATCCCGAGACCACCACGGGCGGCCAGGCGCTCAAGTTCTATGCCTCCATCCGCCTCGACGTGCGCCGCATCCAGTCCATCAAGGTCGGCGAGGAAGTCATCGGCAACCGCACGCGCGTCAAGATCGTCAAGAACAAGGTTGCACCGCCCTTCCGCACCGCCGAGTTCGACATCATGTTCAACGAAGGCATCTCCAAGGCGGGCGACGTGCTCGACCTGGCTACCAAGTTCGAGATCGTGGCTAAGCGCGGCGCGTTCTTCTCCTACGGCGACATCCGCATCGGACAGGGCCGCGAGAACGCCAAGGACTACCTGCGCTCCAACCCCGACCTGATGGCCGAGATCGAAACGGTCATCCGCCAGAAGGCGCTCAGCGGCGAGATCGCCCTGCCGCTCGACATGGGCGCCGATGGCGGCAGCGATGCCGTCGGCGACGAAGAAGCCTAGAGATTTCCCGAAAGGGCACGCTGCGCAGCGTGCCCTTTTTCTTTGTACCCCGAAGCAAAGGGTGGTCGAGTAGCCCGACGCGTCAGCGGAGGGCGTATCGAGACCACATTCACCTGGAATTTGATTTTTTGTTGGTTACAAGTGGTCTCGACACTTGCGCCTGCGCGCAGTGCAGGGTACGGCGGACGAACACCGCCTACTCGACCACCGACATTCCTCAAATAGCATAGTAAGAAAATACTTTGTCCACTTCCCGCCCTTCGTGTTAAACTCCCTGGGGATATGATGAAACCCACCCGCCCTCTCAAGTTGATCCCGTTCCTGCTGATCTTGACCCTCGCCCTGAGCGCCTGCGCTCCGCGCGTCACCTCCACGCCCTTCATCCCGCCCTCGGGCAAGAAAACCCCCACATCGCCGCCGACGCTCACGCCGGCTGTTTCTCCCGTGGCCCTGCCGACCTTCACCGTCGCGCCGCCCCCTGCCGCCGTCACGGAAACCGCCACCGTGTCCGCGATCCCGTCCACGCCCACGGCCTGCGTCAACAACCTGCAATTCGACCAGGACCTGACCATCCCCGACAATACCGTTGTCCAGGCGGGCTCCAGCATTGAGAAGCAATGGCTGGTCACTAATAACGGCACCTGTGACTGGAGTTCGTCCTACCGTCTGAGTTTCGTGGGCGGTGACACGTTGGGCGCTCCCACCGACCAGGCCCTCTTCCCTGCCCGCGCAGGCGCCCAGATCACGCTGACCCTTACCTTCATCGCCCCGCTCGAAGCGGGCACCTACCAGTCCGCCTGGCAGGCCTTCGATGCAGACGGCAATGCCTTCGGCGACATCGTGTACATGACCATCGTGGTGCAGTGAGATTAACGCATAAATAAATTTTGCCCACATAAAGGATAGTTATGGATGATCAGATTAGTGTTGCAGAACAAATAAACAATCCAATCACAAATGCACGTCATTTAATAATACTTGGCGCTGGTGCAAGTCGAGCAGCTTGTCCAAATGGGGACAAAAATGGAAGGAAAATTCCTTTAATGAATGAAATCGGTACATTAATAGGGATAAGCTGCATTTTGAAAGAATATGGCGTGGAATATAACGGAGAAAATTTTGAGGAGTTTTTTAGTCGTCTAATTATAGAAGAACGCGATTCAAAACTCATTGGGCGAATCGAGAAGGAAATATATCAATATTTCAATTCCTTGGTTATTCCTGATACTCCGACTGTCTATGATTACTTAATACTCTCATTAAGAGAAAAGGATGTTATTGCCACGTTCAATTGGGATCCGCTTCTTTTTCAAGCACTGTATAGGAATAAACAATTTCCGTGCCCCCACGTCTTATTCCTTCATGGAAATACAGCCATCGGTCACTGTCCGTCCATGGATCATAAATGGGTTGGCCCTATAGGAGCCAAATGTCCAGACTGTGATAAAAAATTAACATCAACAAAATTGCTTTATCCTGTAACAAATAAAGATTACACCACTGATCCTTTCATAAAGAATCAGTGGAAAACCTTTGAGGAAGTCATAAACGAAGATTCGTTCATCATAACCATATTTGGTTATAGTGCTCCAAAAACTGATATAGAAGCACGAGATGCAATGAAAAAAGCATGGGATCAATCCACTAGAAAGGATTTTGGGGAAATAGAAGTAATAAACATAGATGACGAAGAAAAAATATATAAAACTTGGAAACCTTTTATAGTTCGTTCTCACTATCGTATTTACAAGAGCTTCTTTGAATCATTATCCCATCGATGGCCTCGCCGAAGTTGCGAACAGGTGTGGAATCAATTTTTTATGCTTAGGCTAACTGAGAAGAATACCCAGCCTATAGTAGACACATTATATGAATTACAAAAATGGCATCTTGCGCTAATTAACGCAGAGCGCAACGCATCACAGAGTAAGTGAATTTTGTCATTCGATTATTGTATCCATTTGCGGTAGTTACCATGTCCCCACAAACCGACTTTCCCACAATCTACGCACACCTGCGCGCCATCCTGCGACCTTACGCCGAGAAACTAACCCTCACACTCGATACTCCCACAGGCATCTCCATCGACGGCCCCTACAGCGAAGCATGGAAGAAGCCGCTCTTCTTCGCCTCCGCCCAGATCAAGAAGAATTACGTCTCGTTCTACCTCATGCCCGTCTACATGTTCCCTGATCTGCTGCAAGGCATCTCGCCCGAATTGCGCAATCACATGCAAGGCAAATCCTGCTTCAACTTCAAGCGGGTGGAACCTGACCTGTTCCAGGAACTGACCGAATTGGTCCACCTGGGCTACGAACGATTTCACAAAGAGATAACCAAACCCTAACAACAAGACGTCCCAAATCTGATAGAATTTCACAAGAAAGGCCTGCGGCCTTTCTTGTGTGTTTTACCCTGCACGTCAAGGAACTTTCATGCACTTCAATTCCCATCTGTTCTGGCGCACCACGGTCCGCTCATTCTTCGGCGCCAGTCACACCCCCGCTCGACTCAACCGCAAACGGCTCATCTTCCTGATCCTCTTCTACCTCGTCTGGCCCATCGGCGACCTGATCCACTGGTTCTTCTTCTGGCTCGACGACATCCTCTTCCCCGCCTACAAAAATCAGATCATCGACAAGCCGCTCTTCATCCTGGGCAATTTCCGCAGCGGATCGACCTTCCTGCACCGCCTGCTCTCGCGCGACTCAGAGACCTTTACCAGCCTCACCACCTGGGACATCTATCTGACGCCCTCTGTCACCCAGAAGAAGATCACCTACTTCGTTGCCCGCCTCGACCGCAAATACTTCGGCGGGGCTCTGCACCGCCTGCTATTCGCCTTCGACAAGGCCACGCTCGGCAAAGTCAAGATTCACCCCATCTCCTTCTTCCAGCCTGAAGAGGACGAGAACATCCACCTGCACATTTGGGACGGCTATTTCGTCAGTTTCCTCTTCCCGTTCATGGACGAGATGCCCAACTATCTGCACTTCGACGAGGCCCTCTCGCCTGAACACAAGCACCGCATCATGAGCTTCTACAAGTCCATGTTGCAGCGGCATTTATACGCCACGGGCAAGAAACACTTCGTTGCCAAGAACCCCGCCTTCAGTTCCAAGATCGAAACCCTCAAGGAATTCTTCCCCGACGCCTGCATCATCTACATGGTGCGCAATCCGTTGGATATGCTGCCTTCCACTGTCTCTTGGATCAACTACGCCCGTCGCGTCTTCACCGACCCGGGCGAGGGCTACTTCTACCTCGACGAGATCGTGGACCTGACCCAGCACTGGTACACCCATCCGCTGCGTTACCTCGATACCCACCCCTCGCCCCGTCACCTGATCCTGAACTACGACGACCTGATCCAACGCCCCGAGCAGGTCATCCGCTCTTTCTATGAGCAGTTCAACTATCCCGACAAGCCCCTGCTCGACTGCATCGTGGACGAAGCCGTCAAGGAGACCCTCAGTTTCTCCAGCGACCACGTCTACTCGTACGAGAAGATGGGCTTCACCCGTCAGCAAATCTTCGACCTGTATCCCGAGATCTTCGAGCGTTTCGGCTTCGAGCGCGAAGAACGCCTGGTGGAAGAGACACGCGAGCCCGCATACTTGCCGCGAACCGAATGACATCCACCATGGATACGGTCTTTCTGGCGCTGGGGTCGAATCTGGGCGACCGCCTCGCCAACCTGCGCGCCGCCGTGGACGGGCTCGCACCCGAGGTGCACGTGTTGGCCGAGTCGCGCGTGTACGAGACGCCGCCCTGGGGCTACGCCGACCAGCCCGCCTTCCTGAATATGGCCGTCCAGGTGGAGACCGACCTCACGCCCGAGGCGCTCTTGAAGCGGCTCAAGCAGATCGAGGTCGAGGTGGGACGCCAGCCCAGCTTCCGCTACGGCCCGCGCCAGATCGACCTCGACATCCTTTTCTATGATGACCTGGTGCTGGAGAGCGACGCGCTGACGGTGCCGCATCCGCGCCTGCACGAACGTGCTTTCGTGCTTGTGCCGTTGATGGACCTGACCCCCGAGTGGATACATCCCGTGCTGGGTAAAAGCGTGGCCAGCCTGCTGGACGGGCAGGATCAAAGTGGGATTCACTTGTACACGGCATGATTGGGGGACAGTTTCGGGGGATGGATTCCGATATGGTTTCGTTGTATACTGGTTGACATAACAAATTTGCAAGGTCATCAGGGGAGACTATTCTGTTCGGAGGGGCTGATTGTATGCAGAAGCGAGCTTTTCCCGTTTTCGTGTTGTTCATCATTCTGGCCATGCTACTAGGTGCATGTAAGGCATTGCCATTTCAGCCTTCTACGACCGTAAGTGAATGCACCGCCGCACCTGGCACGTCAATGCCTAATGTATATAACATAAAGCCTGAACAGTGGGTTTTGGATATCTATAATTATGCAAAACTATCAGATGTTAATTCTCCAAATGAGAAATTCAACGGTGCGCGTTATGCTGCTTTTAGAATCCTTGGGCACCAAGTAAATCGCTGGTCAGATTATGTAGATATGGAAGTATCTCCTAATGATGTTGTGCGCATCACAATAACCTACCTAAGTCCACAATTAATCGAGACCATTTTACTGAATGAAGTTCTGCTCAAACACGAGATCTCCGATACGCTCGATGGTTTCAATGAAAAAATCCTGGTAGGATTATCCCGATCGGGAAGCCTAGACGAGATCTTGTTCCTAGTAACGATCACCGCGACAAGATATAGCAAGGGCCCAAATGGCGAGCCTGCGATTACAGTCGATATTCCGATTGAAAATATGACCTTAACCAATTCGTCTAATCAGACCTTTGGAACCAAAAGGGATGATCACAGTATCGACCAGTTCATTCAGCTTTCACATGGCCCTGTTTCTGCCTTGATCGGTTATCCAATGACAGTACAGAACGGATCAAATTGTAGCCTGATGCTCGATCCACAAGTTAATAATACAATCTCCATTCATCTTGAAGGACTGGAAATCAATGGTTTGCCTCATGACCCACAAACATGGACCATTCGCTATAAATCCCTCCTGGGCGAAGGTGGGCCGGGAGTAAATCCAGATTACCGGGACGGTGCACCAATTCCTGATTATTGGGTCCCCTCTCAACAGGCCCCCAACATAATATCGAATATTCCCAACACAGTGAAAGAGGCATGGGATCCATATTGGGAGAAAATGGCCTGTTACATTTGGGATCAGGTCATGTTTGCCAGTTCTCCGTAACCTCTCGCGTGCGTTATAATTTCTCTACTAACGGAGGCATACCATGACTGAACCGAAACCGCTCAACTGGACTCCCACGCCGGGCATCGGCTACACGGTGGTCCGCCGGGGCGACGGGGGCATGACCCTGACCTTTACCGACCTGACCGACGCCACCCTCAACCACTGGCGCGAGTTCGCGTTGGAGCATCTGTTTGGCTCGGACCGTCTAACGCGCAACCTGTACGACCTGCGCGCCGTGAAGAACATCCCCGAGAAGGCCATCCGCATGGCGGTGGAGGCCAACAGCGACCCCTCTGCGCGCAACATCCGCGTGGCGGTGGTGGTGGCGGACGAGAAGGTGGCAGACGCCATCCGCGCAGTGACTTCATCGTCCCTGC
This sequence comes from uncultured Anaerolineales bacterium, assembly GCA_937928015.1. Classification (GTDB taxonomy): domain Bacteria; phylum Chloroflexota; class Anaerolineae; order Anaerolineales; family Villigracilaceae; genus JACPVF01. Next base: position 2,015 of record CALFXA010000180.1, on the reverse strand, counting down.
CTGAGACCGCCTCGGCCCTCAAACTATTCAGCGACATCAACGAAGCCGAAGCCTGGTTGGGCCGTCCGCTCGACCGCATGCCGTAAATCCGCCCTTTATAACAGGAGACGGGGTCAAATGACCCCGTCGTTTTATTTCATGAAATCCCCCACCCTTACCGTCCATGATCATACCCTTACCTGGGGTTCCCGCACTTATGTGATGGGCATCCTCAACGTCACGCCCGACAGTTTCTCGGGCGATGGTTTATACCGTTCCTCGCCTCTGCACCCCTCTCCCTCGGGGAGAGGGAATGGGGGTGAGGGGATCGAAGCCGCCCTCGAACAGGCGCGCGGATTCCTGGCCTCGGGCGCGGACATCCTCGACGTGGGCGGCGAATCCACCCGCCCGGGTTCACAGCCCGTCGGCGCGGAGGAAGAGTTGGCGCGCGTGCTACCCGTCGTGCGGCGCATCGCCGCAGAGTTCCCGCAGGCGCTGATCTCAGTGGACACGTACAAGGCGCGGGTGGCCGAAGCCGCCCTCAAGGCGGGCGCGCACATCGTCAATGATGTGTGGGGCCTGCGCGCGGACCCCGACCTGGCGCGGGTGGCGGCCCGTTTCGGCGCGCCCGTCATCCTGATGCACAACCGCAGCAACCCCGCCAGCGTAGATGTCCGTGAACGGCTCGGCAACGCCTATCTCGGCGCGGAGTACACGGACCTGATCGAGGACGTCAAACGTGAGCTGATGGAGTCGGTGCAGATCGCGCTCTCGGCTGGGGTGGTGGAAACGCACATCGTGCTGGATCCAGGCATCGGCTTCGGAAAGACGCGCGAACAAAACCTGGAGCTGATCAACCGTCTGGGCGAGATCCGCGCATTGGGATATCCCGTCCTGCTCGGGCCGTCGCGCAAATCCTTCATCGGATACACGCTGGACCTGCCGCCCGATCAGCGCGTGGAAGGGACGGCCGCCGCTGTGGCCGTGGGCATCACGCGCGGCGCGGACATCATCCGCGTGCATGACGTGAAGGAGATGGCACGCGTGGCCAAAATGACCGACGCGCTGGTGAGGTGACATGCAGCAAGATTATGCAGACAGTTTACTGAGGAGCGGCATCCTCGAAGCCAAGACAGGCTCGCAAAGCGTGGCGCGCCGCTATCTGGAACGCGCCCTGTACACGTCTAACAACGCCAGCCATGACACGATGGCCGAGGCCTGGTATTGGATGGCGATGGTGACCGATGAGCCCGCCGAGAAGCGCAAGGCGCTCGAAAACGCACTCACGCACGACCTCGGACATTCCCGAGCCCGCCGCGAGTTGGCCATCCTGGACGGCAGACTCAAGCCCGAGGATTTGGTCGATGCGGACGCGCTGCCCGTCCCCGCAGGCGGAATCGCCCAAGCCGACGCCGACCGCTTCATGTGTCCCAAGTGCGGCGGACGCATGTCCTTCGCGCCCGACGGTCAGTCGTTGGTCTGCGAATATTGCACGCGCAACGAGACGCTCGGCACGGCCCAGGCCGAAGCCGAGGAGGAGGACTTCATCGTCGCCATGTCCACCCTGCGCGGACATCGTCAGCCGCTGGCCCAGCAGGTCTTCCACTGCCAGGGCTGCGGCGCGGAGTTCACCCTGCCGCCCACGCTCCTCTCGGCCACCTGCCTGTATTGCAACTCGGCGCACGTCGTCAGCCTGGAGAACGTCCGCGAGCTGATCGCGCCCGATGGCGTCCTGCCGCACGCCTTCAACCAGAAGCGCGCCGCCTGGCATCTTGTTCAGTGGGTGGAGAAGAACAAGGTCCAGCCCGAGGTCCAAGTGGACCTGCCGCGCGGGCTCTACCTGCCCACCTGGACCTTTGACCTGGGCGGTTCCATCCAGTACACCGCCGAACGCGTCGAAGAAGAGGAAATTCCGACCTTCGGAAAATATCGACAATACCGCACCGTGCGCGTCACGGACGAGTACTCCATTTCGGTCAATGACCAACCCGTCCCCGCCACGCGCAAACTGGCCAAGCCGCTGGCCCGCCTCTTGC
>CALFXA010000179.1 GCA_937928015.1 uncultured Anaerolineales bacterium | reverse complement strand
TTGATCTTCCTGGGCCGCGAGATCTCCGAACAGCGCGATTACTCCGAAGCCGTGGCCGAGCAGATCGACCGCGAGGTTCGCAAGATCGTGGACGAATCGTACAAACTGGCCAAGGATTTGCTCAGCACCTACCGCGCCCAGTTAGACATCGTGGCAAAGAAACTGCTGGAAGTCGAATCGATTACCCGCGAGGAATTCGAACAAATCTTCCCGCCGCCTGCTCCCAAGAAGAGCGGCACGCCGCAACTGGCATAACATGAAACGAAAAAGCCTCCCGAATTCGGGAGGCTTTTTATATCGTCGCAAATTACTGACTAGGAACTGGTTTCCTTGTGCTGGCGGACCAACTCGCGGCGCAGGATCTTGCCGACGGTGGTCTTGGGCAACTCGCTGCGGAACTCGTAATGCGTCGGGACTTTGTACGGGGCCAGGCGTTCCTTGCACCAGGCCTTGAGTTCCGCTTCGTTGGCGGACTCGCCCGGCTTGAGCACGATCCAGGCCTTGACCGTCTCGCCGCGGTACGGGTCGGGGATGCCCGCCACGCCCACTTCGAGGACCTTCGGGTTGGCGGCCAGCGCCTCTTCCACCTCACGCGGCCAAACCTGGAAGCCGCCCGGCTTGATGAGCTCCTTCTTGCGGTCGACGATGTAGAAGTAACCGTCCTCATCCATCTGGGCGATGTCGCCTGTGAACAGCCAAACCTTGCCGTCCTTCAACGTTCGCAGGGTGTTGGCCGTCTCGGTGGGCATGTTGTGATAACCCTTCATCACCTGCGGTCCGTGGATGACGATCTCGCCGACCTCGCCCTGGCCCAGTTCGGTCTCGCCGTCGTCGAGGCTGATGATCTTCACTTCCACGTCGGGCAGGGGCATGCCGATGGAGCCCGTCTTGTTGACGCCGTTGAGCGGATTGCAGTGCGTGGCGGTTGGCGCCTCGGACAGGCCGTAGCCTTCGAAGACTTTGCCGCCCGTCAGCTTCTCGAACTGTTCCTTGGTCTCACGCAGCAGCGGAGCTGAGCCAGAAATACAAGCTTTGATTGTGGATAGATTGTATTTACCAGCCTTCACGTCGGGATGATTGTTGATGCCGTTATACAATGCAGGTACGCCAGGGAAGATGGTAGCCTTGTACTTGGTGATATTTTCCAGCACATCTTTCAGGTCGCGTGCATTGGGGACCATCGCCATGCTGGCTCCGTTCGACATGGCGAAGTTCATGCCTGCCACCATGCCGTAGACGTGGAAGAGCGGGATGGCCATCAGCACCACTTCCTTGCCAGGTTCGAGGCCCGTCATCCACAGTTTGATCTGGAGCGTGTTCGCCACCACGTTGCGGTGCATGGCCACCGCGCCCTTCGAGACGCCCGTGGTCCCGCCCGAGTATTGGAACAAGGCCGTATCATCGGGACCAATCTCCAGGGCGGGGCGCTTGGCTCCAGCATATTTGGCGATCAGATCCTGCATCCAGACCTCGCCTTCGGCAAGTCCGCCTTCGATGCGGAATCCGCCTTTCTTCTCCTTCGCCAGGGTGAAGAGGAGACGCAGTAACGGCGGCAGGGCTTCCTTCAGGTTGGTCACGATCAACTTCTTGATCTTGGTCTTGGGCTGGGCGGCCTTGATCGTCTTGTAGAAGTTGGTCATCACGAACATCACTTCGATGCCCGCGTCGCTGGCCTGGTGCTCGATCTCGGGAGCCGTGTACAGCGGATTGGTTGCCACCACCACACCGCCCGCCTTGAGAATGGCGTAATAGGCCATCACGAACTGCGGCGAGTTCGGCATGAAGATCCCCACACGGTCGCCCTTCTTCACGCCCATGTCCACCAGCGCGGCGGCTAAATGGTCGGTGATGTCGTTCATCTCCTTGTACGTAACGACCGCGCCCTTGAAGATCGTGCAGGCGCGGTCGGGATACTTGCGCGCGGAATCATCCAAAAAGTGAAACAGCGGCGCTTGGGGATATTCGATTGTGGCGGGTACTCCCTTGTCGTAATGCTCTACCCAGGGTCGGTCCTTCATGGTTCCTCCTCCGTTGGCTATTTGACGATGGGATTAGTATAGCCTGAAAAAAACAAAAGTCAATATTTAGACGAAATGCTTCTCCTTTGCGAGTGCTATGACCTTTTCCAGCGTCTCAGGATTGCCTGCCTCGAACCAGTGGATGTTCGGGTCGGACTCCTTGAACCAGTTGGCCTGACGCCGCACGAAGACGCGCGTGATACGTTTCATCTGGACTTTGGCCTGTTCCTCGCTCATCTGGCCGCTCAACACCTGACAGCACTCCCGATACCCGATGCCCGACATGGACGGCAGCTCGGGCGAATAGCCCTTCGCCAGCAGCGCGCGGACCTCGTCCAGCAGTCCCGCGGCGAACATGGCGTCGATGCGGGCGTCCACGCGCGTGTACAATTCCTCGCGTGGACGGTTCAGCCCGACCGTCAGCAGGTCGTAGGGTGAGTCAGCCTGTCCGCGCTGGGCGGAGAATTTGTGGCCTGTGGTGAGGATGACTTCCAACGCGCGGATCGTGCGGCGCACATTGCGCAAGTCGATGACGGCGGAGGCCTCGGGGTCAAGTGACTGGAGTCGCTCGTATAACCACTCTTTTCCTCTTTCCTCCGCCAGCTTTTCCAATACCAACCGCAAACGTTCATCGGGTTCTACCTCGGGCGGAGTCCAGCCCTGCGTCACCGCGCGGACGTATTGTCCCGTGCCGCCGACCAGCAGTGGCAGCCTGCCGCGCGCATGAATTTCGGCAATGACCTCGTGTGCGCGCTGCTGGAACATGGCCAGCGACCAGGTCTCATCGGGGTCGGCCACGTCGATCAGGTGATGCAGCGCGCGCGCCTGTTCGGCGGGTGTGGGTTTGGCCGTGCCGATGTCCATGCCGCGATAGAACAGGCGCGAATCGGCCGAGACGATCTCGCCGTTGAGCCTTTCCGCGAGGCGGATGGCGAGTTCAGTCTTGCCCACAGCTGTCGGCCCGACGAGGAGGAGGAGGAGGGGAGGTTTAGATAGCATTCTCGAAATGGGTGATGACGGGCTTCGTCCCTGGCCTACCCTCGACGGCGATGACGTCGATTTGCCAGTAGTCGATGTTATGTTCGGCAGCGTACTGCTCCGCGGCGGCAATCATGTGCTGCTGCTTGCGCGCGGAGACCGCCACCTCGGGCGGACCAAAGCTATCGGATGTGCGCGTTTTGACCTCGATGAACACGGTCACGTCGCCGTGACGGGCCACCAGGTCGATCTCGCCGTAAGGTGTGCGGACGTTGCGGGCCAGCATGGTCCAGCCTTGCGCAGTGAGGTAATCCGCGGCGACGGATTCGCCCCATTGACCGATGCGTTGGTTGTGGGTGCGGGCTTGAGCGGACATGGACGCTTCGATGTTATTCTGCTTAATTTAGGAACTTTTCCATCATACTGCGCAGGCGTACGCTGAGTCCGCGCTTGCGGGGGGTCGAGTCATAGACCAGGCGTTCGTAATGCTTGAGCATCAGCTTGCTGGTCCGCTCGATGGCGTAGGCGGTGGAGGCCTGTCTGGCGGATTCGCCCATTTGCTGGATCAGCTTCGGGTCCAGGCACAGACGGGTCAGTTTGGCGGTGTAGGATGCCAGATCGTGAGTCGCCAGGAAACCCGTCTTGCCATCCTCCACGGTGTCGCTCACGCCGGGCGAGTGAATGCCGACCACAGGCAGCCCCGCGCCCATCGCCTCGATGACCGAGAGCGGGTGTACCTCCGTGACCGAGGCCGTGACGAAGATGTCGCACATGGCGAGGTGGGCGGGCAATTGGTCGTAGGGAATCATGCCAGTGAAGCGGACGCGGTTCTGAATCCCCAACTCGACCGTCAGCGACTTGATCTCGTCCACAATGGGCTGGAGCCCGCCGCCGATGATCAGGAGGTGGACGTTTTCGACGGCTTGCGCCACGCCCGCAAAGGAGCGCATGAGGAAATCCAGGTTCTTCTCGACCGCCACGCGGCCCGCGTACACCAACAGGATGTCGGTGGGCCTGTACCCAAACTCGGCGCGGGACAGGGGCTGGG
>CALFXA010000178.1 GCA_937928015.1 uncultured Anaerolineales bacterium | reverse complement strand
GAATGCGTTCGGGGGAATTGTGAGCGTGAGCCAGTAATGGCAATGCAAAAGGAAAGCGGAGTCGAACAATTCGACTCCGCTTTTTTATTGAAGTTACCAGCATTTAAACTTTGGACACGGATTTCACAGATTACGCCGATGCACACGGATTTTTTAAATTTCCGTGCAACCCTGTGTAATCCGCGTAATCCGTGTACAGCGCATTGCGCTATTCTGTCTTCCTGCGTACGATGCCTTCCTGCCAGGCGTAGACGGCGGCCTGGGTGCGGTCTTCGAGGTGCAGCTTCTTGAGCAGGTTGCCGATATGAGTCTTGACGGTGCTTTCGCCGATGACCAGCGTCTCGGCAATCTCAGCGTTGGACCTGCCCGCGGCGATCAGGCGCAACACATCGAACTCGCGCTCGGAGAGTTCGGTGAACGGGTTAACGTCGTCCTTGCGCAGGCCCTGCAGTTCCTGCACGATGCGCGAGGCCACGCGCGAGTCGAGCACGGCTTCGCCGTGGGCGGCCTTGCGGATGGCGGCGGCCAGCTCGTCGGGTTCGACGTCCTTAAGCAGATACGAGATGGCGCCCGCGCGCACGGCGGGGAAGATGTACTCGTCCTGATGATGCGACGTCACCACGATGACCTGCGTCTCGGGCCGCAGTTTGCGGATCTGACGCGTGGCGGCGATACCGTCCAGTTCGCCTGGCATTTCGAGGTCCATCAACACCACGTCAGGCTGGTGCTGCTCGACAGCGCTGATCGCCGCCGCGCCTGATTCCGCTTCGGCGATGACTTGAATGTCTGCCAGCGTGTGAAGGTAGGCGCGCACACCCTGACGTACGATCTTGTGGTCGTCCACGAGAAGGACTTTGATGGGCATAGAGACCTCTTATTTCGTCATTGCGAGCGAGCGAAGCAAACTCATGAGATTGCTTCGGGCTGGTGGTTTCGATAGGCAAAAAACATTGCTCGACCACCAGCCCTCGCAATAACGTCATTTTGCGTTTAATTGTACTTCCGCCGTGACCGTCGTGCCGACCGCCAGGGTGGACTCAACCTTGAGCGTGCCGCCGACCTCGGCCAGGCGCTGCTTCATGCCTGCCAGCCCCAGTGAGTTGGAGGAAACCGAGTCTAGGTCGAAGCCGCGGCCGTTGTCAGCGATGACCAGAGTCACTCGTTCGGGGATCATGTTGAGGCTGAGTCCCACCGAGTCCGCTTCGGCGTGGCGGGCAATATTCGAGAGCGATTCCTGCAAGACGCGGTAGAGCGCCTGTTCCACATCCAGCGGCAGGGAACGCTCGCCGCTGACGGTGGTCGTGACCTGGATGCCCGTGTGCTCCTGCCAGCGCGCGGCATATTCGCGCAACGCCTGGGCCAGTCCCTTGCCCTCCAGCGCGGCGGGACGCAGTTCGTCGATAATGAGCTTGAGCTCCTGCTGGGTTTCGCGGTTGAGCTGCAGTGCAGATTCGAGATGCTCAGCAGCCATCTTCGGGTCGGTGTCGAGCAGGTTCTTCGCAGCGGAGAGCTGCATACGCGCGGCATAGGTCTGCTGCTTGACCGTGTCGTGCAGGTCGCGCGCCAGCCGGTTGCGTTCCTCCACGCGGGCCAGTTCGTCGCGGGCGTGCAGCAGGGTTTGCAACTGCTCGGCCATGTTGTTCAGGTTGCGGGTCAGCTCGCCGATCTCGTCAGCGGAGGCGTCGCGCGGCACGGCGGTGAAGTCGCCTTTGCTCCAGGCGCTGGCCGCCATGGACAGATTGCCGAGGCGCTTGCGCAATCCGCGCGAGGCGATCCAGCCGAAGACCGAACCGACAGGCAAACTCACCAGCAGCATGATGAGTGTGATGATGACAAAGAACGTGGTGTAGATCGAGAGATTGATGGGCGGGCTGAAACGCATCGGCTTGAGCGTGTACACCACAATAGCCACCACAGGCGAGTCTTCCGTTTTGCGCAGGGGGAAGGCGGCAACGTACGTGCCGTCAGGCATGGTATAGCTCTGGGCCGTGTAATTCTTGTCTCCGACCTGGGCCGCTTCGAGAATGGATTCGAGGCCGAACCCGTTCGAGCGGCGCGCGTTGAACAGCTTGCCGATTGCATCGGAATCATCCAGCGGGACGGCGGCGACCAGATTCAGGTCGGGGTCGAGCACGTAGATGGGAGCATCCTTCACCAGCGTGTTGGCGTAATCCAGCGATTCGCGCACAACGTAAGACTGAAAGTCGGTCCAGGCGAAACCGTCCTTCTGGATGCGCGTAAGCCACTTCTGCAATTCGGCAGGCCTCTCGATCAGGTACGGGACATTATCCTGAAAGGCGGTCTTCGTCCAGTAGAAGCTGCTGAAGACCTGCGTGTTGGCCTGGCTCTCGGAATAGATGGCCAGCCCTATCAGCAGAGCCGCCAGCACGATGACGGTCCCGACCGTGACCACGGCGTAAGACAGAGTTAATTTCCATTGAAGGCGTTGGAAAAATTTGAACATGATGGTTTTCCTGTTATCCACCCACGTCCTGACGGCGATACAGCCAGACGGCGAGGGTGAGCAGAATCAGCGTGTAAGCGGCCGCAGCCACGAGAGCAGGCGTAGGGGCGAGGATATTCGATGGCAGTTCAGGGACCCGATCCCCGATCCAGTTCAACAGGAAGCTGGCGCTGAAGTGCAGGTTGGTGAACAGCCACTTCGTCCAGGATGCGCCGTGGAAGAGTCCCGCAAAGATGAAATCGAGAAATTGAGTATACCCCAGGCCCACGATGATGCTGACGAAGGTCGAGCGCAGGCCAACCGTCAGCGCGAGGGTGAGCGCGATGTAGGGCAGGTTGACGAGGGTCATGTAGAAGGGCGCGGCCAGCGCGGCAATCCAGTTGACGTTATCCACGTTGGGAACATGGTAAACGTAAACCTTGTAGTAAAAGCCGACCGCCCAACCGACTCCCATCGTAAGGAAGTGGATTACCAGAGTCAGCAAAATCAGCAGGGTGAATTTAGCCAGCAGGCTCGAAGGTCGCGGCGCACGCATCAGCCAGTGCTGATTGGTCCGCTGGGTGTAATCGTTGCCCATCTGGTTGCCCGCGATGATGATCAGGAACGGGACGGCGATCAGCAACTGGTCGAGCGAGTTGGCCAGGTCGAAGGAGACGCCCGGCGTTTTGAGCGTACCGTCCAGCAAGTTGGTCTGGTTGGTCTGGTAGAAATTGGACAGGCTCAGGCCGATGTAGAGCGCGACGATACCCAGCGTGACCCACAACAGTGCGCGCCGCCACAAGCGGGTCCATTCAACGGAGAGAAGTTTGAGGAACATAAAAACCTTTCCTGGAAAATAGAAGGTGGAAAGTGGACGGTCCACCGTCTATCGTCCATCGTCGGATGTCACATCCATGAACAACGCTTCGAGGTCATTCTTCTGGGCACTGATCTCGGTGGGGATGATGTGATTCTGGAGCAGGTGATTCATCACTGTCTGATTGCTGACGCCCATGACGAGGAGCGTGTCGCCGCTGGCCTGGACGTTTTCCACGCCCGAGAGCGACTCCAACACGCGGACGGCGGCGCTGACATCCCCAACCATCAGCCGCACAGACGGCTTCTGCGCGTTGAGCAGGTCTTCCACGCGGCCCTGGGCCACCACGCGCCCACGGTTCAGCACGGCGATGCGGTCGCAGACCTGCTGCACCTCGTTGAGCAAATGACTTGAGAGCAGCACGCTCGTGCCATTCTCCGCCAGTGAGCGCAGCAGTTGACGGATCTCGCGCATACCCGCGGGGTCGAGGCCATTGGTCGGCTCGTCGAGGATCACGAAACGCGGTCGATGCAGCAAGGCCATCGCGATGCCGATACGCTGCTTCATGCCCGTCGAGAACTTACCGACCTTGCGGCGGGCCGCGTCGCTCATGCCGACCAGTTCGAGCACTTCGCCGATACGTTTTTTGTCCACGTTGGGTGAGAGTCGCGCCAGCAGATCGAGATTATTCCAGGCGGAGAGATACGGCACGAAGGCTGGCGCACCCAGCAAGGCACCGACTTGGCGCAGCGCATGGACACGATTGGGCGTGACGCGCTCCCCGAGCACGCGCACCTCGCCCGCCGTCGCGTGGACGAGTCCCAGCGTCATGCCGAGGGTGGTGGTCTTGCCTGCGCCGTTCGGGCCGAGGAAGCCGAACACTTCGCCTTCGTAGGCCGTGATGTTGACCTCGTCCACGGCGGTATGCGCGCCGAAGGTTTTGGTCAGGTCTTTGGTTTCGAGGATGATATTGGTCATGAGATTCCTTTTTGACAGGGCGACCTGGCGGGTCGCCTTTACAGATCAACCGCCCAAATCCTGGCGGGAGAAAATGAGGAGGGTCAGCCCGCACGTGACGAGAAAGATCACGCCGATGGACAGGATGGCCTGCGGCTCGCTCATCCAGCGCGGATCGAGGGTGGGTTGTGTGGCGGTACGGTCGAGAACGAAGTTCTGGGCTTGCAGAATCAAAGCCAGTTGCCCAGGCAGGAAGCGCGTCAACGCGGGATAACGGTCGCTGAGCATCAGGGCCAGCCGCTCTGCAATATCCGAGTAGAAGATCATGGCGCCCGCAGCGAAGAGCGGCGAACGGCTGATTACCGCCAGCAGCACCGTCAACGCGAGGTAGGGCAACGCGCTCCACACCGTGCGCAGGAAAGCGGGCAGCAAGGCAACCGCGTTGAAATGCGACACGTCCACAACGCCGAAGAACAGAGTCCGCGAGAGGACAGCCAGCCCCAATGTGGTCAGCAATGTGAAGGCGATCATCAGCGCGCCGAAGAGCAGGATGACCGTCAGCCGCGCGAAAAGCAAAATGGGGCGAGGCAGGCCGCGGGTCAGCCAGAGTTGCAGAGTCCGCTCGGGGTAGTCATAGGCCGCAATGACGGAGGCGGTCACGGCGTAGATGAGTCCGCTGATCCAGTTGTAGAGGGACAGTCCGTTGAGCAGGTCGTTTTCGAGGCCGCCCTCGGCTGGGATGTATCCGTACTTGATCTGCGAGTGATGGACAAAGATGAACAGGGCCAGCAGAAGCGTGAGCGCGGCCAGTCCTGCCCACAGCGCGGGGTGTTTGACGGTCTTGCGGAGTTCGATGTTGACCTGGCGCAGGAACATGGGTTAATGCCCCACGACCAGTTCGTCCCGCAGGTTGTCGGTCACCAGCAGCGGACCGATGCCGCCGAGGATGAAAAAGATTGTCAGCAGAATGATGATGAGAGTCACGGCAAGTCTCCTTGAACGCCCCGAAGTATAGGAGGCTTGCCTGTTTTGCGGCTCAGCCGCAGGGAGGATTAACGGTCAGACCGTGGATGGAAAGGTAACATCTGGTCAGGTCATGCGATGGAAAAGACCATCAACTCCAACGGCGCCAAGATCAGGTCCTGCTGCGAAATGGGCTGGCTGATGCCGTAGGCCACCTGCGCGTCCTGGCAGTGATATTGTTGCAGGATGCGGGCCGGGATGACCTGTTCAAGTTCGGAGAAATTGGCAAAGACCACGGCGCGATCGCCGTCGTGCACGCGCTCGAACCCAAGCACGTGCTGGTTCTCGGTCTCGATAATTTCCAGCCCGCCACCCGAAAAGGCAGCGTGGCCCTTGCGCAAGCGGATCAGCGCCTGCAAGTTGTGATACACGCGGCCCTCCACGGTTTGCGGATCGCTTCGCTTCTCGTAGCGTCCCCAGTCTGCCTGCGGACGGTGGACCCAGCGGCTGTCCCGCGCGTGAGAGGGATTGTCGCGGAAGCCATAATCGTTCAATGTGGCGATCTCGTCGCCGAGATACAGCAGAGGGATTCCGCCCACCAACAGGATTACGCCGTGGATGAGCAGGATGCGGCGAATGGCCAATTCCACTTCGGCGGGACCTTCCTCGTAGAGCGCCTTCTCCAGCCCGGCCAAGGAAGCGCACGACCCGCTGATACGGCAGTCGCCCGTCTTCGGATTCTCCTGGAAAGGCAGTCCGCGCGCAAAGCTGCCGGGAAAACGTCCGCGATAGAACTCGTTCAGAAAGCGACGATGGTCCCCGCCATTGATGCCCAGATACGCGGCATCCTCGTCCGAGAAAGTCCAACCGATGTCGTCGTGACAGCGCACATAGTTGACCCAGGCCGTCTCGGGGTGGATCTTGAAGCGGGTCGCCAGCGCCTGTGAGAGCAGCCGCACCTTGCGGGTGGCCAGCGAATTCCACAACAACGCCATGAGCAGCGGATTGTACGAGAGCTGACACTCGGCCGGGTCGATATAACGGGCCACCTCGTCGGGGTGGACGATGGCTTCGGATTTGAACAACAGCGCGGGAGCCGAAATGCGCGCCACCGCGTTGAAAGCCTGAATTAACTTGTGCGCCCCGGGCAAGTTTTCGCAATTCGTCCCCATCTGCTTCCAGATGAAGGCCACCGCGTCCAGGCGGATGACTTCCACGCCCTGGTTGGCGAGGAACAACATCTCGTCAGCCATGTGGTTGAAGACCGACGGGTTGGCATAGTTCAAGTCCCACTGGTAGCTGTGGAAGGTGGTCCACACCCAGCTTCCATCGGGCAGGTATGAGAAGGCCCCCGGGTGTTCGTCGGGGAAGATCTCGCGCAGGGTGCGCTCATAAGCATTGGGCATGTCGCGGTCGGGATAGATGCGATACATCTCGCGAAAGTCATCCTCGCCCGCGCGCGCCTTCTGCGCCCAGACATGCTCGTCGGAGGTGTGATTGAAGACCAGGTCCACCACCAGGCTGATGCCTGCCGCGCGCAGGTCGCGCGCCAGCGAGGACAATTGCTCCATCGTGCCGAGGCGCTCGTCCACGTCACGGTAACTGCTCACCGCGTAGCCGCCGTCGTTCTCGCCTTCGGGGGCCTTGAAGAGCGGCATCAGGTGCAGGTAGGTCAGGCCCAATTCCATGAAGTAAGGGATTTTGGAGCGCACCCCTTCCAGGTCGCCTGCAAACAGGTCCACGTAGATCACGCCGCCCAACATCTGATTCGACTGGAACCAGAGCGGGTCCCGTTCCCGGGCCGCATCTAACGCCCGCAGGTCGGCGGGACGACTCAGCCAGGTCCGCGCCAGCCGCAGGAACAAGTCCTCAAGGTGATAAAAGAAATCGTAGTGACCGCCATACAACTCCAGATATAGACGGAACAGCGCTGGAAAATGCGTCCCCAGCCGCCGCTGGAATTGCTCCCAGCCCGTAGGGTCCGCGGCGATCTCAGCCGACAGGGCAGCTTCGACGCGCGGCAGCAGGCGCGATAACGTCCGCGAGATTTCGTGAGAGGGAAGAGGAATGGATTCCATAAAACACCAGAAAGTAAACTCAGTCGAGGGAATATATTTCAAGTTGACGAATATACAACAAGCCACCCTCGACGAACAGGTCCAGGCCCTGACTTTCGGGCGCGGGAAAGATGCTCTCGGTCAACGTCACGCGGCCGTGGCCCGCAAACACTTCCACAGAGGATCGATCGAGGAGGATGCGCAGGTTCACCTCTCCCCCATCCATCGGCAGCGGCGCGGAATGAAGCGCGGCAAACCCGTCGGCGAAACTCACCTGCCCCGAGCGAGTGCGATCCACGCTGAGGGTACGCGCCGCCATGTCACACACGATGACGGTGGCCTCCTCCGCGCCGACCCGCACGCGGAAGCCGAAGCGTGTGACGGATAAATCAGGCGTCAGGTCGGCGAGGATTTCCAGACAGCCTCCGCGCGTCCCCGCCAACAGATTTTCACCTGGACCGATTGCCTGGTCCTGCCAGTGGAGGTGTTCCCCGCGATGAGCCTCGATCTCGCGGATCGGCTGTTGGGCCAGGCGAACGCCCTGCTCCGTTATGGCGAGGGTCAACTCGCGTGGCAGGCTGAACATGCCGCGCCAGGTTTCGGCAGGGACCGTGTTCGCGTATCGCCAATTGTTCATCCAACCCAACATCACGCGGCGGCCATGCGGCTCCTCGTTCCAGGATTGTGGCGCGTAGAAGTCTGAACCATGATCCATCCACAAAATGGTCTCGGGCGGATTCTCGGAAGTGAAGGTGGAGCCGTCGAACTGCCCGACGAAGTATTGGGTGCCCGAGCCGCCCGCGGGTCCGCCGTTGCCGACGCCCACGGTCAACACCCAGCGAGTCTCGGGGCCGCCGTCCACGGGGAGCGGGAACAGGTCGGGCGTCTCCCAGACTCCCTCCACGGAACCACAGCGACCGAACTCGCCCGAGGGAGTCCATGATTTGAGTTCGGATGAAACAAAAAAGCGGATTGTGTCTCCCGCAGCCAGGCACATCACCCAATGATCCACATGCCAAAAGACCCTGGGGTCGCGGAAGTCCTTCACGCCAAGGGGCGGTGTGAGGACCGGGTTCCCCTCATATCTGTTCCACGTGCGGCCACGGTCGAGGCTGAAGGCCAGGTGTTGAGACTCCCGATCCGCCTGGTGATAAGTAAAGACCGCAACCAGAGCACCCGCGCCGAAACCCGCCGTATTGCTCCAATCCACCACGGCGCTGCCCGAGTAGATCATGCCGACCTCATCGGGATACAACGCAATCGGCAGGTGCTGCCAGTGGAGCAGGTCGCGGCTGACGGCGTGTCCCCAATGCATGGGACCCCAGGTCAGGCCGTTGGGATGGTGTTGATAGAACAGGTGATATTCGCCGTCGAGGTAGACCAGCCCGTTGGGGTCGTTCAGCCAACCGTCTGGCGGCGTGAAATGGAAACGGGGTCTGATCATGGAACCATCTTCAACCATCGATAGGAATGAGGCTCCAGGGTGACGTGGTCAGACAGCGTCACAGTCTCGCGCGTGAACAAGTCGATATAGGATTTCCGATGCGCGGCGGGCAATTGGACCGTCTGAACAGAAGCACTCAAGTTGTTGAAGATCAGCAGGGTCTCTTCTTCATATCGACGAAGATACACAGCCACCGACGGATGGCCCGTCTCGACCCATTCCATGTCACCGTTCCCAAACGCGGGATGTTCTTTGCGGATGGCGATCATGCGGCGAATGGCGTGGAAGAGAGAGTCGGGATCGTCGATCTGGCTGGCGACATTGACATGCTGATAGTCCAGTGCGCCTTCGACCAAGGCCGTGTACGGCTGTCCGGTGGTGAATCCGCCGTTCGGGGAATCGTCCCATTGCATGGGCGTGCGGACCCCATTGCGGTCGGGCAGGTTAAGATTGTCCCCCATGCCGATCTCATCGCCGTAATAAAGGATGGGCGAACCAGGCAGGGTAAAGAGCAGGGAATTTGCCAGTTCGATCTTGCGGCGGTCATTGTCGAGCAGGGACGAGAGTCGGCGGCGAATCCCGAGGTTGAGTTTCATGCGCGGCTCGGGCGCATACTCGCGCCACATCCACTGGCGCTCCTCCTCTGTGACCATTTCGAGGGTCAGTTCATCATGGTTGCGCAGGAAGGTACACCACTGACAGTTTTCAGGGATGGGCGGTGTACGGCGCAGAATCTCCACGATGTCTTCGATGCGCTCCTTTTTGAGCGCCATGTAGATGCGCGGCATGATGGGAAAGTGAAACCCCATGTGGAACTCATCGCCGTCGCCGAAATAGGGACGCACATCCTCGGGCCACTGATTGGCTTCGCACAGCAGAATGCGGCCCGGATAATGCTCCTCCATGAAGATACGCAGTTCCTTGAGGTAGACGTGGGTCTCAGGCAGGTTCTCGCAGTTCGTCCCCTCGCGCTCGAAGAGATACGGCACCGCGTCGGCACGGAAGCCGTCGATGCCCAGGTCGAGCCAGAAGCGCGCCACGTTGAACATCTCCTCGCGCACGCGGGGATTGTCGAAGTTCAGGTCAGGCTGGCTGGCGTAGAAACGGTGCCAGTAGTATTGGCCGCTCCCTGCGTCGAAGGTCCAGTTGGAGGGTTCGGTATCGAGGAAGATGATGCGCGCGTCGGTATATTTCTGGTCGGTGTCGCTCCAGACGTAATAATCACGATAGGGCGAGTTACGGTCGGCGCGCGAGGCTTGGAACCAGGGATGCTCATCGGAGGTATGATTCATCACCAGGTCCATGATGAGGCGGATGCCGCGCGCATGGGCCGATTCGATCAGCGCTTTGAGATCCTCCAGCGAGCCGAAGGCCTCCGCGACATTGTAATAATCGGCGATGTCATAGCCGTCGTCCTTGAGCGGTGACGGGTAGATGGGCATGATCCAGATGCAGTCCACACCCAGGGTCTGGAGATAATCCAGTTTCCCGGTTAGACCGATCAGGTCACCGTGTCCATCGCCGCTGCCGTCTTTGAAGGCGCGGACCGATATTTCGTAGAAAACAGCGTTCTTGTACCAGAGAGAATTGTCCATATATAAAAATGGACTGGTTGCCCAGTCCATTCGTTTCATTATGAAATCAACCTTTGACTGAGCCTGCCAGTAACCCGCGCACGAAATAGCGCTGCAAGCCGAAGAATACGAGTAGTGGAATGATGAGGGAGATGAACGAACCTGCCGCCACATCCCGCCAGCCCTGGCCGTATTGGCCCAGCAACCGCAACAGGCGATAGGTCATCACCGCCTTCTGTTCGCCGACGAAGACAAAGGCGATCAGGTAATCGTTCCAGACCCACAGGAACTGGAAAATCGCAAAGGAAGCGAGTGCGGGAACGGACATCGGCAGGATTAGTTGCCAGAAGATCTGGTAATTGCTGGCGCCGTCCACCCTGGCCGCCTCGATCAATTCCTTAGGCAGGGTCATCATGTAATTTCGGAAAATATAGATCGCCAGCGGCATCGCAAAGGCGCTGTGAACGACCCAGGCGCTGGCATATGTACCGGTCAGCGGAATGTGGAACGCCTTTTGAAACGCGACCATGCCCCGGAGCACCGGGATCAACGAAGACTGCAGAGGGATCACCATCAGGGCGACCAGCATGGCAAAGAAAAATTCCTTGCCCTTGAAATTCAAGAACGTAAACGCATAGGCGGCGTTGGCTGCGATCATGAGAGGGAGGATGGTCGCCGGCACGGTCACCGCAATGGTATTGATCAAGGATGCCAGCATGCCGCTGTCGAGCGAATTTTGATAGGCATCGAGAGTCCAAACCGTGCTGAGCGGATTGAACAAGGCCTCCCACCATGGAGAAATTTCAGCGACCGAACTTGGTCTGAGCGATGTGACGAGCAGCCCAAGCGTGGGCGTGGACCACAATACAACCAGAACCAACATTCCAAGAACACTGCCCAACTTTTGGTCTCTAAGAACATGCGTTATCTTATTCATCGCAGAGCCTCCTGGTGTCGCGCAGTTTGAATTTGCAGCCACATGAGCGGCATAATCAAGATCACCAATATTGTCACAACAGCGGAAGCGGGCCCGATGTTGGAGTTTTCGAAGAATTGTTTGTACCACTCAAAGGCCAGCACGCTGGTGTTGAAATTGCCGCGGGTCATGGCCAGCACGATGTCGAAGATCTTCATCACCAGGATCAAGACCGTGACAAAGACCGACATCACCGTCCCCCAAACCTGCGGCAGGATGATGTTGAAGAAGACCTGCCACGGGCTTGCGCCGTCCAACTGGGCAGCCTCGATGGTCTCTTCCGGCACGGCTTTGATCGCAGAAGAAATGACGACCATGGAATAACCCACCTGGAGCCACACGATCACAGCCATAAGCAGAAATGAATTCAGGCGTCCCTGGTCCATCATGAGCCAGGGTTGTGTCTGAAGTCCAATCGCCTTGACCACCGCGTTCAACAGACCAACTTCCGGACGGCCCGGCGCCACATAGGAATAGAAATAAGACCAGATCGTTGAGGCTGCGACAAAACTGATCGCCATCGGCATGAAGATCAGGGACTTGAATATGCTTTCCAGTTTCGGACCCACCTGGTTGGAAAGGGCCGCAGAGGCGGTGCCAAAGGCGACCGTCACAGCCGGCACCACCAGCACCCACAAGAAGTTATTCAGCAAGATTTGCAGGAAGCGGATGTCGGTAAACAGGTCGACATAATTTTTGAAGCCGACCCATTTCTTGGCTCCGTCATCCATGAAAGACCAGACCACAGTCTGAAATAGCGGTCCGACCAGCACCATGATCACCAGCACCGCGGCCGGCGTCAAAAAGGACAGCCAATCGCTTTTCAGACGAATACGTTCCGGGAGCAGGGAGATGAAGAAGTTAAGCAGCCAATACAACCCATAACTGGCCGCTACTCCAACCACAATGGCAACCAAACCGAATAAGATGTCGCTCATGTCTCAACCTCCGTATGTTGGGTCTCCGTTGAGCCTGTGAAAGAAGGTGGCACCGGTCGAAACCGGTGCCACCTTTTCTGTTTACGAACTTATGGATACTTGCTGTCGATACGCGCGGCAGCTTCGGCCCAGGTGATGCGGCCTGCGACGAAGTCAGTACCGGCCGCCCAGAACTCAGCGTTGACTTCAGCCGTCATCTGGTCGGAGCCATCGAAGCCGAACACGGCGGCGTTGGCCATGGCGGCACCGATCTTCTTCTGCATTTCGTTCGGATAGAGCGAAAGGTCGAAGGTCTTGTGCGGGGAAATGTCACCGGTGGCGACCTGATACTTCAGAACGTCGGGGCTGAAGATGTAGGCAGCGACCTTGGCAACATCCTGGTCGACATGACCCTTGAAGACGGCCGCGATATCACCGCCGCCGATGACGCCAGCCTGACCGCCGTCGGGAGCGGGCAGCGGGAACACATCCAGGTGGGTGTAATCCCCGGCAGCGATCTCAGCCTGGATATCCTCGGGCATGAAAGCGGTTATGAACGAGCCCTGGCGCAGCAGGAAGCACTGGCCGTTGTCCTTGCCATCCGCGAAGAGCGGAGCCGTATCCTGGAAGGAGTCGGTCGCCATCGCAATGCCGCCGCCATTGACCTGACCGTCGGCCAGCAGATGCTTGGACACTTCATCCGCAGCCTTGGTCACTTCGGGGGAGGCAAAATCGACTTCACCAGCGATCCACTTGGCGTACACATCGGGGCCGTTGTAGTCGAGCACATACTGTTCGACCCAGTCGGTGAAGGGCCAGCCAGTGGCACTGCCAGACTCGATGCCTGCGCACCACGGGTAGCCGGCGCCATCAGCCTTGATCTTCTCTTCGAGGGCGGCCAGTTCCGCGGCATTGGTCGGCACGGTGTAGCCGTGAGCTTTGAAAGCGGACGGGTTGTAGAAGACCAGGGATTTCATGTTAGCAGAAACGGGCAGGCCGTAGATCTTGCCATCGACCACCGCCAGTTTATCCCAGCCAGGCACCAGGGTGGACTGCGGGACGCTGAGGTCGATCACCTGCTCAAGCGGGACAAGCTGGTCGGCCAGGGCCTTCAAACCACCCGGTTGGGGCCACATGGCGATGTCGGGTTCCTGTCCGGCCTCGATCTTCACCTTGATGTCGGTGTCGAAGCTGGCGAGGGAAGTGAACGTGATTTCGATGCCGTTGGCTTTGCCGAACTCGGTCAACGCCTTCTGGAAGGCGGCGCCTTGCGCTTCGCCGTAACCGCCATAGATCGTGACCTTTCCGTCACCGGCAGGGATTTCATTGGAAGAGGCGGCCTGGGTGGCGGCTGTACCACCACAAGCCGAAAGCAGCATGGCTGCCATGAGCACGAGCGAGACCAATTGCCAGAAACTTCGTTTCATTTCTATTCTCCTTCTTGGATTTGGGTGAAAGTAGAACAAACGCGGCAAGGATCTGAGTTTTTTGTGGCGGCACCTCCAGTATAGGATTTTTCAGTGATAATAGCTATATGAAAAGCGCTTTTGTGAAAGCACTTTCATAAAATAGTATAGCACTTTCAAAAACGAGAGTCAAGAGGCAGTTCCCGTTATCCCGGGAATTGTCTCTTGCGGTTCAAATACGGGTGATCTTCAGAATCTTGCTTTGCAGGTTCTTCAATTCCACCCTCATCCCAGCTTCCATCCATGCGAGGCCCGAACGCGGCCCCTCGAACCCTTCGACGCTGTACAACGCCTCAAGGTCGAGTCCGCGCAGGTACAAGTGCGGGATGTTGTACTTTTCGGGCACATGCACGCGGAATACGAATAGCACGCTCTCGGCCTTGTCCTGGCTGACGTATTGCACCGCCGAATACGGTCCCTTCTGCGGCGATAGCAGACGGTACTGCTCACCCAACTGCACGATGGGACGGATTTCCTTATATTGGCGGATGCACGCCGCGGCCAGCGCCCGCTCGGCCTCATCCCAATTGAGCAGGTTGCCCCCCACCCCCAGCGATCCGCACATGCTGACGTGGAAGCGAAACTCCAACGGTACGAACCCCTCGTTCCAATCCGTCACCCAGGCTTCCATGGTAATAGCGGGCAGGAATTGGGAATACCCTTCCTGGATGCGCAGCCGCGAGGTGGCTTCGGTGTTATCGCTGACCCAGGCCTGGTCGGCCAGGCGCAGGATGCCCAGGTCCGCGCGGCCGCCACCGCTGGCGCAACTCTGCCAGACAACGTTCGGATGCCGACGCCGCAATTCATCCCATACGTGATATACGCCCCACAAATAGCGTACCCATAACTCGCGCGGATCGCCGGGCGCATCGGGCCAGCCTGGCTCGCTGGCCGCGCGGTTCATATCCCACTTGATGAAGGCGATGTTGTTCTCGGTCAGTAATTTATCCAGCGCGCCCAGCACATACTGCTGCACATCTTCGCGTGCCATGTTGAGGATGAATTGATTGCGGCTCTCGGTGCGGGTGCGGGTCGGGAAGTGGATGACCCAATCGGGATGCGCGCGGTATAACTCGCTATCGGGGTTGACCATCTCTGGCTCGACCCACAGGCCGAAGTCCATGCCCAGGTCGTTGACTTTCTTGATCAGCCCACCCAGCCCGTTCGGGAATTTGACCTCATCAGGCCACCAATCGCCCAAGCCCGCGTTATCGAGGTTACGGCCGTGGAACCAGCCATCGTCCATGACGAACAATTCCACACCCATTTGCGCGGCGATCTCCGCCAGCGCAGATTGGGAGGCCTCGTCCACGTCGAAGAGGGTCGCTTCCCATGAGTTATACAAAACCTTGTGCGGAGTCTCCCCATGCGGCAACACCCGCTCCCGCACATACGCATGGACCTGTCGGCTGGCTCCGCCAAACCCGCCCTTGGTGTATCCCGCCAGCGACGGCGGCGTGACCAGCGGCTGACCGGGTTGCAGCGTCCAGCCGAAATCCCAATCGTTCCAACCGAGGCTGACGCGTGTGGAGGCGAACTCGGTCACCTCCGCGTTGATGCGAAAGTTTCCACTCCAGGCCAGCGTGCCGAACCAGACCTCGCCGCTGTCTTCGCTCGCCGAGCGGTCGATGGCAAACCACGGCACGGCGCGATGGCTGGGGATGATGCGGCGGCTCTCGATGGTCTTCAGGCCGGGCGTGAGCAGCTCCCGCTGCAAGTTGAACTCGTCGAGGTGACGGCCGTACATATGTGTGAGGAAATAATCATCGCCGGGCGGCAGGGTCCACTTGGCAGAGAAGGCCCGCTCCACCTGGATCGGTTCCCCGCCCAGGTTCTCAAGCGTGACCCAGCGTTCGATCAAATCGTAGTCTGCATGGACGCGGTAGTGCAGGGTCACCAGTAAAGGGTAGTAGACATCTTTTAAACGGATGGACAGCTCGGGCGCGGACGAGTCCGTCACGGACGAATCGACAAAGGTCAGCACCGCATCCCGCACCCCATCCGCAAAATGCACTTTGAGACACGGGTCGATGTACTTGGTGCCTGCCTCGGCAGGATATTCCTCGGGCACGAAGTGATGGAAACCGTCGGTCGAGGAAAACCCGCTCGGGTCGGGCGGGATGGGATAATCGTCGAGGCGCGGCAGACGCGCGCCCCAGTAGTGGTGCGTGACCAGCCCCACAGAGTTGAGGCCAAAGGCGTAAGCGGTTTGGCGGGTTTCGAGCACCCAGCGTCGGTCGGAAATATGGATGGGCATCGTTTGCATCCTTCAAAAAGGGCGGACTGATGAGTCCGCCCCGGGGTTCAGGCTGTTTCGCGTTCGATCAGGATCAGCGGCAGGTTGACGTGCTGCGGCGGCCGCGACGGGTCCGCAATGTGGGACAACAGAATCTCCACCGCCAATTTACCCGACTCGTCGAGGTGCTGACGGATGGTGGTCAGGTCGAGGTAGTCGGCAGAATCGATATCGTCGAACCCAACAACCGCCAATTGCTCTGGCACCTTCAATCCCATTTCACGCGCCACTTTTAGCACGGCCAGCGCTTGGACGTCAGCAGCGGCAAAAATGACCGTGGGCGGCTGGGGCAGGCCAAGTAATTCCCGCGCGGCCTGTTTTGATTCTTCCTGCATGTACGGCGCGCTTCGAATATAGGCTTCGGGCAGGGGGACATTGTTTTTTTCAAGGACCGATTGAAGTCCCTTCAATCGGGATAAGACAGGGTGGATTTGCAGCCGCTCGGGCGGTTCGATGTCGCCGATGAACCCAATGATGCGATGCCCCTTGCTGAGGATGTGCTCCCCCACCAGGCGTCCGCCTTCGAAGTCATCGATGACGATGCTGCTCAATTCCGGGTGCTGATATTCGATCAGGACGGTCTGCATTCCATTGTCGATCAGGCGTTTGGCGTCCTGTGGGTCGATGGCCATGGACATGATGACGAGCCCGTCCAGATTACGCATGACAGGGATGGAAGATAGATACCCCTGCAAGTGATCCAGCGTTTCGACCGGGTAGATGACCAGTTCATAGCTCGACTTGGACAACACCGACGCCACACCGCGCAACCGCTGCACGAAGGATGGCGCGGTGAAGAAAGGCGTGATGACGCCGATCCGCCCGGTTTGACGCAGGGCGCGGGCGCGGGCCTCCGCCTTGGGCACAAACCCGAGCGCGTCGATGGCTGCCAGGATGCGGTCCCGCGTCTCGGGGTTGACCTTGTCCGGCGCGTTGAGCATCCGCGAGACGGTGGTGATACTCACCCCGGCCCGTTGAGCGACATCATATATGGTGGGAGTCTTGTTTTTTGCCATGAGCACCAGAATGAAAGGTTTTTGAAAGCACTTTCATTGTATCCATAGATGAGGGTACTGTCAAATTTAAGAAACCCGAATGTGGTATGGTAAACTGTCGTGCAAGGAGAATCAGACATGTCCAGTGCCACTGCCCATGCTCATCCCAACATCGCCTTGGCGATTTAATCTCAAGGGAACACAATATCGGGTCACGGCAAAGTTGGTGTTGCCTGAAGTCAGAGATTCTTCACTAACAACCAAGCGGATTCTGAAACGTACATTCAAGCATCGTTGACTACAACCGGGAAGATCGCTTTGGAAAAATCTCTTTATGCCCAACATACTCATCAATACAAAGATTAATGCGCCTACACTTCGGCGGAATCTGGTTTCGCGCAAACGGCTCCTCACTCTGTTATTAGCTGGGATCAAGCAGGGACATAAGCTCACGTTTATTTCCGCGCCTGCGGGGTTTGGCAAGACCACCCTTGTGAACGAATGGATCGCTTCTGGGGAGATCCCTGCCGCGTGGATCGCATTGGATGAAAGCGACGACAACACTTCCCGCTTCTTGACCTACCTCATAGCGGCTCTGCAAACCCTGATCACTGGCGTCGGGGAGGGTGTTTTGGCGGCGCTTCAATCGTCACAGCCAAGTTCTGCCATAAACCTGCTGACCACCCTGCTCAATGAACTATCGGCAACGGAAGATGACTTCATTCTCGTCCTCGATGATTATCACACGATAGATTCCAAAGACGTGGATGAATTGCTCACATTTCTGGTGGAGCACATGCCGCCATCCATGCATTTGGTCATCACCACCCGCGAGGACCCTCGTTTGCCCCTCGCCCGCTTGCGTGCCCGAAATCAGTTGACGGAGATCCGCGCTGCAGAATTACGCTTTACCGAAAGCGAAGCCGCTGATTTTCTCAATCAGGTCATGGGGTTGAATCTTTCCGCAGAAAACATCGCTGCGTTGGAAACCCGTACCGAAGGCTGGGTGGCGGGGCTGCAACTGGCGGCGTTATCCATGCAGGGAAAAGCGGATGTGACCGAATTCATCCGTTCGTTCAGCGGAGCAAATCAATTTGTGCTCGATTATCTGCTGGAAGAAGTGCTGCAAAAACAACCTGGCTCCCTGCAAGGATTTTTATTACGCACATCCATCCTGAACCGCTTGAACGGCTCTTTGTGTGATGCCTTGTGGCAGGACGAAAAAACTTCGGCGCAGGAGATGTTGGAACAATTAGAACGCGCCAACCTCTTCGTCATTTCATTGGATGATGAGCGAAACTGGTACCGCTATCATCATCTTTTCCGCGACCTGCTTCGTCAGCGATTAAGTCACAAGCATAGCAAGGATGAAATTGCGCGGATACACATCCGCGCCAGTGAGTGGTTTGAGCAGAACGGTGATATAGGGGAGGCATTCCATCACGCCATTACCGCCATAGACCTTGACCGTGCCGCCAGATTGTTGGAGAGTAGCTGGCTGGGCATGGATGAAAACTTTCAGATGGGCATCTGGCTTGGGTGGGCGAACCAGCTTCCGTTAAGTGTGAGGCGCGTTCGTCCCGTCTTGTTGACTCAAATGGGCTGGTCGTATGCTGACATGGGCAATGCGACTGCCAGCGAGTCCATCTTACTGGAAGCAGAAGCATGTTTACAACGTCCACTTGAAGAAATGGTGATCGTTGAGAAAGAACAATTCAGTACATTACCTGCGCGGATCGCCATCGCTCATGCCTACAATGCCCAGGTGGAAGAACGCTTTTCAGATACGCTTAAGTTCTCAGAGATGGCGCAAGACATGGCACCGCCTGACGATGAATTTTTGCACGCACAGGCATCGTCGATCTTAAGCGGCACGTATTGGGCAAGCGGCGAACTGGACAAGGCGTATGCGCTCATGAGCGGTTGGGTGGAAGTGGTGCAACAGGCGGATAATTTTTCTTTTGCGGTTGCTGCTTCGTTTGCCAAGGCGGATATTCTGATTGCACAAGGGCGGCTGCGCGATGCGATTCAGGTCTATCAGACAGCCTTGAAATTGGCGACAACGCATGGCGTAGAAAGTATTACTGCACATCACCATTTGGGTTTGGGTCTGCTGTATCACGAAATGGGTGAGGATGAACACGCTGCAAGTCATTTACAAAAGTCCTTTGAACTCGGCAGGCAAACCCCCATCGTAGATTGGGCATATCGTAAAAGTTTGGCACAGGCGCTCTTGAAAGAGTCCGAAGGCGATTTTGATGCTGCTCTCGATCTGTTGGATGAAGCGCAGCGCTATTACGTCCGCACGCCTATTCCCAACCTGCGTCCCGTGGCTGCGATGAAGGCGCGCATTTATCTCAAGCAAAGGCAGCTCATGAACGCGCAGACATGGGCACGCAAGAGTGGGTTATCTTTGCGCGATGCGCCCGATTATCTGCATGAGTTTGAGCGCGTTACACTGGCAAGAATCGCGCTGGCGGAAGTCAATGTTAATTTCAGTGATGTGTTGAGTTCATTGGAACGTCATTTGAAACTGGCAGAAACTCAAAACCGTCTTGCCAGCCAGATCGAGATTTTGATTGTGTTGTCACTTGCCTTCCAGGCAAAGAGAGAACAGGCAAACGCCCTCGTCTCGTTGGAGCAAGCTCTAAAACTTGCCGAGTCCGAAGGCTATTTGCGGCTTTTCGTTGACGAAGGTGAATCCATGCGATTGTTGATTTTGGATTTACGATCTGCGATTGAAAAATCAGCGCATTCTTTGTTTGATATTGTTGAAAAACTTCTTGCTGAATTTCCCCAGCCGACATTACCTCAAAATCCAAAATCAAAATTTGTAAACCCAAAATTCGAACTTATCGACCCTTTGAGTGAGCGCGAACTTG
Source organism: uncultured Anaerolineales bacterium (assembly GCA_937928015.1). GTDB lineage: Bacteria > Chloroflexota > Anaerolineae > Anaerolineales > Villigracilaceae > JACPVF01. Next base: position 13,689 of record CALFXA010000178.1, on the reverse strand, counting down.
AAGTGCTGCAACTCATTGCGCAGGGGCTTTCCAATCACGAGATCACGCAAAAACTTGTCGTGGCGTTAAGCACGGTCAAGGGACACAATTTGCGCATCTTCGCCAAGCTGCAAGCCAAGAGTCGCACCGAAGCTGTGGCACGAGCCCGCGAGTTGGGCTTGCTCTAAACCCCAAACAATACTTAAACAATACTTTTGGTTCTAACCGGCAGCCCTCCCTGCCGGTATATTCGCGCGTGTTGACAATGAACCAATTTTACGAAATTCGGATCGCAGGGCATCTGGATGTGCATTGGGCAGACTGGTTCGACGGCATGTCAATCACGCTGGAAGAGGGTGGAACCACGCTTCTTTCCGGACCTGTGCCTGATCAGCCCGCCCTGTACGGGATCCTACGCCGGGTGCGTGATCTCGGTCTGCCGCTCGTCTCAGTGAACCAGATAACAGTCACTTTAAGTCAACAAATTCTAAATATAAAAAGGATTAATACAGAAATGAATTCAAACAGCAAAGGAGCAACAAAAATGGATACAAACAGCATAACCACTGAAATGGAATCCATCAAAGTCAGTTTGAAACTCAAGCTTGTAGCACTGTGGACAAGCTTAATGTTTCTCGTCATCTATTTAGATTATTTCCACTTATATATGCCGGGCAAAATAGAAGAAATTCTGGCAGGAAAAATGTTTGTATTTGACATTACACAAGTCGCTCTATTGGCAGGGCTGGCCTCGATAACAATTCCAGCTCTTATGATTTCCCTTTCTGCCGCCCTGCCAGATAAAGCAAATCGTTGGACAAACATAATCGTGGCTGCGGTTTATATCCCTTTTGTATTGTTCAATTTGGCAGGAGAGGCTTGGGTGCACATGGTGTTTGGCGCTGCCATACAAGTCGTTCTTCTTTTACTAATTATTCGTTACGCATGGAAGTGGCCTAAACAGGAAAGTTAGCCCTAACAACAAAATCTAATAAATCAAGAGAAATTGAAATGACAAACCATACCGCTTCTAAATAAAAAAAGGAGTAATACAAAAATGAATACAAACAACATAAGGAGCAAAAAATGAATAACTGCTTTATTTGTCACGATGGGAAAGACTGTAAATATGACTGCAAATGCCCGATGTGCGGCAGAGCTCGACAAGATAAACACCGCTTGACAAACAGGAGTCTCAATTGAACATCGTCACTGTAATGAAACGTAAAAGTTTTTTTCTAGTCGTCCGACGCCTCGTTATCCTTGTTCTCGCCGGACTGTTGATTTACTACCATAGCCTCATCCTGTATCATCTCTATTTCGGGGCCGGGGATATTTTCAACCTCTACAATGGGTCAGCACAGGGTGTCCTCACACCGTTCGAAAACCTGCAATCTGCCCTTCGTGCAGTCATTGTTGTCAGCCTGTTGCTTGTTATCTTCGGCTTTCGCCCAGCCTTGTGGGTGATGTGGGCCGGTATCGCCGGGCTCGTGGCAACGCAATATTGGGCGCATTTCTGGATGCCGGTTGCCTTTACCGAGGGGCGACATGCGCTCTCCTACCTCAAGGGTTTTATCTTTCCGACCATCATCACCTTGATGTTCCCAATCCGTTATGCCTGGAAGTGGCCTAAACAGGAAGGTTAGCCCTAACAACAAAATCTAATAAATCAAGAGAAATTGAAATGACAAACCATACCACTTCTAAATAAAAAAAGAGTAAAACAAAAATGAATACACAAAATCTGCCAGAAAACAAAAGTGTCAAAATAAGCGAAGCAGCAACACCAGCGATGGCTGTGGGAAACAAGGTGACCACGACGCGAATCGTCGGCGTCGTCGCGCTCGCCTACGCCGCGTCTATGATTGTTCAGAACGCGGTGTTTTCAGCCTATGGAGCGCCCGCCTACGGCGATCCTCTTGGCGTAGTCCTCACCTACCATGCCGAGCATCAGGGTGCCTTGTCCATCACTTCGGGTCTGGAGGTTGTGAATATGGTGCTGCTCCTGTTATTCATCACGGCGTTGCATGGGCTTGTGCAGCGCCGTGGCGGCGCAGGGGCGGACTGGTCGCGGCTCGCGGTGGCAGCCGGAGCAACGCTCTCGGCGTTATCCGCCCTCACCATTGCAACGCACATCGCGGTTGTGCTCGCCGCGGATGGCCTGGCCGAGCCGACCCCTACCTTCAAACTGATCTGGCAGCTCCATGCGGCAGCCTTCGCGCTCTCGCTGCCCGCGCTCGGGGCGACCTTCATCGGCGCGGCGTTGTCCACTCATGCCAGCGGTTTGACGCGACCGTGGCAACGGCTGCTCGGCGTGGTGGGCGGCAGCTTGCCCATCTTGGCCGGGTTCGGAAACCTCGCCATCGCGAATGGGTCGCCACTGTTGTACGTCGGGGTTCTGGGCCTATTTACGTGGCTCATCTGGCTTATTGTCACCGGACTACGGCTCATTCGTGGATAGTGCTGACATCGCCACGCAACCTGTTCAGCGTTTTCGACTTCAAGCTTCAACAGCAAACAAGAATTTTGGAGAGGTTGACTCTCAACCTCTCCAAAATTGAAAATTAATAAACAATGATAGAGAAAGGAATGAAAAATGAAAAGAGTAAAACAATTTGGGGAGACCGTGGAAGGTTACAACATCCCTGTTTTAAACGAGCGCGAGATAAGGGCATCGGCAGGAATATTGTTTTTATTAATGTTCATCTCAATCATGTTCGTGGCTTTTGAGAATTATTATGGGGTACTCAAGTCCGCTATTGTCATATTTCTTACTGATTTCATCATTCGTGTCTTCGTAAACCCTAAGTATTCCCCCACTTTAATTATTGGGAAGATGATCGTTCGTAACCAGGTTCCAGAATATGTTGGCGCTCCACAAAAAAGGTTCGCCTGGATGATCGGCGTCGTAATGTCTGCCACCATGTTCGTTGCGATTGTGCTATTAAATTTGGACAATCTGATCACATCCTTATTTTGTCATACCTGTCTATGGTTTCTATTCTTTGAGTCCGCTTTTGGCATTTGCGTCGGATGTAAGATCTATGCAAAGATTTATCAAGAAAAAGCTCAATATTGCCCCGGCGAAGTTTGTGAGATACATGAAAGGCACGAAATTCAAAAAACTTCCAGAGGTCAGAAATTTATCATCTTTAGCTTTGTCGCATACATCTTTCTGATTGGTTTTTTGTTCAACGGCTACTTAGCCTCTTGAGATATTACATTAAAGGGTAAATAAGCATGAAGAAAAAGCTACTAACGTTGCCAAATGCTTTTTAAATTTCGCTTTAGCCTCATCTACTCAACAGAACAATTACGTACGCATGTTGACAAAGTATGTTGCAGGTAATTTACTCGCTTTAAGAAGTGTGAAAATAATATTACTGCTTCTTGCATAAATATCTAAACTTTTTCTTGCCAAAAGCAAGCTGAAAACGGCTTTTTCACTTTAGTTATTTACGCAGCACTCTGTAACTAAAACAGGAGAATTTATGAAAAATAATATTGAACAAGAACAATACAGTCTAAAGAAAATAATGGGACTATGGTTATTAATTACCATCCCGATGGGTGTCGCACGATTCGTCATCATGCCCATTTTTTATGACAGAGTCCCTTTTCACCCCGGGTTGCTATTTTGGGGATTAATGATCCTGGGAATGATGTGGCAATTCGTAGTTTCCGTAATCGTACTCAAACTCGAATTAGGAAGCCTAACTTGGGAGAAAGTCAAAAAACGATTGTGGCTTAACCATCCCATTGACCCTAAAACAGGCCAAACCAATCTAAAAAAGTATTGGTTTGTGATCCCTGTAATTCTATATGCATTCTTGATGGAACAAACAAGTTTGCTATCTTTTCTATCAACAGGGTTGGTAAAACTCTTTCCAGCTTTGGAGCCGCCAACCTATATTTTAATCCAATCACTCGCTGCGCCAGAGTTTGTCGGGGCATGGTATTTGCTTGGGTTTGTTTTTATCTCTTCACTGTTCAATTATTTATTAGGAGAGGAACTCTTTTTTAGAGGAATCCTCTTGCCTAAAATGAATGGGGTATTTGGAGAATTTGACTGGGCTGTAAATGGCATTTTATTCGCGGCGTACCATGTACATAAAGCTGAAGAAATCCCCGTATTGATTATTGGTTCGCTATTCTTTTCTTATTTGAATAAGAAATATAAATCGTTTTACCCTGGTCTACTTGTGCATGGGGTCGAGTTTTTACCATTACTAATCATGTCGCTACTTGTCATAGTAGGCAAGGTGTAATGGTACACTTAGCTTGTTCACCCAAAACTTCAAGTCTGCAATGTTAGCGCAAGCGGACCTTGTAGTTTTGCAATAAAACTGAAAAACCGCTTAATTTCAACGAAAACTTCTCATGAAACCCTTTTCCTCCACCGCCATCAGCCATCCGAATATTGCTTTCATCAAATATTGGGGCAACCGCGACAACACCCTGCGACTCCCCTCCAACGGCTCCATCTCGATAAACCTGGATGGACTATTCACGCGCACCACGGTGAGCTTCTCCTCATCCGTGCAGACCGACAGCCTGCTCCTGAACAACAGGCCGGTGACCGGCCCCGGGCTGAACCGCGTTTCCTACATCCTCGACATCGTGCGCGGCATGGCAAACCTGCCCCATCGAGCGGAGGTGGTCAGCGAGAACAATTTTCCCGCGGGTGCGGGCATCGCTTCGTCGGCGGCGGCCTTTGCGGCGTTGGCGCTGGCGGCCTCCAAGGCGGCGGGGCTTGACTTGAGCGAGGCGCAGCTTTCCGTCCTGGCACGGCGTGGATCGGGTTCGGCCTCACGCTCGATCCCCGCGGGCTTCGTCGAGTGGATGGCAGGCACAAGCGACGAAGATTCGCACGCCGTTTCCATCGCGCCGCCCGAGCATTGGGCGCTGACCGACTGCGTGGCGGTGGTCAATGCGGGCCATAAGAAGACGGGATCCACCGAGGGCCACGCGCTGGCCTGGACCAGTCCGTTGCAGGGTGCGCGCGTGGACGATGCGCCCCGTCGGCTGGAGATCTGCCGCCAAGCCATCCTCCAGCGTGACTTCGCGGCCTTCGCCGAAATCATCGAACTCGACTCGGACATGATGCATGCCGTGATGATGACCTCCACTCCGCCGCTGATGTACTGGCAGGCCGCCACGCTGGAGATCTTCCATGCGGTGCGCGAGTGGCGTGCCGCGGGATTGCCTTGCGCCTACACGGTGGATGCCGGGGCGAACGTCCACGTCATTTGTCCACGGGAGCAGGCCGGGGCGGTGGAAAAAAATCTGCGGGACCTGCCCGGGGTGCGGGATGTGCTGGTCGCCCAGGTCGGCGGAGCAGCCCGAATCGTGTAAACTTTTCGCGTCAGGTCTCATCCAATCCTAAGTTCCCCAATTTAAATCGGGATATAATTCGGCCACTGCGCACGTCGCGCAGGAAAGGATTATTGTTTGATGGACCTGGCAACAAAACTGTTGGTGTTTTTCCTGGCATTGGGTGGGATGATCTTCCTGCACGAGCTTGGACATTACCTCGCCTCACGTTGGGCAAAAATCGATGTGGAAGAGTTCGGCTTCGGCCTGCCGCCGCGCGCGCTTGCGCTGTGGCGTGCCAAAGGCTACCTGCTCTTCAACCGCAAACGTGTAGAAATCCCCAAGAATTTCGAGCGCAACTTCGACTGGTTCGGTGTGGAGCGGCGACCCGCCGTTGCCACCGTGGATCAGGATGGGGACAAGTACATCCTGCGCACGATGAACATCACCTTCGAAGAGAAAGTCGTGCCGCCGAAGCCAAAGGCGAATCAAGCCGAGTTGACGGTGGGCGCCGACGGGCAGGTGGTTTCTGAACCCGCTCCCGAGCCCGTTGTGAAAACCCAGACCGTTTCCCTCGGCGCGGAGCGCGGCTCCATCGAGTGGACGGGCCAGATCGATGAAGTGCATCCCGGCACCCTGCTCAGCTTGAACTGGCTGCCCCTGGGCGGATTCGTGCGACCCAAGGGCGAGACCGACCCATCCGTCCCCGGCGGATTGGGCGCTGCCAGCCCGTGGAAGCGTATCATGGTCTACGTGGCGGGTCCCGTCATGAACCTACTGACGGCCATCCTCGTCTACAGCCTCATCACGGGCTTGCAGGGTGTGGCGGTCAAGGGTCCCGTGCGCCTGGAGGAAATTTCGCCCGCCTCCCCCGCCCTCGAAGCGGGACTCCAGCCGAACGACGTCATCCTCTCGATCAACGGGCAAACCGTCAGCCAGAACAGCGACGTCTCGAACATCATCTACAACAACCTCGATAAGCCGCTCACCCTCGTGGTGGACCGAGGCGGCCAGCAGGTGACCATCACCGCCACGCCGCTCTCCAGCCGCGTGGAAGGCGGACAGGGTCCGCTGGGCATCTTGATGTCGGCCCCCGCCACCCGTCCCGCCACGTTGGGAGAAATCGTCTCCAACGGCGTGATCATCACGGGCATCCAGGCGGCCTCGATCATCTATCTGCCCATCGCGTTGATCCAGGGTGCGATCAGCCCCGACCAGGCGCAGCTCGTCGGCCTGGTGGGAATCTTCGACATCGTCAGCAGCGCCGTGGACAACGACGTGGCTTCGCGCCAGGGCCCCGTGCAACCGAGCGCTCCTACAACACCGCGTCCCAGCTATGAGACTTTTCTGATCATCGCCTCGCTGAGCGTCTCGCTGGGCATCATCAACCTGTTCCCCATCCCCGCCCTCGACGGCGGGCGTATCCTCTTCACCCTGCCCGAAGTCCTCTTCCGCCGCCGCATTCCCGCCGACAAGGAAAACATTGTCAACGGCGTGGCGATGCTGCTGCTGATCGCTCTGATGCTCTTCATCAACGGCAGGGAACTCCTCGCAAAATTCATCCCCTAACATGACCGACTCTCACGTCCCTTTCCAAACTGTGATTGAAGCCCTGCTGGATGGCAAGGACTTCCCGCGCCGCTACATCCAGTATTTCTCGGATATCGACCCCGCCTCGCTGTCGCTGCTGATGCAGGCCTGGCCGAAAGTCAAGCCGAGCCGCAAGCGCTCCCTGCTCAAGCAGATGGAAGCCAACCTCGAAGAGGACACCCTGGCCTCCTACGACGACCTGGCCCGCGCCCTGTTGACCGACCCCGACTCTTCGATCCGCGCGGCGGCCATCCGCCTGCTGGCCGAAAGCGGGGACCCAAAACTGGTCCCGTCTCTTGTGAAGATTCTCGAAGCTGACGAAGACTCCGCCACCCGCGCCGAGGCCGCCACGGCCCTGGGTCAGTTCGTCATGCTCGGCGAACTGGAAGAGATTCCCGAGAAGGTGCATCGCCAGGCCGAAGACGCCCTGCTCCACGCCGCCAGCGCGGAAGATCGCGAGATCACCCGCCGCGCCGTCGAGGGACTGGGCTTTTCGTCGCGGCCCGAAGTGCCGCCGCTGATCGAGTCCGCCTTCCGCCGCGCCGACCACGCTTGGCGCGCCAGCGCCCTGTTCGCGATGGGCCGCTCCAACGACGACCGCTGGCAAGAGCATGTCCTGGGTATGCTCGTCAGCGAGGATACGCATGAACGGCTGGCGGCGGTCCAGGCGGCGGGCGAGTTGGGGCTGGCTGCGGCCCGCTCGATGCTCATCCGCCTGCTGGAGGAGGAAGAGGACGACACGATCACGAGCGCGGCCATCTGGTCGCTTTCGGAGATCGGCGGCGAAGATGCCCGTACGTATCTCGAAAGCCTGCTCGACATGACCGATGACGAAGACCAGGTCGAGTTCCTCGAAGAGGCGCTCGAAAACCTGGAGTTCACCGAGGACCTCGAACATTTCGATTTGATGGCCTTCGACCCGGAAGACGAAGAATAGTGGAGATCAACAGTCACTGTACAGTGACTGTTTTGTTAAGGATGCTTCGATGCGCGCCGTGAAATCACTCTTCCATGCAGGCTGGATCGTCGTCGTGATGGCCGCCCTCCTCCTGGGTCTGCCGAAGCAGGCCGAGGCGCAGGGTGGATTTAGCGTCAGCGATATTCAGGTGTCGTATCGTTTCGGGGAACAGATCACCTTCCAGGCGCGCATCCAATCCCCCGCCGCCATATCACAGGCCTCGATCCTCTTCCGCGAGACGAACGAGTCGGTCACGCGCGTCGAGTCGCTGACCCTGGCACCCGACGGCGGCGTCAACTTCCAATACAACGCCTCGCAGAACCTGTTGCCGCCCTTCTCCACCGTGGTGTTCTGGTTCCAGGTCACCTTCGCGGATGGGACCACGGCCACCAGTCCCGTGTACGACTTCCGCTACGACGACAACCGCTTCCCCTGGCGACAGAGTTCGCAGGGGCCGATCACTATCCACTGGTATCAGGGCGACGACGCTTTCGGTCAGGCCGCGCTCGATTCGGCCAACGCCAGCCTCGGGACCTTGAGCCAACTCGTCCCCGTGGATATGTCGTCTCCGCTGGATGTGTACATCTATGCCAACGCAGATGACCTGCAAGGCACGCTCTACCTCGGCGGCAAGGAATGGGTCGGCGGGCACGCCGATCCCAAATTGGGCGTGGCAATGGTGGCAATCGCGCCGGGCCCCTCGCAAGGCATCGAGATGGACACCGAGGTCCCGCACGAGTTGACGCATGTGATGCTCTATCGCTCCCTCGGCGAGGGCTACAGCCGCCTTCCCACCTGGTTGAACGAAGGGCTGGCCTCGGTCGCGGAGCGTTATCCTGACCCCGATTACAAGACCGCCTTGCAGACAGCCAGCACAAACAACTCACTGCTGCCCATGAGCGGTCTGTGCACTCCCTTCCCGCCCGATGCGGGCCGCGCCTACCTGGCCTACGCCGAGGCTGACTCGTTCGTGCGTTACCTGCGCGAGACCTACAGCACCACGGGGCTCTCCGCCCTGGTCAAGGCCTACGCCGATGGCCTGGACTGCGAGTTGGGCGCGACGCGCGCCTTGGGCATGCCACTCACACAGCTCGATACGCGCTGGCGCGAGTCAAAACTTGGGCAGAACGTGTTCATGGTGGCGCTGCGCAACATGGCGCCATATCTCCTGGTGTTGGGCATGGCATTGGCCATCCCGCTGTGGGGTCTGGTCAACATGTTCCGCGAGAGGAAACAGGATGAGCGATACCAAACCGAGTGACATCGTCCGCGCACATGTGTGGGTGCAGGGACGCGTACAGGGCGTGGGCTTCCGCGCGCACGTGGAATATTTCGCCCGTCAGATCGGCGGGCTGACGGGCTGGGTGCGCAACGTGGGCTATGACACGGTCGAGGTAGTGATCGAAGGGGAGCGTGAAAAGGTCGAGCGACTGATCGATGGGATCGAGATCGGGCCGAGCGCCTCGCGGGTGGATTCGTCCCGCGTGGAGTGGGAGACTGTCACGGGAGAATTCAAGGCCTTTGGCGTGAACCGCAGTATGTAAAAAGAGTTTTCAAAAAATTGGGCGGCAGTTGAACTGCCGCCCAATTGGTTTAAGGACGTTTTTCCTTATGCAAAGCCCAGTCCCCGCTCCTTCAACGAGACGTACCGTCCCTGGCCGATGACCAGGTGATCGAGCACATCCACGTCCAGCAATTTGCCCGCCTGGACGAAGGCGCGCGTCACGGCCACATCGTCGGGGCTGGGAGTCGGGTCGCCGCTCGGGTGGTTGTGGATCACGATCAGCGCGGGTGCGCCACGGCGGATGGCCGCCTTGAACACCTCCCCCACCCGCACCTGCGACGAGTTGACCGACCCGCGATAGACCTCGACGATGTCGAGCACGTGGTTGCGCGTGTCCAACAGGATCACGCGCAGGTGCTCCTGCTCCAGCGCGGACATCTCATACTGCACCAGCGCCGCTGCATCTGCGGGACTGTTGATGGTGGCACGCTCCTCGGGCGCTTCCAGCGTCAGGCGGCGGCCCAGTTCGATGGCGGCCTTGATCTGCGCCGCCTTGGCCTCGCCGATGCCGTGCTGATTCTTCATCTCCTCGATGGGCGTGCGATGCAGTCCCGCCAGCCCGCCAAACTTTTGCAGCAGACGCTGTCCCACCTGGACGGCGTTCTCGCCCGGCACGCCCACGCGCAGCAGGATGGCGATCAGTTCGGCGTTGCTCAAGGCCTGCGGTCCCAGCGCAGACAGCCGCTCACGCGGACGCTCTGTCTCGTGCAGGTCAGTGATTCGATAGATGGGTTTATCGGTCATGAGGTTTCCCTCCTTATGGATATGGCGCGATTGTATCGCAATTTAACGCATGAGACGCCTTTTCAGGCGTCTCAGCGGTTGGATGGAAGGAGAGTTCAGGCGTGGCGTGCGCCTAACTTCTAAGGGAATTCTTCTCGCCGCCGCCCTGGGCGTTCATGCCGATGGGATGATAGGTCGGTTCGGGGCGAATGGCGGGACGGGGTTGGTTGCTGGCGTAGGCAGGAGTCGGTGCAGGGGCAGGCTTGGGCGCGGGCCGTAGATAGGACGAGGCGGGTACGTTGTCGTTCGCGCGGGACGGGACGTGCTGCGGCTGCTGGTACGAGGTCCGCTGGACGGGACGGGCATTGTCGCTGGTGAAGAGACGTTCGCCCGCCACCGAGAAGGTCCCGATGATCAGCAGGCGCACCATCCACACCATCACCGCCACCATGACGGGCACGACCTTGGTCATGGTGACCTGCCCAAGCAGGGCGCCGCCCGCCGCATTGTGGTTCAGGATGGCGACCGAGACACCCCACCAGGTCAGCGTGGCGTTGAAGCCCGCAGCCAGGATCCACGCACCGAAGAGGTACCAGACCTCGGCCGGTTCGTCGCGGCCCTGTTCAGGGGTGAAGATGCGCGCGATGCCCGCAAAGTCGATGCCGCAGAAGGCGATGGCCAGCACGGTGGCCCAGCGGATGCCTGCGAATTTCAGGTCACCAAGGATATCGAGCAGGGCGAACTGGGTGGTGCTGAAGTTGAATATCTCGAAGGCCAGCAGGGCCGCGAACAGGATGGAGCCGAAGATCGCTCCGCGCTTGAGGGCGGTACCGCGCAGGAACGGGATCAGGTTAATTTTGAGAGAGCGGTTCATGGGAAATCTCCTTTTTGGAACCTAAAGGACTGAATTGCATTTATTTTAGAACACTTGTTCTAAAAAGTCAAGAAGGAATTTCCTTTACAATGTTTTTACAATTAACACAAACGCTCCTAACCCCTGCATGGTTTCATTAGGATGAAATCTTTTGCAGGAGCACCCATGAAACCCACCAAGACAGGCATCCTTAATTTCCTCGCCCTGGCGGCCGTACTGGCCGCAGCTTTCTTCTTCCGCATCTACAATATCGGCGCGGAAGGCTATGGCAACGCGTACTACGCCTCCACGGTCTTCTCGATGATGACGAGCTGGAAGAATTTCTTCTTCGCGGCCTTCGACCCCGCCAGTTTCGTCAGCGTGGACAAGCCGCCCTTTGGATTCTGGGTGCAGGCTGCCAGCGCGGCCCTCTTCGGCTTTCAGGGCTGGGTGCTGATGCTGCCGCAGATCGTCTCGGGCGTGCTGGCCTGTCTGGTATTGTACTGGCTGGTGCGGCGTTTCTTCGGCCCCAACGCGGGATTGCTTGCGGCCTTGATCCTGGCAGTCACCCCCATTGCCGTGGCCGCCGACCGCAACAACACCATCGACGGTCAGTTGCTGCTGGTCCTGCTGCTCTCCGCCGCCGCGCTGACCCTGGCTGTGGAAAAGGGCTCTCTCAAGTGGCTGGCGTTCGGCGCCCTGTTGATCGGCATCGGTTTCAACATCAAGATGTTGCAGGCTTACATGATCCTGCCCGCCTTCTATGGGCTGTACCTGTTGGCTGCGCGCACTTCCCTGCTCAAACGCGTCATCCACCTGACGGTCGCCAGCGTCATCCTGTTGGTCATCTCGTTTGCATGGGTCGTGGCCGTGGATTCCACGCCCGCAGATCAGCGTCCGTACGTCGGGTCGAGCGAGAACAACACGGTGACGGAATTGATCGAAGGTCACAACGGCCTGCGCCGCATGGGACAGATTGCGGCCTGGCTGGGTCTCGCCTCGACGGATTCAAGCCCCCAGGCTTCCACTCCACAAGGGGACGACGGACAGAATCGACCCGTCGGGCAGGTTCCGTCCAATCAGGGAATCCAGCCTCAGGGCGGACTCCCGCCGCGCTTCGCAAACGGGAACAACCCCGATGGGCAGGTCGGCCCGCAAAACGGACAACTTCCCCCACGTCCGAGCGATGGGAATTTCCAACCCCAGGGCGGCGCTCCCAACAATCAGACTGGACAGGGCTCCTTCCAAAACGAGACGGGCCAAGCGGGACCCCTGCGCCTGTTCAGCCAGCAACTCGCGGGCCAGGTGACGTGGCTGATTCCGCTGGCGCTGGGTTTGATGTTGGTGCTGTTCCTGCGCAACAAGCTAACCTGGCCGCTGCACCCCGAAGCACAGTTTGCCTTGTTCTGGGGCCTGTGGCTGATCCCGATGGTGGTGTTCTTCAGCTATGCAGGTCTGTTCCACCGCTATTATCTTGAAATGCTGGCCCCTGCCGTGGCCGCGCTGACGGCGGGCGGGCTGACGGCCTTGGCGCGCGACTTCGCCGCCAAACGCTGGCTCGGCTGGCTGTTACCGTTGGGCATCGTGGCAAGCGCCATCTTCGAGGCGGTCGTCATGGCGAAGTACTGGCCCGAGTTCACGGAATGGGCCGTGGCGTTGACCCTGGTCCTTGGCGGGCTGGCGGGCGTGGGCCTGCTGATCGTCCAAGCAGTGCCCGCCCTGCCGCGCCAGGCGGCGCGCGCCCTGGTGCTGGTCGGGCTGGTTGCCCTGCTAATTGCGCCCGTGCTGTGGTCCACCACCCCGCTGACAGGCGGGGACGCGGCCCTGCCGTACGCGGGTCCCGAATTGCTTCAGCGCAACAATACGCAACGTCCCGATGACGATGGCACCCTCCGCGCGCGAAGTAACAATACAGGCAATGCCGCATTGATCGAATATCTGTTAGCCAACTACAACGGCGAGACTTTCCTCGTGGCGGGGTCGCGCGCCAACGACGTGGCGGGCATCATCCTCAGCACCGGCAAGGCGGCCATGGCCATCGGCGGATTTTCGGGCTCCGATCCCATCCTCAGCGCAGACGAGTTCGCGCAGTACGTCGCCGAAGGCCAGGTCCGCTTTGTGCTGGGCGGCGGGAATGGTGGCCCGGGCAACCGTCCCAACGGCGGCGGAGATGACGTGATGACCTGGGTGCAGAATTCCTGCTCCCCCGTGACGGGATTGAATCTCAACAATGGCAATCCGCAGATGCAGCAGGGTCCAGGAAATAACGGCGAGACCGTGTTGTACGATTGCAAGAAATAGCCCAAGTGGCGGATGGCTGAACTGTCTGGATGGTCGCTCTGTCCTGTATAATCAGGGCATGGCGATCATTCAGGCTTTAAAGCACAAACATAATTCCTGGAAAAACTGAGGCAACCCATGCTCATCCATTCCGCCTCCCAACTCCTCACCCTCGCAGGCGGCCCGCAGCGCGGACACGCCCTGGGCACCCTCGGCATCATCGAGAACGGTGCGGTCGTGGTGCGCGAAGAGAAGATCGTCGCGGTCGGCACCACCGACGAGATGCGCGCCGCCTATCCTGGCGAGCCGACCCTGGACGCTTCGGGCTGTGTGCTGATGCCCGGCTTCGTGGACCCGCACACGCACCTCATCTGGGCGGGCGACCGCGCCAACGAGTTCGAGATGAAGATGGCGGGCATGCACTACCTC
>CALFXA010000177.1 GCA_937928015.1 uncultured Anaerolineales bacterium | reverse complement strand
GGGGAGAGGTGGTGGTCGGGGACGGGACCGGGGTCGAGGTCTCGGTGGGCGGCGCAGGCGTGGTCGTCTCTTGCGGCAGGAGCGGCAACTCGGTGGTGGCAGGCTCCGTCGCGGCAGGGGCCTCGATGGCGGCAGGCGCGGGCACAGAACCGCAGGCAGACACCAGCAAGGCAAACAGGATCAGGAAAGGAATCACGCGTCGCATTCAACCTCAGGGTTGGAGCCAGATCGGACAGCAGGCGGGTTCCGTCAAAAGCGGCGTACCCTCACCCAAAGCTAGGTCCACGATCTGCACATCCATTCTACCATTCAGGACGAAATTGAACGCCAAAGTGTTTCCATCGGGCGACCAGACGGGCGTCTCGGCGCGGCCCTGCGTGAAGTGTGTGACCTGCGTCACGGTGCGACGTTCCAGATCGACGATAGCAATATTGCTGAGGAGTGCGCTCTCCGAAGTGTCGGCGGCGGGGTCGTCGGGATTTGAGCGGACAACGAAGGCCAACCGTGTCCCGTCGGGTGACCAACTCGCCGCGTAGCCGTGACCCGCGTCTGCCTCCGCCAAACGAAGCAGATTCGACCCGTTGGCATTCATTACCCACAACTCCCCCACCGTGAAGGGGATTTGCGTGTCGGGGATCTTGATGAAGGCCAGCTGCTTTCCGTCGGGCGACCAGCGCGCGAAGGACAAATAGTTCCGCGAATCGGTAAGCAACAACTGGACCGTGTTCCCCCCATCGCGTGTGGACCAAATCTCACTGCCGAAGCCAAATCCGCGCGAGAAGGTGAAGGCGGCGAAACCGCTGGGAGCCACGGATAGGTCGTAGGTGTAGTTGGTGATAGGGAAATTGGTGGCCTGTAACGAGTTCACGTCGACGGTAACAATGCGCGAGTTGCCGAGCGAGTCGACACGCAGGTAGACAACATCCGCGCCCCAAGCCAGGAAGTGACTATCAACGTCGCCCTCGGGAATCAGCGGGGTAAACGTCCCCGTCGCGGAATCCAGCAGCAGGGCGACAGGTCCGTTGGCGCATTGGAACTCGGCGATGAGACGGTCCCGCTGTGGCGAGGGGAAGAGTCCGCTCAGGGAGCAATTTTGCGGCAAGGATAGGGGCGTCTCGTGCTCGACGGATTTCAAATCTGGGGAGAGTTGCAAGAGTGCAGGCGGCGCGAAACGAAAGACATGTAGCGCAAGGTCTGTAGGCGAGGGAGTGATCTGAATGATGGAACTTGTCGGGGTCGGGGAGATACAAGAGGAAAGCACAAAGAGGGAAAGAAAGAGGACGAGGGAACAGCGGCGCATGGAGGCATTATATCGGGAGGGCGTTATAATCGTAGAGGCAAACAAAATCAGAAAATGGAAATCGCTCATGGAAATTCTTGTCACCAACGATGACGGCGTGCAAGCGCCTGGACTGCTGGCTCTGGCGCGCGAGATGTGCAAGCTGGGTAGCGTGACCGTCTTTGCGCCCGACCGCAACTGGTCGGCTTCGGGGCATGTCAAGACCATGGATCGTCCGCTGCGCGTGCGCGAGACGACTCTGGCCGACGGCTCCACGGCCTACGCCTCGGACGGCGCCCCCTCGGATTGCGTGGCCCTGCCCCTGTTGGGCCTGCTGCAAAAGAAGTTCGATCTGGTGGTCTCGGGAATCAATCCCAACGCCAACATCGGCCACGATGTGACCTACTCGGGCACCGTCACCGCCGCGATGGAGGCCGTCATCGACGGCATCCGCGGCATTGCGGTCTCGCTCGATTCGCCCGAGCGGCACAAGGGTCCGCTGGATTATTCCACGGCGGCCATCGTCGCCCGCCGCGTGGCGAAGATGGTCCTCAAGGATGGCCTGCCCGACGGCGTGGTGTTGAACGTCAACGTGCCCTATCTCAAGAAGGAAGAGCTCAAGGGCTACATGATCACCCGTCAGGGACTGCGCGTGTACCGCGACGCGTTGGACGCCCGCCTCGATCCGCGCGGCAAGCCGTATTATTGGATCGGCGGCGAGTCGCCCACGGGTGTGGCCGAGGAAGGCACCGACTTCGGCGCGTTGAAGGCAGGCTACGTCTCCATCACCCCGCTGCAACTGGACCTGACCCATTACAAGGCGATGGATGTCCTGAAGAAGTGGAAGTTTTAGGAGAGCATCGAAATGAGCTCGGCCGCCGTCGATGCCTATTGGGAACAATTCCTCGCCAGCCTGCCCGCGGACTCGCCCTACCGTGACAGGGGCTTCATCGCCGAGGGTTGGGGCGACGGCACCGAGATGGCGGATGAACTCGGCACGCTGATTGCGCAGGGCACCAAGACCGCCACCTGCAGCTCCGTCTGGGAGTGGGAAGCCGAAGGGCAGACCCCGCCCGGGCTCGGCACGCTGACAATCGTCCTGGATGGAAAAGGCGACCCGCTGTGCATTGTCGAAACGGTGGAAGTTACCGTCCGTAGATACAATGAGGTCGATGCCGATTTCGCCCGCGCAGAAGGCGAAGGGGACCTATCCCTGGCTTACTGGCGCGACGCCCACAGGCGCTTCTTCACGCGCACACTGGCCAGGATCGGCCGCGAATTTTCAGAAGAGATGCCGCTGGTATGTGAGCGGTTTCGAATCATTTACCCTTAGGAAGAGGAACCATGCCCTATCTCGCATCAGACACCCGTTATAACAGCATGCTCTACAATCGCGTCGGCTATAGCGGACTGAAACTGCCCGCCATCTCGCTCGGCTGGTGGTACAACTTCGGCGGACGCGACAACCTGGAGAACGGTCGCGCCATTGCCCGCCGCGCCTTCGATCAGGGCGTCACACACTTCGACCTGGCCAACAACTACGGTCCGCCTCCTGGTTCGGCAGAAGTGACCTTCGGCGAACTGTATCGGCAGGATTTCCGTCCATACCGCGACGAGCTGATCATCTCCACCAAGGCAGGCTACGACATGTGGCCGGGGCCGTACGGCGAATGGGGTTCGCGCAAGTATCTGCTGGCCAGCCTCGACCAGTCCCTTAAGCGCATGGGCCTCGACTACGTGGACATCTTCTACAGCCACCGCTTCGACCCCGAGACCCCGCTCGAAGAGACGATGGGCGCGCTCGATAGCGCCGTCCGTCAGGGCAAGGCCCTGTACGTGGGCATCTCCAGCTACAGTCCCGAAAAGACCGAGGAGGCCGCCCGCATCCTCGAAAAGCTGGGCACGCCCTGCCTGATCCATCAGCCGTCCTACAACATGTTCGACCGCTGGATCGAGAACGGCCTGTTGGATGTGCTGACCGAGGAAGGCATCGGCTGCATCGTCTTCTCGCCGCTCGCCCAGGGCCAGTTGACTGACCGTTATCTGAACGGCATCCCCGCTGGAGCGCGCGCCACCAAGACCGAGCGCGTCTGGCTGACCCCCGACCAGGTCAACTCGAACCTACCCAAGGCCTTGAAACTGAACGAGATCGCCCAGGCACGTGGACAATCGCTGGCACAGATGGCCATCGCCTGGGTGCTACGCAAACCCGCCGTCACCTCGGCGTTGATCGGTGCCAGCAGCGTCCAGCAACTGGATGACAACCTGGCCGCGCTGAACAATCTCCAGTTCAGCGACGAGGAATTGAACCAGATCGAAGAGATTCTAAAATCCTGACCGTGGACGTGGACTGTAGGCCGTGGCAGATCGTCCACCGTCTACGGTCCACGGTCTGAAAGGGTATCATGGACTTCCTAAAAAAGCTCTTCTCAAGCAAACCCACCGCTTCGCAAGGCTATTTCTACGCCTTCACCGTCCGCTGTCCGCGCTGCGGCGAGAACATCGAAGGCCGCGTCAACCTGGCCAATGACCTCAGCCTCAGCGAGGACGGCAATGGATTTTACGTCCGCAAGGTGGTAATGGGCAGCGGACGCTGCTTCCAGCAGATCGAGGTCGAGTTGACCTTCGACGCCAATCGCAGGCTGCTGGACAAGCAGGTCCACGGCGGAACATTTATTGAATAGACGATGGACTGTGGACTATGGACCGTGACACACCGTCTACCGTCCACGGTCTACCGTCAGAAAGGTTTTCCATGTCCTTCAGTTCTCCCCCCAACCCGCAAGCCTTCAATCAACAGGTCTGGGACCTCGTGCGCCAGATCCCCGCTGGACGAGTAGCCACCTACGGCCAGATCGCGCTGATGCTCCCGCCGCCGATGGGCATCGAGTTCGGGGCCTATCGGGTCCAGGGTCCGCGCTGGGTGGGGGCCGCCATGGCCGCCTGCCCCGATGACGTGCCCTGGCAGCGGGTCATCAACTCGCAGGGCAAGATCAGCCTGAGGCCCGGGGCTGAACGTCAGCGCGCGCTGCTCGAAGAAGAGGGCATCGAGTTCGTCAAGGATAAGATCGACCTGAAGAAATACGGCTGGAATCCGAATGAGGCCGACCAGCCCAAACAAGGAAGTTTGTTCTGAGCGCACGGGGTTGGCTCCGACGCTGGCCCGTTCTGCTGGCGATTGGGCTGTATTTGCTCAACATGGAAATAGCAAGAAGCTTCGTTCAGTTCTTACCCTGAAAATCCGCCCATCTGGCCTGGGATCATCCTCTATCGATCCTCCGTTGAACCTCTATCCATCCTCTATCGAGCCTATCCCCCGCTTTATCCTTGTTTGCCCAACTCCCCCACGAACATATCTAGCGCCAGGTCCAGCGAGACCTGGCTTGTTTTTGCGGCCTCATCCATCGCCAGCAGGCGGTGATAGATGGCCTCCAGCGTGGGCATCGGGAAGCGCTTGGCCTGACCATAGACCTTCTCAGCCACGAACGGATGCACACCCAGCGCCTCCTGCACATCGGGGACCATGCCGCGCGCGTCGATCACCTCGCGGGCCTGGATCAGCAGGCGGAACTGGCGGATGACCATACCCCACAGCGCGAAGGCGTCCTCGTTTTCGAGCAGACGGTGCAGCAGCTTCTGCGCCGCGCCCACCTTGCCCTCGGCCAGCGCGTCCACCATCGAGAAGATGTCGGGCTCGGCAGTGACGATGCTGACCATCTCCACGTCGGCCAGTTTGACGGGCCGCTCCCAGTTGACGTAGGCCAGCAGCTTGGCGATCTCCATGCCCGCCTGGCGCGTGTCCGTGCCGACCATTTCCGCCAGTTTGGCCGCCGCCGACGGTTCGAGCGCCCCGCCCTGATTCTTCGTCTCGTTGATGATCCAGCCTGGCATATCCTTCTGGCGCGGCAGCATGAAACCCTGCGCCCTGGCCCCACCCTTGGCCGCCCACTTGACCAGCCAGTGCCGCTCGGCCTCCTTCGGCTCGACCGACTCGGTCAGCACCAGGTTCACCGTCTCGGGCGCGGCGGAGAGGAACTCTTCGAATTTCTTGCGTTCGTTGGGTTTGGAATACTTCGCCGAAGGATTCGCCAGGATCACCAGGCGCTTCGGCGCGAGGAACGGCATGGCGTTGACCGCGTTGTTCAGGTCGTTCTCGCTCGCGCTGCGCGCTTCGAGGCGCGCCGTGTTCATATCCGCGGTGGTTGGATCGGGGAATGCCGTCTCGAACTCCCGCACCCGCCGCGCGATGGCGAATTCGTCGTTACCGTAGAGGAAGAAAATGTTGGGCATATTTTTTGCAGGGGCAACAGGTCTATCGCCCCTACGATCATTTCGTAATGACTCGATGCATCCCCTTGCGGATGAGGACAATGTCCACCACCTGCAGGTCGCCCATTTCCGCTTCGGTCGTGACGTTGGCCTGCAGCCACGGCCCAAGCGGTTGACTCAGCGAATAGCCGAGCACGGCAAACGCCAGGGAAAGTGGCAACAGAGCCAGCCGCCCCAGCGTGGACTTGCGCCCGTTTAACGGAATCCAAGCCAGGCTCCCAGCCAGCAGGACGGTCGTCGCCAGATTGGTCCCGCAACCCGCGTGGATGGCCAGGTTGCGTTCCCCCGCCCGCAGACGGGTCAGCGCCTGGGTCACCGCCACTGCCACCTCCTCGGTCGAGACGTTCCCCAACAGGAAGAAACCCGTCGGGTTGGAATGTCCCGCCAGGTGGCGGTTGGGATGTTTGCCCGCCAGCACATGCAGCGAGGCGTGCTCAAGGGCGTGATTGCGTCTGGTTTCGAGGATGAGGGGCAGGTCGAGGATCATGCCGCGATTATACCCCCACCCCAGCCCTCCCCCAATTTCTGTGAAATTGGGGGAGGGCGCGAGGTTAAGCGGATTGTTGTGCGGTGTGGATGGAACTCGTCTGCGTTTGCGTCATGACGCGGTAGCCCGCCCAGATCAGGCAGATGCCGATGAACTCAGTCACGAAGAGCACTTCCACATAGCCGAAGCGGGTGAACGAGCCGCCGATGCCGGGCAGCAGCGCGCCGATGGCGATCAGCCAGTTGCCGAGCACTCGTCCGCCCGGACCGACCTTGCGCGCATACTGAATGGCCGACCAGGCCGCGCCGCCCACCAGGAAGATCAGCGAGTAGGTGTTGGGCAGGATCGAGAACAGGCGCGCCCAGGTCCAGGTCATGACCTTGCCCGTCAGACGGACTGGGTCCACCAGCGCCATGTCCACGGGCGAGAGCGAGATCGCCACGGCAGCCACGAGGATATAAACGATGAAGAACCACGAGAGCGCGTCGGCGGCCTTCTTCTTGAGCAGCAGATAGACCGTCCCCTGCGCCAACGGGAAGGCGCCCAGCAGCGCGCCCGCGATGTACCAGGCCTTCATGTTGAACTCACTCCAACCAAAAAGCGTGTTGACCGCCTCCGTCAGTGTGCCGATGCCGAAGAAGAAGACGCCCAGGGTCCACCACATGAGGTAGGCCGTGCCAGGCTTGCGCTGCCAGTGACGATACAAGACCACGGTGAAGGCAAAGGATATAAGGGTGGTGAGGATCGGGATGTAGTGCGTAAGGTTTTGCATGAGACTGCTCCTGTGTTTGATATGCGGCGCGGACGGAAAATACAACCGTCCAGGCCGCGAATGAACGCGCTGGCAATCTCCTCTCATGCAGTTGGCATCCCCCGCGAGCCCGTCCGCCTGGGGGCCGTCGAACGGACTCAACGATCAGCTATGATTGACTTCCATCGTCTGATAGGTCTCCAGCAGGCTGATCAGGATCTGGTCGGTGAAGCTGTGCATACGATGCAGCATGTCCTCCCAGGCGCGGGCCGAGGGGACGTTGGCTTCGCGGTAGACCTTCACCACCGACTCGATCAACACGTTGCGGAAGAACAAAAAAGCCCGCGCCGCGTCCACGTAACTCAGATCATAGCGGCGGGCGCGGGCGGCATAGGAATATCCGATGGCATGCGCCTGCGAGGCGGCGTTCTCTCCCCCCGAACCGAGGTAGGCCATCAACCCCTGGAAGAGCATCTGCGCGCTTTGGCGATACTGGACGCGCGCCTCTTCGTCCAGTTTTTGGTACCAGACCTCGGCTTCGAGCGTGCCGTCGGCGATGCGCATGCGCACATTGCGGACCACCGACTGCACCATCGTCTCGGGGCCCACATCGGGCTGACGGCGGGCGTGTTCGGCCCATAGTTCCACTTCGGAGCGCTTGTAGCGGCGGTGTCCGCCCTGGGTGCGATGCACGGGCAAAATGCCCTTGTCGGACCAGAGCCGCACCGTGCTGGGATGCACACCCAGAATGTCCGCCGCGCCCTGCAGGGAAAGCCATTCGTTCGTCATATCATTCGGCGGCCAGGGCCACCTTCTCCACGAAAGCGGGTTCCTCCGCCTGCCTGCGGAAGGCAGAGACGTCGATGCGCGAGAGCATCAGCACGGCGGCAAACAACATCAGCGCCTCGATGCCGAACACGACCAGGTATCCGCTCAAGGCCTGACCCGTAAGCTGGGTCACCGCATCGCGCAGCACCCCACCGAGGACGGATCCCGCCAGACGGGAGAGCGCGTTCGAGACGCCCCACGCGCCGATGTACAAGCCGACCTCGCCAGGCACCGTCAAGTCGAACATGAGCGAGAGATTCGAGACCGTGGCGATACCCGTGCCCAGGCCGAGCAGGGTCACACCCGTGTAGAAGACCGAGGTGCTATGCACAAATCCGCTGGCTACGATGACGAGGAAACCTGCCAGCGCGCCGAGGTTGCCTGCCTGGGCCACGGTCCGCTTGGCAACACGGCCTTCGAGCGCCCCCGCGATCAGGATGGCGATCAGCACGAACGTGCCCCAGATGGACGTGATGCGCGTGGTCTGCGTGACGGTCAGGCCGAAGGCCTCCGCGCCGAAGGGTTCGAGCAACACGTCCTGGCCGAGGATGGCAGCCAGTAATAGGAAGAGATACACGAAGAAGGTCTTGCCGACGGGATTGCGCGTGATCGCCTCGGTCATTTGTTTGAAGGTGTATGCTTCAGCGGTGGCTTGCGCGGAATCCGCCCGGGTGCGAGGTTCCAGCCAAAGCAGGCCGAGCAGGCCCAGGGTCAAGGCGGCGATTCCGACCATGTTGAAAGCGCGCATCATCGCTTCAGGGGTGTAGGGGTCCACCATGCGGCTGAGTCCGATGGCCGTCGCGATGATGCTGACGATCATCATGAACCACATCACCGCGATGGTCTTGCCGCGTCCATTCTCACCCGAGAGTTCGGTGGCCAGTGAAAGATAGGAAACTGCCGACAGGTTATAGCCCATACCCCAGGCGCCGAAGGCGAAGACACCCGCCAGGATGCCGAGCCAGAAATTCTGCGAGAGCAGGAAGGCCACCTGCGGCGAGACGATGACCCCGATTACACACAGGACCAATCCTGCGAGGATGTAGGGCGTGCGGCGCAGGCCGAAGATGGGATGGCGATCGGAGTAGGAGCCGATGGCCACCTGGATGGGCGAGAACAGATAGGGCAGCGACGCCAGGATGGCCACCAGCGTGGCAGAGAGCGCGAGTTCCTTGATCATCACGCGGTTGAGCGTGCTGTTGATCGGGACCAGGGTCATGGCGACCGCGACGTGAACGAGACCGAGCTGCAAACGTTTGAGGAACATGAAAATCCTTTGGCGTGGGAAGATAACGGCGCGAATGTACCAAACCGGAGAGGGCAAGTCAATGTAGATTTGCATAGATTTTACCAATTAATGACGACCTGGCTGAAAGTTGTGACGTTCGTTTCCCACTTAAACGAAAAGGCCGCATCCTGCGGCCGCTTCGTTCATGAATTGGAATTCGGCTCGAACCGATATCCCCGTCCCCGCTGGGTATGGATGTACTGGTGGCCGTGCCTGCCGTCTTCCAATTTGTTGCGCAGGTAGAACACATACAAAGACACCATGGATATGTCGTCGATGTACGAATCTCCCCACACCTCGCGCAGCAGTTCGCGATGGGACACAACATTGCCCTGCCGGCGCAACAGGCAAACCAGCAATTCATATTCGCGCGGGGAAAGATTGAGCGACTTCCCAAGCAGGCTTACGGAGCGGGAAACCAGGTCGATGTTCAGGATCGGGTCCGAGTAGGTTTGGGATGGGGCCGACGAAGCCTTGGAGTTTTCCTCGGCCCGCCGCAACAGGGCGCGGACGCGCGCTCCCAATTCCCCGCCTTTGAACGGCTTCTTGACGAAATCGTCCACGCCTGCGTTGAAGCCGCGCACGACATCCATATCCGAGTTCCTG
The DNA here is from genome assembly GCA_937928015.1 of uncultured Anaerolineales bacterium. Taxonomy (GTDB): domain Bacteria; phylum Chloroflexota; class Anaerolineae; order Anaerolineales; family Villigracilaceae; genus JACPVF01. Next base: position 23,910 of record CALFXA010000177.1, on the reverse strand, counting down.
GCGGTCAGCATGAGGATGGGAGCGGCGGTGATCTCGCGCAGGCGCGAACATACGTCGAAGCCGTCCATGCCTGGCATCATCACATCCAGGACGATCAAGTCGGGACGAAGGTCGTAGGAGCGCTGCAGGCCTTCGGTCCCGGAGTAGGCTTGAAGGACCGTCAGGTCCATCGACCGCAGGATGGCTTCCACCAGTTTTCCCACTTCAGGATCATCGTCAATCACCAGAACTTTTTTGGACATTCTTCAACCCTCTCACAAATGATAAAGAAGATACCGTTAAAACGCATCTGCCATGATAGCACATGAAATACGTATGGACAATAAGAGATTCTTCCCAGACAAAAACTTCCCCAAATAGGGGAAGTTTTCCATCTTATTTTTCGGCCTTGGACATTTGTCGCGCCAACTGCAACAACTCATGCGCAGACCGTAAAGTTCCCTCTCCCACTTCGCCGAGCATCTGTGAGAGTTCCAATATGCGCGTGTCTCCGTCCAGTTTTTCGACGCGGGTCAGGGTACGGCCCTTGTCCACCGCCTTCTGAACCTGATAATGCTGCTCGCCGAAGGCCGCCAGTTGCGGCAGGTGCGTCACGCAGAAGACCTGGTGATTGCGGGCCAACTTCCACAATTTCTGGCCGACGATGGTACCCACCCGCCCGCCGATGCCCTGATCGATCTCATCGAAGATCAGGCTGGGGACCTGGTCGGCGCGGGCCAGTACGTTCTTGAGCGCCAGCATCAGGCGCGAGGTCTCGCCGCCTGATGCGATCTTGACCAACGGCTTGAGCCCCTCGCCCGGGTTGGGCGCGATGAGGAATTCCACGCGGTCGAGGCCGTTCTGGTCGAAGGCGATGCGCGAGCCGTCGGGCAGCGGGACGCCGTTCGGGTCGGGTCGCGTCTGGAAATCCACGCCGAACTGGGCCGAGGCCATCTTCAGTTCGTCGAGTTCCAATTCGATGCCCTTGCCGAGCAATTCCGCCGCGGACTTGCGCTTGGCCGTCAACGCCGCACCCTGCTTCGCCAACTGCGACAGCAGTTTGGACTCTTCCGCCGTCAGGCTGGCGATGCGGTCGGCTGCGCCCGTCAGGGTTTCGAGCTGCTTGCGGGCGTCTGAGCCATAGGCGGCCACGGCAGGGATGCTGCCGCCGTACTTGCGTGTCAGGCGGTGAATCAGGTCGAGGCGTTCCTCGACCTCGTCGAGCCGCTTGGGGTTGAACTCGATGGCTTCGAGATAATCGCGCAAGCTGCGGACCAAATCTGCGAGAGTGTCTTCCAGCAGGTTGGCCTGATTCGAGAGTTCGGCCTGGGCCGAGTCGATGCGGGCCAGGCCTGCCAATGCCTGCGCGGCCTGCCCCACCAGGTCCCCCGCGGAGGGCGCATCGGGCGATCCGTCTTCGAGCACGGCCAAGGCCTGCTGGGCATACTCGGCCAGCGACTCGGCATTGGCGAGGCGGTCGCGCTCCTTGCGCAATTCCTCGTCCTCGCCAACCTTCAAACGCGCGGCCTCGATCTCCTCGGCGGAATAGGTCAACATCTCCATGCGGCGGTCGGAGTCGTCCTGGGCTTGGCGCAGGTCATTCAACTCGCGCCGCAGATTGAGCAGCGCGTGATAGGTCTGGCGATATTCGCCCAATGGTTTGGACACTTCGGCATAACGGTCGAGCAGGCCGAGGTGAGCACGCGGGTCGAGCAGCGAGAGGTGTTCGGATTGGCCGTGGATATCCACCAGCGCGGCACCCAGTTCCTTGAGCAGGGCCACGCCCACGGTCCGCCCGTTGACGCGGGCCACGCTGCGGCCTTCGCGCCGCACTTCGCGGGTGAGCGTCAGGTAATCGGGATCGTCGAGCAATTCCTCGCGGTTGAGGATGTCGTGCACCGTTTCGCGCTCTGGACCCTTGAGATGGAACACGCCTTCGACGAAGGCCGTCTCCGCCTCGGCACGGACCACGCTCACGTCGGCGCGGCCGCCCAACAGCATCACGACCGCGTCCAGGATGATGGATTTGCCCGCGCCCGTCTCACCCGTGAGGATGATCAGGCCGGGCCCAAAGCGCAGGTCGAGGCTGTCGATAATCGCAAAGTTATGGATGTGGAGTTCGGTCAGCATGGGTTAGGATTTAAAAAGTTGTAATCCAGACAGGCGGTAGTACATCACGGGCACGGCAACGACCAGGTAGATGCCCAGTGCGATCAGGGTGTATATATCGAACATGACCAGGCCGACAATGAGGATCGGCGCGGCACCCAGGATCATGCCTGCCATCACCGTCAGGTAAAGCCTGCGCGAGCGATGGCGACGCGTGACGAAGCGGGCCGCTTCGGCAATGACTGCTCCCACGGTAGAGGCGGCGATGCCGATCAGGAAAAACATCAGGAAACCGAATCCGCTCACAAAGAGTGTCAACGCGCTGGCGATCAGCGAGAGGATACCCGCCACCGAAAAACCGAAGAGGTAATCGAACCACTCGGCGGTGTCGAATTTCTTCTGTTGGCCCTTGACGCATTCCTTGCAGCGATAGCCCGTGGGCGTGCGAATGGCGCACGAGGAACAGATGGGACGGTCGCACTGGTTGCAGCGCAGGCTCGTCTCACGGTTAGGATGAACGTAACAAACGGGGGCGGTGGTCTCGGTCATCGTGATAATCCAAAGGAACGATTTTGGTTCATATGCTCAGTCAGATTGCGATAGAAATATCCCGCATCTCCAAAGCGGACAAACTGGACGGCATACTCGGCGGCGCGGACGTCCACGCGGTCGTCTTCGATCAGGCCGATGGGCACCTGGCCATCCACGCTCAAAACGGCGTTGTCGCCGTGGACGCCGATGCTAACGGAAGAACCCTCCGCCACCACCACAGCGCGGTCCACCGAGAGGTGCGGGGCGATGGGCACGATCAGGATGTTGCGAAGTTCGGGCGGCAGGATGGGACCGCCGGCCGCCAGGGCATAGGCGGTGGACCCCGTGGGCGTGGAGGCGATCAAGCCATCGGCCACATAGGTGGTCAGTAGGTGACCATCCGCCGAGGCCGAGAGGCGGATCGGGCGGAGGTATTGTCCACGGCTGACGACCACCTCATTGAGCGCGTGCCAACTCCCCGCGGGCTCATCCGCGCGGACCAACTCGACGCGTAACATCATGCGATTCTCGATCCAGGCCTCGCCCGCCAGCAGACGCTCGAACATCGCGCGCCAATCGCTGCGTTCCACCTGAATGAGGAATCCCAGCCGCCCCAAATTGACGCCCAAAATGGGTACGCCGCAGGGGGCGCACAGATGTCCCGCCCTGAGCATGGTCCCGTCGCCGCCGACAGCCACCAGCATGTCGAACTCGCCGCGCTTGACGCGCTTGCGTAGAGATTCGTCGTACAGCGATCCCGCAGGCGCTTCGATGCCCTTTTCCTTGAAATACCCGGCGATCAATTCCGCTTCACGAACGGCCTCGGGCATTTTCGGATAGGAGGTCACCACAGGGCGCTGCGGGATAAAGGGTGCGGACATATTGGGCAATTATACTCTCCAACCTCCACGCGTCACACCAGAGACTGGTCACAGGCCTTCTTGAATCCGCAACGGGCGCAGCGGGCAGCCTGCTCGTGCGAACGCTCGACTTCGCGCTTCAACTCGTCGCGGCGCATCTCGGCCAGCAGGTCGAGCAATGAGGATTCCAACTCGGGGGTGTAGTCCACGGCGAAATCACGGTTCTCGTAATGGATGATGCCATAGGGCGGACGCTTACCGTAACTCTTCTCCACCAGCAGACAATAGGCCGCCAACTGATAGATGTGCGAGTCGTACGGTGACTCAGGCGCGCGTCCGCTCTTGACCTCGACGGGAATGATCTGTCCCTTTTCTTGAATCAGGTAATCGGGCTTGCCCGTCAACCCGAGCAAGTCGTTGTAGAGCGGGCGTTCCAGTTTGCCCCAGCCGCGTGTGTCGGTGTAGATGACTCGTCCGCCCGGCAGGCCCGCCTCTTTCCGCTGGCGTCCGCTCTGCCAAAAGAAGATGAGGGCAACGAAGAATAAAAGAAGAATGGCGTAGATCATGAGGGGAAATCAGACTTCGGAATTAGGACATGAACTGCGAAGCGAGATAAACAGTCAGCAAGACGAACGCGATCAACAACAGAAACATGGCCGCACCGCGCAGCAGACTCGCAGCCAACACCTTGCGTCCGTGGCGGCGGTGCAGGTCGGTACCCGCCGCCAACTCGGCCTTGTTCTCGGACGGCACGCCTTGTTTGCGATACCACCAGGCGCGGCGACAATACAGGTAATTTCCGATGTCGGAAGCGCGGATGACGGGCATGGACAAAGTATAGCACAAATTTTCTATGTCAATATTCGTCGTCGCCGCGCCTTTCTTCGCAATAGCAGAGCCTGTGAAATATTTCCCAGACGGCCTGTGCCATGTTTCCTTTCGGAAATCCCATCCGACCGAGATAATGGAGGCGTATCCGGAAATGGAGGCAGACATGGCAGATGAACTGATCGTCAAATTTTGGGGCGTGCGTGGAAGCTACCCGACCCCTGGGGAGGCTACCGTCAAATTCGGCGGGAACACCGCCTGCGTGGAAATCCGCGCAGGAGAACGCGTGCTGATCTTCGACGCGGGCACGGGCATCATCCCGCTCGGGCGGGACCTGGCGCGACGGGCCCGTTCCACCGACCAGCCGCTGGAGGCTGCGCTGTTCTTCAGCCACCTGCATCACGACCACACGCAGGGATTTCCATTCTTCCTGCCTGCGTTTCTGCCGAGCGCGAGACTGCACATCTTCGGCCCGGGCGCCACGCCTGAAACGTTGGAACGGGTGCTGGAGTCGAATCAGTCTCCCGCCACCTTCCCAGTCAGCCTGAGGGACATGGCCGCCTGGAAGGACATCCGCTCGGTGCGGGAAACAGAGGTCATCGTTTGGGATGCGGATGGAATCCGTTTGGCGGAGTCAGGCCGCGGCCTCAGCGATGAAGCGGTCGTGGTCCGAATCCACCGCTCGCCTGCACATCCCGGCGGTGTGTACGCCTATCGCATCCAATGGCGCGGAAAGTCGGTCGTGTACGCCACGGATACGGAAGGCTATGTGGGCGTGGACCGCCGGCTGGCGCAGTTCGCGCGCGACACCGACGTGCTGATCCACGACGCGCAATACAGCGAGGAGCACTATCGTGGTGCGCTGGCAGGTTTTCCATCGACGCAGGGCTATGGCCACTCGACCGTCAACATGGCCTGCGAACTGGCGTCCGCCGCGGAGGTCGAGCGGCTGGTACTGTTCCACCACGAGCCCGCCTACGACGACGAGCAGGTGGCCGAGATGGAGTTCGTCGCGCGAATGCTCTTTCCCGAGTCGACTGCGGCGCGTGAGGGCATGGAGATCAAGGTCAAGACGGTGCCGTCGCTGCAAACCACGCTCGGTGTGAGCAAACCCGTCCAAGCGTCAAACGCGAAAATGTAGCAGACCTCGGAAGTCTACAGGGAGTCATGGCAGACTTCCGAGGTTCTTTCAAAGGGAAGTACAATATGTTGAGAATGACCGACATCCAGAACGACAACACCCGCAACATTCTCTCGGACATTCGACTGTTCGAGGGCCTGAGTTCCGCGCAACTGGACTGGGTCTCGCGGCGCGCGCATCGGCGCGTGTTTCCCGTCGGCGCGAACGTGATGACCGCCGAGCAACCGGGCGAAGCGGTGTACATCGTGCTGCATGGGACGGTCAAGATTCATGTGGAACAGGCCGACGGGCGGGACGTGATCCTGGCCCTGCTGGGCAGCGGCGACCTGATCGGTGAGATGAGTCTGATCGACAGTGTGGGCCGTTCGGCCAGCGCGACCACGCTCGAAAATTCACTGATGCTGTGGATGGGCAAGGAGACCTTCCAGGAAATGCTGGATACCTTCCCGCCCGTGGCGCGCAACCTGGTGAAGATTCTCTCGGCGCGCGTGCGACTCTCCGATCAGTTGATTCAGGCGCTGGCTTCGCTCGACGTGTACGGACGGGTGGCCCGTCAACTGCTGGCCTTTGCCGAGAAATACGGCCGCCTGCGCGACGACGGCATCCAAATCCGCATCCTCTTCACCCAGGGCGATATGGCCGACCTGGTGGGGGCCTCGCGCAAACGCGTCAATCAGGTGATGGTTTCATTCAAGGAACAGGGATTGATCGGCAACGACGCCGAGGGTCACGTAATGATCCTGAACCGCGAGGGACTGGCAAAGTTCTGTCGTTGACAGATCTCAAGTAGGGACGCGGCATGCCGCGTCCCTACTTTTATTTAACGAAACGGTATAATCGCCGCATGAACAATGACTTCCACTTCTATCATCCCACCGAAGTCCGCTACGGCGACCTGGACCCACAGGGACATCTCAACAACGCCAAGCATCTGACCTACTTCGAGCAGGCTCGCGTTCAGTATGTGGTGAACCTGGGCATGTTCGGCAGGGACCAGTCCTTCATGGAGATCGGCTTCATCGTGGCCGACATCCACATCACCTATCACGCGCCCGTCCATTGGGGTGACCCGATCACGGTCGGTGTGCGCACCGCGAAGATCGGCAACAAGTCGATGGTGATGGAACAGGCCATCATCAACAGCGAGACGGGCGAAGTCTATTCGAGCGGGACAGTCATCGCGGTCACGTATGATTACGCCGCCAAGCAGACCATGTCTGTGCCGCAGGAATGGCGGGAAAAAGTTACTAAATTCGAAGGTTGGAAGGTGGAAGGATAATATGCCACTGCCTCAGATCGACACCCAATATCTCACAGATTTCCTCGTCCGCCTGTTGAACACGTTTTCGCCTACAGGCATGGCCGAACCCGCCATCGAATTGATCGAAGCGGAACTGGCCCAGTTCCCACAGTTGACTCTGTCCCGCACGCGCAAGGGTGCGCTGGTGGCGCACTGGGACGCGGGCAACGACCTGCCGCCCGTGGCGCTCACCGCCCACGCCGACACGCTCGGCGCAATGGTCAAGGCCATCAAACCCAACGGCCGTTTGCAGATCACGCGCATCGGCGGGCTGCTGCTCAACGCCGTCGAGACCGAGGGCTGCTGGGTATTCGCCTCCAACGGTGAAAGAGTCCGCGGCTCGCTGCTGACCAACGCTGCCTCGGCACACGTCTTCGGCGCGCAATCGTCCGAGATGAAGCGCGACGAAGAGCACATGGAAATCCGCCTGGATGCGGTCACCACATCTGCCAAGCAGACCGAGGACCTGGGGATCCGCGTCGGCGACTACGTCGTTTTCGACCCGCGCGTGGAACTGACGAATGGCTTCATCCGTTCCCGCCACCTGGACGACAAGGCCTGTGTCGCCGCCATTGTGGCCGCCATCCGCGCCTTGAGTGAATCCCACCAAACGCCCGCCCGCAGCGTGTACTTCCACTTCAGCAACTACGAGGAAGTCGGTCACGGCGCGGCGGCGGGGATTCCACCCGAGGCGAGCGAACTTATCGCTGTGGACATGGCCGCCGTCGGCCCAGGCCAGGAGTCGGACGAGTTCTCGGCCACCATCTGCATCAAGGATTCGGGCGGCCCGTATCATCACGGTCTTTCGAACAAATTGCGCACCATCGCAGACATGAACAGCATCCCATACAAGACCGACATCTATCCCTTCTACGGCTCGGACGGCGAAGCCTTCTGGCGCGCAGGCGGCGACGTGGCCGTGGCGCTGATTGGTCCAGGCATCGACGCCTCGCACAACTACGAACGCACCCACACCGATTCGCTGGTTGCCACTACAAATTGGATATTGGCGTATTTGCTAAACGATTAAACACGAAGGGCACGAAGTACACAAAGGAAAAACTTTTTCCTTCGTGCTCCTTGGTATCCTTTGTGTTGAAAAGGACTGCGATGAAATTCGATGCCGCCCTGCCCCCCACCCATCTGAAAGATGTTCCCGCCATTGCCAAACACGCCGAGGAGCTTGGCTTCGATGCGCTCTGGACTCAGGAGACGCAGCATGACCCATTTCTGCCGTTCCCGTTGATCGCGGAACACACGTCGCGGCTCAGGATGGGCACGGCCATCGCCGTCTCGTTCGCGCGGTCGCCTGCCAACCTGGCTTACACCGCTTGGGACCTGGCCGCGCAATCGGGCGGACGATTCATGCTCGGGCTGGGGACTCAGGTCAAGGCGCACATCGAGCGCAGGTTCGGCCAGACCTGGCCCGAGTCGGTCACCGGCAAACTGCGGGAGCAGATTCAGGTCATCCGCGCGTTGTGGGATTGCTGGCAAAACGGGACCAAGCTCAACGTCCGCGGCGAGTATTACAAGATCACGCTCATGTCGCCCTTCTTCAACCCAGGGCCCATCGAGCATCCCAACATCCCCATCTACATCGCGGGCGTCAACACGGGGCTGGCCAGACTGGCAGGCGAGATGTGCGACGGCTTCCATGTGCATCCGTTCCACACACCGCGCTATCTGCGGGAGGTTATCCTGCCTGCCATCGACGAGGGCGCGGAAAAAGAAAGCAGGAAGAGGAACGATGTGGCTGTGTCGGTGACGGCTTTCGTGGCGACCACGCCCGAGGACGCAAACTTCGCCCGCGCGCAGATCGCCTTCTACGCCTCGACCCCGTCCTACCGCGCCGTGATGGACCTGCACGGCTGGAGCGCCACCGCCGAGCAACTGTCCACGCACGCCGCCAAGGGCGAGTGGGCCGAGATGCCCATGCTGATCGGCGATGAGATGCTCGACGAGTTCTGTCTCGTCACCGATGAGGCGGACCTGGCCGCCGCGTTGAGATCGCGCTATGACGGCATCGCCGACCGACTGGCGCTGTACACACCCTTCGTCCCTGGCGAGAAAGACGAGTGGTGGGGCAGGCTGGTGAAAGAGTTCAACTAAAATGACATCCTGTATCTTCTGCGACATTATCAACGGGAAGGCGCCAAGCAGCCGGGTGTACGAGGACGAAACCTGTCTGGTCTTTATGGATATCCAGCCTATCAATGCGGGCCACTTGCTGGTCGTCCCCAAGGTCCACGCCACGGACCTCTCGGACTTGCCGCCAGAGACGGGCGGAAAAATGTTCCAGGTGGCGCAAAAAATGACCGATGCCGTCATGAATAGCGGAATCCGCTGCGAGGGTGTAGACCTGCTGCTCGCGCATAAGCCTGCCGCGGGTCAGGAGGTCTTCCACGCGCACCTGCACGTGATTCCCCGCTATCAAGGTGATGGATTTAAATTCGTCATCCCTTTTGACCATCATCCAACTCAAGAGGAACTTGAACAGACGGCGGCGCAGATCAAACAAACTTTCCAGAAATAGGAATCAACATGGACTTCAACGAATATCAAAAAAAATCGCGCGTCACCGCCAAATATCCCGCCATCGGGCATCCCATCATCTATCCCATGCTGGGACTGGTCAACGAGGCGGGCGAGGTGGCGGGCAAGGTCAAGAAGGTTTTCCGCGACAAGGGGGGTCAGATCAGCCCCGAGACGCGCGAAGCGCTCAAGGCGGAACTGGGGGATGTGTTGTGGTACCTGGCCCAGGTCAGCACGGAATTGGGGCTTTCGCTCGACGAAGTGGCTGAATCCAATATCGCCAAACTGTACGACCGTCTGGAACGCGGGGTCATCAAAGGCGACGGGGACAATAGATGAAGAACGCGCGTAAGAAGTGGGGAGCTGCCACCTTCCAATCCTGTAATCGACCCGTTAGGAAACTCTAACCTTTTTCCTACGCGGACTCACCCCCCTTTTTGGTAAAATCCACCCAGACCCGTCCTATTCGAATGGGTCGAGGAGAAACTGATATGGCAAGCATGGAAAGATTTACCCAGCGGGCAAGGCGAGTGCTAAGCCTGGCGCACCAGGAGGCCGAGCGCGCCCGCCAGAGCAATATTGGAACCGAACATCTTCTGCTTGGTTTAATGGATGAAGAAGGCGGAGTGGCGGGGCGCGTTCTGCGCGAACTGGGCATGACGTCCAGCCGCGTGCGCGAGATCATTGAGCGCGTCACCAGCGCGGATCCCGCCTTCGACGCGTCGAAGATCGAATTGGCGGTCGACACCCAACAGGTGCTCGAATTCGCCGTGGACGAGGCGCGCCGCCTCGGGCATCACTACATCGGCACCGAGCACATCCTGCTGGGCCTCGTCCGCGTGGACGGCACCGCCATGGAAGTGTTGCGCCGCCTGGGCGTGACACCCGACCAGATTCGCCGCCAGACCCGCCGCGTGCTGAACGAGTCGACCTCCTCCCCGTCTGCCGCCGCCCCGGCTGGCCCCCAACAACAGAACCGCAGCGGCCCCCAGGCCAATAACCCCAAGACCCCGCTCGTCGATCAACTCGCCAGCGACCTGACCTCCAAGGCCGAGGAGAAAAAGCTCGACCCGGTCATCGGCCGCCAGATGGAAATCGAACGCGTCATCCAGATTCTGGCGCGCCGCACCAAGAACAATCCCGCCCTGATCGGCGAACCGGGCGTGGGCAAGACCGCCATCGTGGAAGGTCTGGCCCAGCGCATCACCGAAGGCGACGTCCCTGCACCGTTGATGAACAAACGCGTCCTGCAACTGGACGTCGGCTCGCTGGTGGCGGGGACGATGTACCGCGGCCAGTTCGAGGAGCGCCTCAAGCGCGTCATCGACGAGTTGAAGCAATCGGGCGCGATCCTTTTCATCGACGAGGTCCACATGCTGGTGGGCGCAGGCGCGGCGGGATCCTCCGTCGACGCGGCCAACATCCTCAAGCCCGCCCTGTCTCGCGGCGAGTTGCAGGTTATCGGCGCGACCACGCTGGACGAATACCGCAAACACATCGAATCCGATGCGGCCCTCGAACGCCGTTTCCAACCTGTCATTGTCGATGAGCCCTCCGAGGAGGAGACCATCGCGATCCTCAAGGGTGTGCGCAGCGCCTACGAAGAGCACCATCACCTCGTCATCTCGGATGAGGCCCTCGAAGCGGCCGCCCACCTCTCGTCGAGGTATGTCACCGAACGCTTCCTGCCCGACAAGGCCATCGACCTGATCGACGAGTCCTCGTCGCGCGTACGCATGTACAAATCCCCCGCCGCCAAACAGGCGAAGGACCTTTTCAGCCAACTGCGCCAGGCGCGCCAGAACCGCTCGCTTGCGCAAGAAGAAGGCAACACCGAAGACGTGAAGGAATGGGAAGAGCGCGAACTGGAACTGAGCGAGCAGATCGAGCGCCTGCGTTCAGGCTGGGACCGCGCCAGCAGCCCCGTCGTTTCGGCCGAGGACATCGCCGAGGTCGTCTCGATGTGGACGGGTGTCCCGCTGATGCAGCTTGCAGAGGAAGAGTCCCAGCGCCTGCTCAAGATGGAAGAAGAATTGCACAAGGCCATCATCGGCCAGGAAGACGCCATCATCGCCATCTCGCGCGCGGTGCGCCGTGCCCGAGCGGGCCTCAAGGACCCGAAGCGCCCCATCGGTTCGTTCATGTTCCTCGGGCCGACCGGCGTGGGCAAGACCGAGTTGACCAAGGCTTTGGCCAAGTTCATGTTCGGCAGCGAAGAAGCCGCCATTCAGTTGGATATGTCCGAGTTCATGGAGCGCCACACCGCCAGCCGTCTGGTCGGCGCGCCTCCAGGATATGTCGGCTATGAGGATGCGGGCCAGCTCACTGAGGCCCTGCGCCGCCGCCCCTACTCCATCGTGGTATTCGACGAGGTCGAGAAGGCGCACCCTGAGGTCCACAATATGCTGCTCCAGATCATGGAAGAGGGTCACCTCTCGGATGCGAAGGGCCGCAAGGTGGATTTCCGCAATGCCATCGTTGTAATGACCTCCAACATCGGCGCGGACATGATCAAGAAGCAGACCTCGCTCGGCTTCCAGCTCAAGCGCGACGAAGCCGCCGAGGAGAAGGTCTCGTACGACGAGATGCGCAAGCGCCTGAACGACTCGCTCAAGCGCGCCTTCCGCCCCGAGTTCCTCAACCGGCTGGATGCCACGGTTATCTTCCGCTCGCTGAGCAAGGAAGATATCCAGCAGATCGTCTCGCTGGAACTGAACAAGGTGGCCGAGCGCCTGGTGGAACATAACCTCAAGTTGAGCGCCACGCCCGAGGCTTTGTCGCTATTGGCTGACCTGGGCTTCGACCCCGAGTTCGGCGCGCGCCCGCTGCGCCGCGTGATTCAGCAGAAGGTCGAAGATCCGCTATCGGACAAACTGCTGGCAGGCGAGTTCAACGACGGTGCGGCCATCCTGGTCAACGTCAGCGAGGACGGCGAGATCGCCCTCGAACACGAAACCGAAACGGCCGAAGCGCCCGCCGTGTAATCCACAATCAACCAAAACGTCCAACGGAGACTCCGTTGGACGTTTTTGATTCCGCGGCGGAGTCCCACCATTGGGTGACGTCCACACTTACCGATTCTTGGATTGTGTTTTACAATTTTCGCCTGCCTATGGACGAGACACCCATCTACCGAAAATCGTGGTTCTTCCTGTCAATCTGGGGTGTAATCTGGCTGTTGGTCTACGGATTCCTGTCCATCCCACACTACTGGACGGAGACCGTTGCATCAGGAAATCTCTTCGTTCTGGTCAAGGCCCTTGCCCTGGATGGTTGTCTGTTCGGGGCGCCCCTGCTGGTATGGGTGGGCTTCTTTGCCCAGTTTGTCCTGCCCGTGCGGACCTTCAAGGAGCGTCAGAAAATCTTCGACCGCCTGATGGCCTACGTCTTTGGACTCCGCGGTCCCGCCATCTCCATCAAGAACGGACGCATCATCGAGCGGCCCGGTGAAGCCCAACGCGACGGCGCCGGCGTAGTCTGGCTGGATTCTGCCAGCGCAGCAGTCACCCACGAGGATATTGCCTTCAAGCAGGTCATCGGACCCGGGGTCCACTTTACGGAGAAGGGCGAGAGGATCGCCCAGAGAAATGTGGTGGACCTGCACATCCAGTCGCAGGGAATCGGTCCGCGCGAAAAGGAGGATCCCTTCGCTCCTCCGGACAAGGCCCCCAGCGAGGAAGAATACAAGGAGATCCAGAAACGCCGAGTCATGACCAGCGCCTGGACCCGCGACGGCATCGAGGTGATTCCAAACATCTCGGTCACCTTCAGGATCGATGCGGACTCGGTCAAGGGCAACCAGCCCGGGTCGCATTTCGGGTTCAGCGAAGAGGCGGTCCGCAAGGCCATCATCGGGCAGGCTGTCAATTACAGCATGTACGAATCCCGCATGGCCTGGAATGAGCTGCCCGCCTACGTCGCCGCCGACCTGTGGCGCGAATATATGGGGAAGTTCAGGCTCAAGCAATTGTTCGAAAATGACCCCGATCTATACACAGCTTCCGTGATCGAATTCGAAACATCTGTGCAAGCAGCGCCGCAGACAGAGGGGATTCCACCCGTCCGTGGGAACACAGGCAAGTCGGACCTGGTTAGCGGTCTGGCCGATATGCTGCACGTAATCAACCGCGGGCTGCTGCGCTTCGCCGAGCAATGCGAAAAAGAGGAAGAAGAAAAGCGAAAGAAGGAAAACAAACTCGACGGCAGCGAGGACGAAGGCAAACCCTTCGCTGGGAAAAAGTCAACCGGCGAAAGTGCCAAAACGGCCCTGACCCTGATCAACGACATGATCAAACAGCGCATGACTCGTGAACTCGTGTACGTGTTCGACCGCAATGGACAGATGCAATCAGAAAGCGAAAAAAGCCGCGAATATAAATTGCTCAAAGAGCGCGGGATTCGCATCCTTTCAGTGAGCGTCAACAATTTGCGCTTCTCTCCCGAGGTGGAAAAACAAATCCTCACCCAGTGGAGCGCTAACTGGCTGGATAATGCCCAAAAGGAACGCGAGCGCATCGAGACCGCCCGCAGTTACGCCGCCCTCGATGGGCAGGAAAACGCAGTCAAGGATTATGCGCGGGATATGGCCGAGAATACCCTGAAAGCTAGGGATGAGAACAAGACACTGAAACAAACCGTCCAGGCCCTGCTGCTTCGCTCGCGCACGATGCTCATTCGCGGTGACCGCATGCACCGCCGCGCCAGCAACGAACTCCACGAACTCGAAGACGCCCTGCAATGGCTGGAGAGCGACCAGACATGAACACGCGCAATCCCAACCTGGCCATCCTCACCTACGAGTTCAAGGCGTTTGCCAATAATTTCCGCCGCGCCCGCGATTGCGTGCTCAACCGGACCTTCGACCTGTCGATTGGGGGAGCCAAAGGCCGCAGGTACCTGCTGATCGGGCTGGTGTTCCTGATCCTGCTGATCCTGGTCCTCTCCACACAGCCGGCGAGTCTTTGGGTGCGGATGCTGGTGGACGTTCTTGGCGTCCTCTTCATCCCCGATTCCGCTTTAGACTCGGATATCAACTACAAGGAGATCGGGATCGGCGTCGTGTGGCAATTTATCCGCTTCCTGCCGCTTCTGCTCTTCCCCTATCAGGTCGCGTTCCGACGGGCCTCGCTCTACCTGGCGGACATCTTCGAGAAACCCGAGCAAACCGCCCGCGCCTTCATGCGTGACGTGGCCCTGGGCGGCGCCAGCGAAACCCTGCGCATCCGGGACGGCAAGGTGCTGGAGGCCGATGACGGCGGCGAATCGCCCATCCTGGCCTTCGGCGGACCCGGCTACGTGGAACTGGATCACAACTCAGTGGCCCTGTTCGAAAAAGCCGACGGCCGCCCGCGCGTGATCGGCCCCACACTATTCGACCCCATCCCCCTGGATGGCTTCGAGCGTTTCCGCACGGCCCTCGACCTGCGCGAACAGCACATCGACCTGCGCGAGCAAAGCAACAACGAGATTCCCGGCCGCAGCCTGGACGGCATCAAGGTCAGTGCGCTGGACGTTTCGGCCCGCTTCAGCCTCTGGCGCGGAGAGAAGGAGCGCACGCTCGGCGCGCCCAACCCCTATCGAAACGGGAAAATGATCGAGGACATGGTGTACAGCCAGTCGCGCCCCATCAACACCATCCCGGAATCCGCGCGGCGTGACCTGGCCTATCCGGTCGACAAGGCCATGGAAGGCTTCATCCGCGGCGCCTTACGCCAGTTCATGAGCGAGAACAAATTGACCGAGTTCCTCGCCAGCCCGGGCTCGCCCGAAATCAATGCGGCCCAAAGGCAGGTGGCCAGGATCATCGCCGAGAGCAAGAGAGTAATCCCCCGTGGTGAGGAGGGACCCAACCCGAACGTCCCCAACGAGCCGCCCTTCACGCCGCGCTCCGATATCACGACGCGGTTCTACAAGGAGATCGCCGCCAGGGCCAATGACCGCGGCCTGGAGCTTGACTGGATCGACATCGGCACCTGGAAGACGCCCGATGTCGTCATCAACGAAAAGCATCTCGAAGCCTGGAAGTTGAGCGCCGAGAATGCCATCCGCGACGACGAGAGAGCCATCGAAGGCGCAAGAAATGATGCGCGCCAGCAAAGGACGGTCCAGATCATTCAGGAAGTGCCGCTCCAGCGCTATTATGAAAACCTGAAAGTCAACCGCCCCCACCCCGAGGCGGTCAAACGCCTGCTTGCCAGTTACCTTGAGCAGATGACCGAGACGTACGAATTGCTTGTCAAAAAAGATCATCTTGAAGATCGCGACCTGATCCAAAACCTCTCCCAGGCCATCCAGCATCTCAGGAAGTTGCTTGGCTGGGATGCACATTTTGTCGGAAATAATGACAATAACCCCACTGCATTTACTTCATAGAAAGGCAAGATGACAACCTTCACCCCTTCTTCTGAAATCGCACGCGCGCTGAAACTTGCACTTCCCATTGTCGCCCTCGAATCGACCGTCGTCACACACGGACTGCCCCACCCCGAAAACCTTCACCTCGCGCGGGACATGGAATCCGCCGTGCAGGAGGAAGGCGCCATCCCCGCCACCATCGCCATCCTCAACGGGCAGGTCCGCGTGGGGTTGACCCAGGCCGAGGTCGAGGAACTGTCGAAGGCCAAGGCCATCAAGGTCAGCCGCCGCGACTTCGCCACCGCCATCGTCAAGAAGGCACACGGCGGCACGACCGTAGCGGGCACCATGCTTGTGGCAAAGCAGGCGGGCATCCAGGTCTTCGCCACGGGCGGGATCGGCGGAGTCCACCGCGAGGCCCCGTTCGACATTTCCACCGACCTGCAATCCCTGGCTGACACGCCCATGATCGTGGTCTGTACAGGCGCCAAAGCCATCCTCGATCTGCCCGCCACGCTGGAATACCTCGAAACAATGGGCGTGCCTGTGGTCGGCTACCAGACCGAGGAGTTCCCTGCCTTTTACTCGCGTGAGAGCGGACTCAAGGTCAGCGTGAAGTTGGATTCCCCCGAGGAGATCGTCGCCTTCGCCAAGGCTCATTGGGGCATGGGACTGAACAGCGCCGTGCTCGTCACCAACCCCATCCCCAAGCTGACGGCCATCCCCAAAAAGGTGATGGACCCGATCATCGACAAAGCCTCGGAGGAGGCCAAGCAAAAAGGCATTCACGGTCAGGCCCTGACCCCCTTCCTGCTCCAGCGCATCAACGAGTTGACCGACGGCAGGTCCTTGCAGGCTAACCTGTCGCTGCTGTTGAACAACGCGCGGCTGGCGGCACAGATCGCCCGCGTGCTCGCCTTGCAGGCGCGGACACGAGCCGTGTAATTTGACCGAAAAAGCATCGGGCGGGACCTTGGGTCCCGCCCGACTTTTTATTGCTGATCCTTCATCAAGTCTTCGACCATTTGGTCTGGCACCTGCACAGCGATGACCTCCCCGCGCACGGTGACCATGTCGCCCGCCATCAGCCGTTCCTCGACCACCACCTTGCGGCCTTTGATCTCTTTGGCCGTGGCGCGAATCACCAACTCGATGCCCAGCGGAGTGGGCTTGAGGAAATCCACTTTCAGCGAGGCGGTCAGGTAACGCAGGGCGGGCAGGCTGTCCATGGGGCGATTCTCGGCGCGATAAGCCACCGCCGACGCCGTGCCCGTGCCGTGACAATCGATCAGCGAAGCCAGCAGCCCACCATAGACGTAGCCCGGGATGGCGATGTGATATGGCTTGGGTGTGAAGCGCGCCACCACCTCATCGCCTTCCCAGTAGCTTTCGATGTGCAGGCCGAACTCGTTCATGCGACCGCAGCCGTAGCAGTGTGCGAGCGCATCGGGATAGTAATGCTGGGAGGGGAACTGGTCAGTCATGGAGAATCACCTATGGGGTCGAAGTGGGATTGGGCGTGCGGGACGGGGTCGCGGTGGGGCTGGGGGATTCCGTCGAAGTTGGGACCTGGGTAGGAGTCGGGGAAAGAGTCGGCAAGGGCGTGGGCAGGTCACCCTGGACCAGGAACTGGTTCACCACCTTCCACTCCAGGCCGACGAAAATCTGCACCACATAGGTGCCAGGCTGCCAACCGCCAATGGGATCGGTGCATTCGGCGAAGCCATAACCCCCCGTATTGCCATCCCACGGGATGGTCTCGTAACAGACCAGGTCGCCGTTGCGCATCCAGAGCGCGGTCCACTGCGCGCCTGGGACCATCTGGTCGTAGGAGTACACCGCGCAAATCGTCGTGAGCGGATTCTCGAAGACCGTGGCGGCTTCGTAATTTCCCAGGTCGGCGCAGTTCTGGGTGAACTGGAGCGGGCTGAAGATGGCCGCGGGATTGGGCGTCACCTCACTGGAGAAGAGCGCCTCAATGGCGGGCGGCAGGAACGGCGTGCTGGTGGGTGTGGGCGTATCCGTTGTCGACGGGGTGTTGGTGATGGTCGGTGACGGCGTGATCGACGGCGTCAACGTGATGGTAGGCGTGAGCGTAATGGTGGGAGTCAGCGTGATGGTCGGCGAGGGCGGGAAGAAGGTATAGGCAACAGGCTCGCCATAGCGGGTGAGGATGGCTCCTAAAATGAACAGCAGCACCCCGATACCGATGGAGCGCCAGGCCGAACCAATGCGTTGAGAGCGCAGCCGATAAAAGGTCAATTTGCGGGAAGCCATGTACGTGCGAACACCCAACTGCACGAAGAAAAAGGCGCCCGCGGCAACGATCAGGATCGTGGCGATGAGACCAGCGCGGATGTCCATGCGGCAAATTATAGCATGGGCAGGCGGGCGCCCTGACCCGTGGGAGGTTGCGGCCTGCGCAGGGAAGTGGTAAAACCAACTCATGACTGAACTCGTCCTGCTCAAGCTCGGCGGCTCGCTGATCACCGACAAGACCCGTCCCTACACCCCGCGCCGCGACAAACTGGCCGACCTGGCCGCGCAGATCGCCTCGGTGCGCGCGGGGGGCAACGGGATGCGGCTGGTGTTGGGACATGGCTCGGGTTCCTTCGGCCACACCGCCGCAAAAGAGTACGGCACCCGCAACGGCGTGCGCAAGGCCGAGGACTGGAAGGGCTTTGCCGAAGTCCATTTTCAGGCCGCGCAGTTGAACCAGTTCGTGATGGAGGCGCTGCACCGCGTGGGCATCTCGGCGCTGGCCTTTCCGCCCTCGGGCACGGTCATCGCCAGCGACGGCAAGGTCTCGATCTGGGACACGACGCCGATCCGCATGGCGCTGGCCAACGGGATTCTGCCCGTGGTGTACGGCGACGTGGTCTTCGACGAAGTGCGCGGCGGCACCATCCTCTCGACCGAGGACCTGTTCCAGCACCTCGCGCGTCAACTCACCCCCGAGCGGATTCTGCTGGCGGGCCTGGAGGCGGGGGTGTGGGCCGACTTCCCAGCCAGGAAACGCCTGTTAAGCGGAATCAACCCGCAGTCCTACGAGGAATTGAGGGCGAGCGTGGGCGCATCGCACGGGGCCGACGTCACCGGCGGGATGGAGTCCAAGGTCGGGCAGATGCTCGCCCTCGTCCAGACCATCCCCGGTCTGGAGGCGGTCATCTTCTCGGCGGAGGAGCATGGCAACCTGGCGCGCGCCTTGCTCGGAGAGTCGTTGGGGACCAAAATTTCGGCGTGACAAACATACCCGTTGTGGGGGAAATAAGGCTATTGCCTTAAGGAAGAAAATCGTCCAAAATAAACTTGAATTTCCATTTCAGCGAGGAGCAAAAATGGCAACAAAAGCGAAGAAGACCAAACCCGCCACCAAACAGGTCGCGGCAAAAAAGAAGGCTGCGCCCAAGAAGGGCTTCCAGCCGACCAAACTGAAATTGCTGCGTCCCGTGCCGTCAGACATCGAGATCGCGCAAGCGGGCAAGCTCAAGCCCATCACCCAGGTGGCGGAGGAACTGGGGCTGAAACCCAACGAACTGGAATTGTTCGGCCCGTTCAAGGCCAAGATCAAACTGGAGGCCTACGAACGCCTCCAGAATCGCCCCGACGGCAAGTACATCGATGTGACGGCCATCACCCCCACCCCGCTGGGCGAGGGCAAGACCACCACCACGGTGGGACTCTCGCAGGCGCTGGGCGCACATCTGGGGAAGAAAGTCATCACCGCCATCCGCCAGCCTTCGCAAGGACCGACCTTTGGCATCAAAGGCGGCGCGGCGGGCGGCGGCTACTCGCAGGTCATCCCGATGGAGGATTTCAACCTGCATCTGACGGGCGACATCCACGCCATCACGGCGGCGCACAACCTGGTTTCCGCCGCGCTGGACGCGCGCGTGCTGCACGAGAAACAGCAGGATAACGAGAAACTGTTCAACGCGCTGTGTCCCGCCGACAAGAAGGGCAACCGCCGCTTCTCGCCTAGCATGCTGCGCCGCCTGAAGAAACTCGGAATCGACAGGACCGATCCCAACACCCTGACGCCCGAAGAGCGCGTCCGCTTTGCGCGCCTCGACATCGACGAGCGCACCATCACCTGGCGGCGCGTGATCGACGTCAACGACCGCTTCCTGCGCGAGGTCGAGGTCGGCTTGGGTAAGGACGAGGCAGGCTTCGAGCATCGCTCGGGCTACGACATCACGGTCGCCTCGGAGATCATGGCTGTGCTGGCGCTGACCACCTCGCTGGAGGACATGCGCGAGCGCTTCGGCCGCATGGTGGTGGCGACCAACAAACGCGGCGAGGCCGTGACCGTGGAGGATTTGGGCGCGGCAGGCGCGGTGACCGTGCTAATGAAGGACGCCATCAAGCCCAACCTCATGCAAACGCTGGAGGGCACGCCCGCCCTGGTCCATGCGGGACCGTTCGCCAACATCGCGCACGGACAGTCCTCGATCATCGCGGACAAGATCGCGCTCAAGCTGGTCGGCAAGAACGGCTACGTCGTGACGGAATCAGGCTTCGGCGCGGACATCGGCATGGAGAAGTTCTTCGGCATCAAGTGCCGCTACAGCGGGCTGGTCCCGCAGGTGGTGGTGCTGGTGGCCACGGTCCGCGCGCTGAAGATGCACGGCGGCGGACCGAAGGTGGTGGCGGGCAAGCCGCTGGCCGCCGAGTACACCGAGGAAAATCTCGACCTGCTGCGCAAGGGCCTGCCCAACATGGAACGCCACATCCAGAACGCGCTCAAGTATGGGGTGAATGTGGTGGTGGCGGTCAACTCGTTCGCCAATGACACCCTCGCCGAGGTGGAGATCGTGCGCCAGGCGGCGCTGGCCGCGGGCGCAATGGATGCAGTGGTTTCGACGCACTGGGCGAACGGCGGCAAGGGCGCGATCCAACTGGCCGAGGCGGTCATCCGCGCGGCAGAGAAGCCCAGCAGCTTCAAGCAACTCTACCCCGTGGAGATGTCCATCAAAGAGAAGATCGAGACCATCGCGCGCGAGATCTACCGCGCCGACGGCGTGGACTACAGCCTCGAGGCCGAGGAGCAGATCCAGCGCTACAACCGTTTGGGCTTCGACGCCCTGCCGATCTGCATGGCCAAGACGCACCTGTCCTTCTCGACGGATGCCGCGCTCAAGGGCGCGCCGACGGGATTCCGCGTGAGCGTGCGCGAGATCCGCGCCAGCGTGGGAGCGGGCTTCCTGTACCCGATCCTGGGCGACATGCGCACCATGCCTGGCCTGCCGACGCGGCCCGTGTTCTACGATGTGGATTTGGATTTGAAGACGGGTAAGGTGGTGGGATTGTTCTAGAAGAAAGAGGAAAGAAGCGGCCCGCGCTAACGCGCGGGCCGCTTTGGGTTATGCTCTTGCACTACATATGTTATTTTTGCTCCGTTCACGGCGATTATCTGGCGCACGTTGCCCAGTACATCTCCGAGGAAGTATTCCGTGGTGGTATTAGTCTGCAAGATTCATTCCACGCCATAGGTGTAGGCGGTTGTATCGTCAGACAAGACTTAGGTCAGACCAGTGTCCAAATCCTATATGTAGTTGACTCTGTTTTGGCTGAGTCTATCAACCAAGCCACTATACTGGTAACTACTCTCTGTTCTCTGTTCACTGTCTTTAGATTCGTAAGGTCGTAGGTAAGGTATTCACACCGTCGTTCCTGAGATTTCCGTTGGCATCATAAACGTAAGATACACCGTGTTTTTGAAAACTCGGAGGTCTATATGGGGTTCACCTAGGGAAGTGGCAGATTCCCTCGAACTGATCAAGGTCTTGTATATACGCTTCATTGTACTTAGAATCATAAAAACCAAGATCAAAAAAGCCATAAGAATCCACGATTTTTGGATCTGTGAAGGTTAAGCCTACTATTACAGAACTGGGCGATTCTTTTACTCTGTTCATCTTGAAATCTCCAACTTGATGCAAAACGCCGAGCGCTTCATTCATCGACATACCCGGTTTGAGCACCTCGCACAGCAGGTGATAGCGCGCAGCCGCACGTTCCTCCATTTTCAACTCATATTCCCGGTATTTCAAGTATAAGTAGCTACAAGTCACCGTGAACAAAACCAGTAAAAGCCCCAGCACAATAAAAATATATTTTCTTTTGGACATTGCTTGCACTCCTCGATTATTATTTCAGGTTCGTTCTGATCCAACTTCCCAGATCCTCCGGAGGTGAATAAGAGAATTCACTAATTCTTAGCCTTGAGCCAAGACTTATTCCTTGAAGACTTAATTCGTAATCAGGCTTTGAAAATCCGTCAGGGGGGGTGTTGAATTGGATTGGAATTAATAAAGTCATACTCTGTTTGGTAAGGACCATCGTGAAAAATATTCCCGATATGTGCCATCGCGAACCCATCAAAAAGCGCGACTCCCACATAAAAATCTTCTCAGGGCATCAGTACAGACATAGGGAAGAGGCTCGTAGCAAATAGATTTGTCGGTTGGGTCTGTATAGTAATAGTCAATCCATAGATATCTTCCGTGATATGCAGAAAGAATACCACCTTGATGTTCTCCAGTTTTTTCTACACCTGGTGGCGTTTCGATTTCAGAAAAAACATCTGCATTCAAGGAATCAAAAAGGGGTATTGTTTTTTGCTCTTCAACACGAAAACGCTTGTAGGATTCCTGTTCGAACCACAAAACGCTGCCTATGCCCAGCAAAACGACAAGAACTATACCTATTCCTATTGCCACGCTCTTTACAGCATCTTTATCATACCGTATCCTTTTCACTTCTTACTTCCCGCTCACCCTATACATCTGCCCATCGTCATCCTCATAGATCAACTCCAGATGAGCCAGTTCCTTCAAATCCTCGATGGGAGCCAGGTACTTGTACTCGTTGGGCGTGTACCAGATGATGTAACCCGTCTCCGCGCCAGGCCAGCCTGGGTAGGTCTTGCGCAGGATGGAGAGACGCTGGTCCTGAGGCAGGTCATTATTGACGGCGGGCAGCGGATGGATGGGCCGCTTGTACTGGAACCATAGCAGGTTGACGTAGTTGGTGTAGAACGTGGCGTTCGGGTCGGCGTCAACGAGCTGGCGTCCCTTACGCGTGACGGCCATGTCCATGAAGTGGGTGGAGTTGTAGATGTTGTAGTTGCTCGGCTCGCCATTGACCAGCGCCAGACGCAGATATTCCTGCATGGAATAGGCGGGGTAGACGAACCAGGCCAGCGCCACGAGCAGGATGCCTACGCGCAAGGTCTTTGTGGTCAGCAAAGGCGCAATCAGATGCTCATAACTCAGGAACAGGAAGATCAGGATCAGCGGGAAGATGATGATGTAATAACGGTCCGAGGTCAGGTCGCGGTGGTCGATGGTGTTGACGGTGTAGGCCAGCAGGAAGTAATAGGCAACGGCGAAGACCAGCGCGGGCCAGACGAAGCGTCCCGCCAGCGCCCTGCCCCACGCGGACCAATTCTCCCGCCACTTGAGGTTGATCAGCGCGACAATGGCGACCAGCGGCAGGATTAGGGTCCACGGTTGGAGCATCAGCGGCTTGAGGCCTGGCAGATACGGCAGGAACCAGTGCAGGACCTTGGTCAACGAGAGGCTGATGTTTTCGAGCGGCCACATCTCATTGTATTCACGCGGGCCAAAGACCGTCTGATAGCGAAGATAGTTATGCAGGAACAACCAGGCAACAGTCGGCAGGAAGCTCAAGCTTGCAGGCAGAATCAACTTCGGGAGTCCGCGCCAGCCGTGACGGACCAACACCACCAGTCCGCCCACGCCGAAAAGCACCACACCCAGATAGCGCTGCAAAATGGACAACCCCGCGATGGCGAACATCCACCACAGGCTGCGGCTTGACGGCGCTTCAAGATAATCGGCGGCGACCAGGAAGAACAGGATCATGGTCGTCACGAACAGCGGGTCGGAGGCGATGTTGGCATAAATACGCAGCATCGAGGTCGAAATGACCGTGGCGGCGTTGATCCATAGCGCATAGTGCAGCTTCTCGGGGAAGATACGTTCGAGCAACCGTCCCCACAGCATGATGTTTAACGGGAACAGGATCAGGTTCAGAACCCAGCCCACATGGAAGACATCCAGCCGTGTGAGGAAGCCGAGTCCCGCCAGCAACATCGGGTAAAGCGGCGGCCAATGGACGTAGGGCGTGCCGACGTTATCTACGAAGCCACGTCCCGCCAGCAGGCTTTCAGCGGTGCCCAGCGCACGCACGGCGTCGGAGGAGACGCCTGCGCCGAACTTCCAGGTGGTGACCAGGGTGAAGACAAATCC